>JBBKVS010000130.1:0-4709 GCA_037968555.1 Lysobacterales bacterium | reverse complement strand
AGGTTACAGTGACGGCGGGGATCCCAAAGGCAAGCTGTTTGTGGTATGGGATAACAATTTTAGCGGCACCTGGACACCAAATCCACCTGATTTCCGTATCGGACTGGGGGGCGGCAGCGTCACCACCCTGACCGGTGGCAGCCGCAATAATGCTTTTGGCGAAGAAATCCTGGGCGGGCTGGATTATGACAACAACGGCGCGGCCGATCTGTTTGTAGGGGATTTGACCGCCGATGGCTGGGGTGCCATTCCCAACCGCAGTAATGCTGGAACTGGACATGTCATTTACGACATCGCCAGTTGGAAAAACCAGACCATCATCGTCGACGCGCCGCCTGTTGGTTTCAATATGAGCACTTTTGTGGGACCAGTACTCGGTGCCATCGCAGGTGATACGGCCATGCACGGCGATTTCAATGGTGACGGCATAGACGACCTGGCTTTTTCTTCACCCAAAGATAATCCATTTGGCCGTGGTGGTGCCGGTACCCTGCATATCGTGCTGGGCCAGGATTCCAAGTTCCCGGCCCTATCTGACCTGAAACCCGCCAATTTTCCCAGCAATGGCGTCAGCATTTTTGAGGTCTATGGCGCCGAAGGCAATGGCAATGGCTTTGCGGGCGATGTGCTGTGTTACAGCGGTGCTGAAGGTGATGTGAATGGCGATGGCATTACCGACTTGATCATCAATGAAATGCAGGGCGATGGTTCAGTACTCAACGATGTCGGCAATCTGCTGATACTGAACAGTGCCGAGATGTTTGGTGTGGGCAGGATATTCCAGGATGGTTTCGAAGCCAGCAACTAGCTTCCGGCAACCAGTCCGGAAGCCTTCAGTCAACTTCAAAACCATCCCTGAAAACAGTCCCGGGACTGGCTTGAGACTGACAGCTCAATTCAAAGAGTGCTTCAGGTTCGTCGCCATCATCGCTGTTGATTCGCAATTGCGCCAGTTTGTCGCCAACGCTTACTGGACTGCAGCGCAATTGCACCAACGCGGATTGCATGGCCTCAATACTGCTGGGGCATTGCACTAACTGGAAAGCGGTGCTGTTGAGCCCTTGCAAAGTACAGCTCATATTCAAGGCAGCCCCGCCTGTATTGCTTATAGTCACTTCCAGCGGTTCACTGCTCTTACTCACGATGACTACAGCAAAATCCAGCAGGCTGCCAGGCGGCGGATTGCTATAAAACTCAGGGGCCAGTCCAACACAGGCCAGTGCGAAGCTGAGAGGGCTCTCATCAAAATCATTGCTGGTGATTGCCAGGCTGGCACTGCTGGCGCCCGCTTCACCGGGTTGGCAGCGGAGACTGACTAGCGCTTGCCCACCCGCGGCAATGTTGGTGGGGCAAGCCGTTACGGCAAAGGACCCAAGATCAGCACCCGACAGATTACAAAGCAAATTCAGTGCCTGGTTGCCGCTGTTGGTGATCTGAATGTGTTGCAGGCTGCTGTGGGTATCAACCTGCACACCAGCGAAATCCAGCTCGGTACCGGACACCGGCAAACTGGCAATTTCCGGACCCAGACCTGTACAACTCAGGCTGAAATAGAGTTGCGATTCGGTCAGATCATTACTGCTTACTGCCAGCGTGGCCGTCAGCTCTCCGCCATTCTGGGGATCACAACGCAAGGAAATATCAGACGAAGTACTTGCAGCGATGGGGCTCGGGCATTGCAGCATAACGAACATCGAAGCCTGTGCACCGGTGACATCACAGCTCAGCGTCAGGTCAGCGTTGCCCGTATTGCTGACTGAAATATTCATTACTGCCCCACTGGCACCTGGGGTTACATCACCCAGGTCTATGCTGCTGCCCCCCAGCGGATTGGTTGTTATTTTTGGCTGTGGCTGGGTAAAAACTGTCACCGCGTGGCCCAGGTTGATACGGCGCATATCAATGATACTTCCACCGTCACGTTGATCGTCTATGGAAGTTGCACTGTCCCGCAAGACAGTAAGGACCTGGTCTATTGTTGCGTCTGGTTTGGCTTCACGCAAAATCGCCCATGCGCCCGCGACATGCGGTGCAGCCATGGACGTACCACTTTTTGAAGCCACCGAACCACCTGGAACGGACGAGGTGATATCGCTACCGGGTGCCAACAGTTTCAGAAATGCGGCCACATTGGAAGTTGCAGCAATTTCGTCTGCATCGGTCGTATTTCCCACACTGATAGCGGAAGAAATACAGCCTGGTTGAGACAGCCCCACTTTGTTGCTGGAATTTCCAGCAGCAATGATGGTGGCAATACCAGCGGCTCGTAAATTATCGATAGCAGCCTTGCGTGCCCCATTCTCTGCATCACAACTGGCCTGATTGCTGAACGTCATAGAACTGCCTATGCTCACATTCACTGCAGCAATGCTGATGCTGGCGCTTAGCGTTAACACATGCTCCAGGCCTCTGATCTGGTCTGACGGGTAAGCCAGAGCGTTGGCAAAGCCCGGACTGGTACCATCTTTGCATCTCTGAACCGAGCCGAAACAAGAGAACACCTGGATGGGGATCAGACGTGCATCGCCTGCCACTCCCTTGTTCGAGCCACTGGCAGGATTGCCCACAGCAATACCAGCCACATGAGTACCATGATCGCAGCCACTGATAGTGACCGGACAATTGGTTCCACTGCCGGGCGCCGTTGAGCTCGAAGCTTGACCAGAGCAAAAGGAAACACTGTCGCCGTTAGACGAGAAGCAGGCTTGGGCAGCTACTTTCCCCGGCGGGAAAAAAGGATGACTGTTGGAGACACCGGTATCCAGCACCGCGACCACCTGTCCGGTACCATCATAGCCAGCCGCCCAGGCATTGGCTGCACCGATCACCGGCAAACTACTGGCCAGGGTCGGCGCTTCCGGAATATCTTCCTGGATGCTGAGCACTTGTGGCAGATTGGCCAACAGATCAATGGCTGCAAGATCGGCAGAAAGCACCACAAAAGGAATGGTTTCGAAGCGTGAAATCTCCTGCAAGCCGGGTTGTCGAACCTGAGCGAAAAAGCCGGATTGCAAACCCGCGATCAGTTGCATTCGGGACTGGCGGGCTGCCGGCAACATGTCGCCCAGCGTCTGATCGATAGCAGCAATTTGCACAATGACGCGAAGTTCACCAGCGCTGGCTACGCGGTTACGCAGAGCATTTGCTGCAGCCTCGGGAATGGCTGCCCAAGCGCTCTGCTGCATCACCAGGCAGGCCAGGATAAGCAACAGGAATCGATTGAGGTTGCCCATCAGCACCTTAGCTCCAACCCCGAACTACTGGCAACGCAGGGCTTCAAAGCCTGAACGCTGCACCATTTCATCATCGTCTATGCGAAATACCTTGCCAGCGTCGAGGTCAGCCACATACAACTCGCATTGTTGATCCTGACCGAAGGCGGTCAAGCTGCTCAGTATCCCGGCGGCGGCTACCCACTCGGTGCTGTTCCACACGCCATTGACCTGGCGAGCCAGCCAAATACGATCTGACCAGTAATCGCCATAAACATAATAGCCGGACAAATGGGTTCCGGCTCCCCGATACACATAACCACCCGTAATAGAACGTTCGTTGGTGGCGGGTCCACTGGAGTATTCGATAATGGGCTCCACGGCGTTGGGGCAAGTCACATCATTGCGGAAGGGATGCGCGCCTTCACGGCAGGGCCAGCCAAAATTGAGTCCTGAAGCACCGGGTGCCGCATAGTCCACCTCTTCCCATTCGCCCTGACCCACATCGCCGATATACATCTCTTCGCTCAGTGCATCAAAGCTGAACTTCCAAGGGTTGCGTAATCCCAGGTGCAGGACTTCATCACAGCCGTTACCGCCTCCCGGAAAGGCGTTGCCCGCAGGGATACCGTAATTTTTCACAATGCCACACAACTCACCGCCAATGGGTGGCGATCCATCGACATCAATGCGCAGCATTTTGCCTTTCAGGGAATTGATGTTCTGCGCGTTATTGTGGATATCATTGGCGCCGCCGCCATCGCCACTGGCAATATAAAGGTACCCGTCTGCACCAAAATGCAGATCACCCCCATTATGATTCGCGGCATCCTGCTCAAACTCCAGCACAGTCGTTCCTGGGGTTACGGCCACGTTTGGTGTTACGGCATGCTGCTGATACATGGCCACCACACTGCGATCCAGACCGGGCCCAGGGTCACGTATGTAATAAACATAAAACTGACGGTTGTTAACAAAATCCGGGTGGAAAGCCAGGCCCAACAAGCCCTGTTCGGGACCGGAAACATCGATAATACCGCTGATATCGAGATAGGGTGTCGCAAGCAGCGTCTGGGATTGGGTATCGAAAATACGTATGCTGCCGGTCTGTTCGACGATGAACAAACGCCCCGAACCATCATTGGCATTAGCGATGGCCACCGGATTGCTCAGTCCTGTGGCAATTTGAGTCAATTCCAGGCTGTCACTGGGGTTGGGGATGGAATAATTGACCGTCAGCAGCGGCACATCGAAACCCGTGGATTCTCGCGCAAAAATCCGCCTGGCCGAAAAAGCCAAGGTCTCATTGCCGCGCAGTATCCAGCCGTGGTTACTGGCCGGATTGTTGACCCAGGCCTTCACATCCTGGCGCAGTCCAGATGTTGAGCCAAACACCAACGTTTCAGGGGTCAAGCCATAGCCTTCTTCTGCTGAAGGGGTTAACTGGTAATCACCCCCCGCTGACGACCACAAACTTCCAGAATAAGAACGATGTAG
>JBBKVS010000129.1:0-4863 GCA_037968555.1 Lysobacterales bacterium | reverse complement strand
CTACGCAACAATCGATCTGAAAGCATGACGCAAGCTCACATTCTGGTTGTCGACGACGAACCGGATATCCGCCAATTGGTCTCCGAAATCCTGGTCGATGAGGGTTACCGCGTCAGTGTGGCTGAGAATGGCGACATTGCCCGTGCCGAGTTTGCCCGCAATCCCCCGGAGCTGGTTTTACTGGATATCTGGATGCCGGATGTGGACGGTATCACGCTGCTCAAGGAATGGTCTTCCGGTGGCAAGTTACGCTGCCCGGTGGTGGTGATGTCGGGCCACGGCTCGGTGGAAACCGCAGTGGAAGCCACCCGGCTGGGCGCTTTCGATTTCGTCCAGAAGCCATTGTCACTGGCACGATTGCTGGCAGTCGTCAGCCAGGCCCTGGCCAGCAGCAAATCCGGACAGGAAGCAGGCCACCGGCAAACCCGCTCGCCGGTCAACGAACCCATGGGCAACAGCGCGATCATGCAGCTGTTGCGCAGCAAGGCGGAGCAGGCAGCCCACCACGATCACCATGTACTCATTACCGCCGAGCCCGGATGTGGCCGCGAATCGCTGGCCCGTTTCATACACTCACGCAGTAACAACAAAGGTGCCTTTGTTTGCCTGGATCATTTTGAACTCGAAAGCGACAGCATGCGCGACTACTTGCTGGGCCGAGGTAATGGCAGCAATGGCCAGGCAGGATTATTTGATCAGGCCGCAGGCGGCACGCTGTATCTGAATGATATCCAGGATATCGCAGCCGATGCGCGCCGTCTGATCAGTCAGGTTCTGGAGTCCGGCCAATACACACAGGAAGGCGAAGGCGGCAAACGCAACCTCAATTGCCGCATCATCGCCAGTGGCAGTGCTGAGCTGGTGGAACTGGCCGCTAAAGACCCCAGCCTGGAGCAATTGTATTTCCGCCTGAATGTACTGCCGCTGCAATTACCACCCTTGAAAGACCGCGCAGAAGATGTGCCCGAACTGGTGCGCTTTTATGCCGACTGGATACCCAACCACGAAGACCTGCCTTATCGCGCATTCTCCATGGCGGCTTTGAACCGGCTGCGCAATCACAGCTGGCCAGGCAATATCCGCGAATTGCGCAACCTGGTACAGCGCTTGTTGATCCTGGGCGGCGAAGGTGAAGTAAGCGTGGCTGAAGTGGAAGATGCTTTATTGCTCAGTCCCTCCGAACCGCCCCAGACAGAGCATCTGCAATCCGATATTTTCGAACTACCCCTGCGTGAGGCACGCGAACAATTTGAACGCGAATACCTCAGTTACCAGTTGCGCAAAGCCGGTGGCAGTGTGGGCAAGCTGGCTGAATCAGTCGGCATGGAGCGCACTCACCTGTATCGCAAATTACGCTCTCTGGGCATTGATCCCAAATCAGTCGGCGGAGGCAAGCGGTGAAAATTGTAGTACTGGGAGCCGGCCAGGTGGGCTCCACCGTTGCACACAGCCTGTCCACCGAAGAAAACGATATCACTATCGTGGATACCAATCCGCGGCGTCTGAAGGAGTTGCAGGACCGGCTGGATATACGCGGCGTGCTGGGTTATGCCTCACACCCCAAAGTGCTGGTGCGAGCCGGTATTGAAGATGCTGACCTGATCATCGCCTTGACTAACAGCGATGAAGTGAATATGACGGCCTGCCAGGTTGCCTACAGCCTGTTCAACACACCCACTCGAATAGCCCGCATCCGGTCTTCCGAATATCTGGAAAGACCCGGCCTGTTCAGCCGCGAACACTGCCCGGTGGATGTACTGATCAGCCCGGAAACCCTGATTGTGGAGTACATCTCCCGCCTGATTGAATATCCGGGCGCTTTGCAGGTGCTGGATTTTGCCGATGGCCGGGCCCAGTTGGTTGCCACCCAGGCTTATGCGGGCGGTCCATTGGTGGGCAAGCGATTGCATACCCTGGCAGAGCATTTACCGGCTGGAGCTGACGCACGCGTGGCGGCTATCTATCGCCAGGACAAAACCATTATTCCCGACGGCGGCACGGTGATTGAAGAAAACGACACGGTGTTTTTCCTGGCAGCACGCAAGCACATTCGCACCGTGATGAAGGAGTTGCGGCCCATGGACCGGCCGGTGAACCGCATCGTGCTGGCGGGCGGTGGCAATATCGGCAGCAATCTGGCGCGCAAACTGGAACGACAACACCACGTCAAGATTATCGAGCGTGACCCGGACATTGCAGAAATTATTGCCCAGGATCTGGAAAAAGCCATTGTGCTGATTGGCGATTGCGCCGACGAGGAATTGCTGCGTGAGGAAGCCATAGACGCGGCGGATGTGTACTGCGTGCTGACCAATGATGACGAAGCCAATATCCTGTCGTCCATGCTGGCCAAGAAAATGGGCGCAAAGAAGGTAATTGCGCTGATCAATCGCCCTTCCTACGTAGACCTGGTGGAATCCGGCTCCATCGACATTGCGGTTTCACCCCAGCAGGTCACCATCGGTGCGCTACTCACACACATACGCCGAGGCAATATGGTGCGGGTGCATTCCCTGCGGCGCGGCGCAGCTGAAGCCATTGAAGCCATCGCCATCGGTGACCGGCGCAGTTCCCGCGTGGTCGGCCGCAGCGTAGAAGATATAGACCTGCCTGCCGGCACCACCATACCCGCCATTGTGCGTGGTGAAGATGTGATCATCGCCCACCATGACACCGTGATTGAAGCCGGTGATCACGTACTGCTGTTCGTCCCGGACAAGCGCCAGATCGCTGCGATCGAACGCCTGTTCCAGGTCAGCGCGACGTTTATGTGAGATGAAAGGTCCCTAGATGGGTTTTGCCGGCGTCCAACGGATCATAGGGTTTCTCATCGCAGGCTCCAGCCTGATGATGTTGCCGCCCGTAGTGGTGTCCTGGTGGTATCACGACGGCACAGCCAACCTGTTCCTGATCTGTTCTGCATTGATGTTACTCACGGGCGTGCTGGTCTATCTGCCGGTGCGAAATGCCTTCCGCGAATTACGGCTGCGTGATGGCTTTCTGGTCGTGGTCAGCAGCTGGCTGGTTCTGGTTTTGGTGGGCGCACTACCCTTTGTGCTGTTAGTCTCACCGCATATTTCCTATGTGGATGCGGTATTCGAGTCCATGTCAGGCCTCACTACCACCGGCGCCACCATCCTCACCCACATCGATGACCTGCCCCACGCCGTGCTGTATTACCGGCAGCAACTGCAGTGGCTGGGTGGCATGGGCATCATTGTGTTGGCCGTGGCCATCCTGCCCATTTTGCGTATCGGTGGTATGCAGCTGTATCGCGCTGAAATGCCCGGCCCCATGAAAGACAGCAAGCTCACACCGCGCATTACCGAAACGGCCAAGGCTTTGTGGCTGATTTATGTAGGCATTACCATCGCCTGCGCGCTGGCTTATTGGCTGGGCGGCATGTCGCTGTTTGACGCCGTGGGTCATTCCTTCAGCACGGTGGCCATAGGCGGTTTCTCAACGCACGATGCCAGCCTGGCTTATTGGGACAGTCCGACTTTGGAAGTGATCGCCATGACCTTCATGGCCATTGCCGGTATCAATTTCTCGCTGCATTTCCTGGCCTGGCGCAGAGCCACCATGCAACCCTATTTCCTGGATCCTGAACTGAAAGTCTATGCCTCGCTGCTGTTCCTGTTCAGCGTGCTGGTCAGCATGGCGCTGTTCCTCAATGGCACCTACGAAACACTGGCCGATTCATTTCGCCACGGGGCATTCCAGGTGATTTCAGCCATGACCACCACCGGTTTCACCACCGCCCCTTTTGCTGAATGGGCTGGCTTCATGCCCACTTTCCTGATCTTCATTGCTTTTATCGGTGGCTGTGCCAGCAGTACCGCCGGCGGGATGAAGGTCATACGCGTGATCCTGCTCTATCGCCAATCGGCGCGGGAAATACGCCGACTGATTCACCCCAATGCAGTGATAGTGGTTCGGGTAGGAGGACAGAAAACCTCGGATGCGGTGATGGATGCGGTTTGGGGATTTTTCTTCCTGTACATCGCCTGTTTTGCCATCACCACTTTGTTGTTGACGGCAACCGGTCTGGATCCGGTAACAGCCTATTCTGCTGCAGCGGCCAGCCTGACCAACCTGGGTCCGGCTCTGGGCGATGCCAGCGCCAATTATGCCCACCTCAACGACAGTTCCAAGATCATCCTGAGCGTCGCCATGCTGCTGGGACGACTGGAGATATACACCTTGCTGGTACTGCTGTCGCCCGCCTTCTGGCGAGCCTGAGACTCACTGGATTTTCGATGGATATTCAAGCCCTGGAAAACATGTTGGAAAACGGTCGTGACAGCGCCATGCTGCGCCTCAGCCTGGCCGGTGTTTTACAACAGCGCGGTGAGTTGGATGCGGCCCTGAAACACCTGCAATCCGCTGTAGAACAAGACCCTCAATACACCGCAGCCTGGAAAGCGCTGGGAAAACTGCACTTGCAGCGGGATGACAGCGAATCCGCCCGACTGGCCTGGCAACAGGGCATAGAAGTCGCCCTCAAGCGCGGTGACAAACAGGCACAGAAGGAAATGCAGGTGTTTCTGAAACGTCTGGACAAGCAGGCTCCGCCATCCAAATGAAGCAATTTGAGATTGCAGCGGGTGATGGTGTCGTACTGCCGCTGAGCTGGTTCCCGGCTGAGAAGTCGCGCTGGAGCCTGTTGTTCCTGCCGGCACTGGGCATTCAATGCCGCATGTACGACCAGATGGCAACGGCTTTGGCCGCGGCCGGCTGTTCGGTATTGCTGATGGAGCAACGCGGTCATGGACGCAGCCCACTGCGTGCCAGCCGTTCGGTCAACTGGGGCTATGACGATTACCTGCAATACGACCTGCCCACCGCTTTGGACTGGATGAC
>JBBKVS010000128.1:0-4419 GCA_037968555.1 Lysobacterales bacterium | reverse complement strand
TCGTCCTTCAATGCCTGAAAACTTCGTCCAGCGATCGCGATGTTGGGTGAACAGAAAGTGATGGATAAGGGCGTCATTCTGCTTGATTGAGTTGCGCTGGGCTTCACCGCATTGCTGCCGGCAATATAACCTTCATTTGCGGCTTCATGCAGCAGTGGGCGACTGCCATTGACATCTCCTACCATGTAAACCGGAAGCTGGCCGACCTGCATGGTTGCTCGATCAATTTCTGGCAAGCCCTTTTTGTTCAATTCTACACCCAGATTTTCCAGGCCCAGCCCTTCAATCGTTGCTTTGCGGCCTACCGCAATCAATACCTTGTCGACAGAAAACTTCTGGTTTTCTGTGGTTATTTCCAAACCATCATTTGCATTCTGCAAGTGAGCCTGTTCAAAGTGGATTTTCAGTTCTTCCTTCAAGTGGCTGGCGATATAGTCCTGCAATTGCGGGTCGGTGCTGCCTCCTATTGCCTTTGACGGATCCAGTGCCACCATATCAACACCCAGGCGACTGAGTGACTGAGCCAGCTCGATTCCCAAGGGTCCTAGCCCAATGACCGCCATTTTGGCAGGTAGGGTATCCAATTCAAATACGTCGTCACTGGTCAGCAAATGTTGACTGAATTTTTTCCAGTCGACTGGGATCACAGGTTGTGAACCAGTGGCAATAATGAGTCTATCAACCTCAAGCCTTTCACCTTCCAGGTCCAAAGTCTGCGGATCAATAATGTGAGCCTGGCGGCTGATCAGATGCTGGTCTTTCCAGCTCTCCATGTCTTCGAGAACCGATGCCACGAAATAGTCCCTCAGCTTTCGTACCTGAGCCATGACTTTTGCGCTATCCACTTGAGGAACTGAGCCTATGGTGAGGCCGGGCGGCTGCTGACTAAAAGCATGAATGTCATTTGCAAGGTGAATCAGAGCCTTGGAAGGCATGCAGCCTGCTTGTGCACACAGTGTTCCGAGCGGACCCGGGTCTATTACCACATAGTTATCAGTTTTCTTTGCAACCGCATTTCGCGCAGAAAGGCCGGCAGTACCAGCACCGATTATTGCTACATCCACTTTTCTCATAGCTGATTCCTGGATTGAAAAATGCTTATTGGATACGGCAAACGCCGGTTCTGGAGGCCACAGCCCACTTGAACAGGAAGTCAGTCGTTGCTCTGCTGCTTATTGCTTTTCTCGCGCCTGTTCGGCAATGACTCATACACCGGTCTATAAGCTTCGATAAATGCGTTAGCCAGGATTCCCTTGATCGCTTGCCAAGTGCTGGTTTCTGGATTACCTATTTCACCCCGGATTTCTATGCGTGTAGCAAATTGGTCTTCTGACTGATTCTTAAGCAGGCTTTGCAAGCCTCCTGCAATAGACTCCCATAAAAGCCGCAATGGATTGTCCCGCTGAGCTTCAACATCCTGTTCCCATTTAAATATGTCCACATCCTTGAACAATGGCTTGGCATAGCCAACCAATTGACCCTGGCTGGAATCCAGCTCCATCACAAAACTACCGTCTCCTGAGGCAACATCAAAATTCAGATATGCCTGAAAGAACTCATTCAGATTGGTCAACTCAACGTTCGAAACTTTCATCTGGGAGTTAAAATCTTCTAGCGGATTCAGCGAATCGAATTGCCCTTGTGACTCAATTTCTGAAGCATCAAACAAGTTAGCAGTAATTGAATAGCTGGCTGCCCGTTTGCTGTCATCGGCCACATTGCTCATATTGAGCACATAACCATTGACATCATTGGCTTGCAGGTCGACGGGAGGCTCAGAAGTGAAGTTGTAGAAATGTACCATGCCATTATGAACCCGGATTTCGTCCAGGCGGAAGGGAGCCAGCTTCTCCAACTGCTTGCGCCAGTTCACGCCAAGCCCACCTTGAACCTCGCCGTCCTCACCATCTACAAATATAAGCTGTGGCTGATAAAAGTCTGCTTTTGCGACAATCTTTCCACGCAGCAACGCAGCCCAAGCTAATGCCAGTTCGATCTCTGGTGCAAATACAAAAGGAACAGGAATTGAGCTATCTTGTTTAGTGATGATCAGATCCTTGATCGAGTAGGAACCAACGATCAGGTGTAAATCAACATCTTCGATCTCGCCGTGGTACTCGCCCATGGTATCGAGTTGGCGATTCACGTAGTCAGTCACCCAAATGGGTAGCATTGCGCGCAAGACGCCAAGCAAAACCAGCGCGAAAAGAAGAATGAATAGCGCCTTGCGGGTGCGTGTATTTCTTGCAAGTGTCATGCGTCGGTTCTCTGCACAGCGACTTCTGTCAACGGGATGTTTTCATCTTTCTGTTGTGCCAAGCTTTGAACAACTTCGGCTCCGAAGAAGAATATGGCGCTAGAAAAGTAGACCCATACCAGTAAGAGGACGACAGAACCAGCGGCGCCGTAAGCTCCCCCGATCTCACCTTTAGAAAGATACACGCCAACCAGGACTTTTCCTATAGCAAACAATACGGCAGTGACAAAGCCACCGCGAACAGCGAATTTCCATGGTATGCGAGCATCCGGCAGGTACCGAAACAGCAGGGTGAAAAGGCCAGTAAATATGATGGCTGTAATTACTTGATTCAGTACATCCCAGGCAACTCCGCTTTCGCGCAGGAAAAGGCCCAATAAAGAACTGATTACCAGGGAAACAATAAGCACAAATGTGAAGGCGCCAATAATACCAATGGAAAGCACCCGACGACGCAGCCAGCCCCAGATTGCGTTGCTTCGTTTGGCCTCTATGCCCCAGATGTAGTTCAGGGAACTCTGAAGTTCTGCAAAAACGGTAGTGGCACTGAATATTGATACCAGAATGCCCATGAGGCCAGCGATGGTGCCTAAACTGGGGCGTTTGGTTGCGCTATCAATGACGGACTGCGCCAGATCATGCGCTTCTGCCCCAGCCAGTAACTGGATTTGTTGCAACAATGCGTCTTGAGCATCAGGCCCTAAAGATCCTGCGAGCCAAACAGCCAAAATGATGAGTGGAGCAAAAGACAGAATGGTGTAGAACGAAAGTGCAGCTGCCAATGACATGACATTGTCAGCAAAAAATTTTCTGATTGAATGCGCCAGCAGTTTCATAGGTCCTTTACTTGCAGATTGATATCAGCAATGACAACATTTTTAGTAAAGCTGGACGCGGCTGATGCAAGCAGCCAGCAGAGCGGATGCAAGCGCTAGGCCGACTGCAACCACTGCGTGCTACTGGATGAAAGTTACTATTGACGGAAGCAACCGGTTTGATGCAGGACGTGCCTCAACCCTTGCTTCGCGACCGCCCTTTTTCTTCGGCTTTTCTAGCCTCAGCCTTTTCTTGATCGCTCAGTGTGCGCGCTTTTTCGGCTCGTTCTTCATGCGTGGTGTTCTTGACCGTTTCTCTCACGCTCTTTCTGTATCGAGTGTCAGCGGTTTTATTGCCTTCACCTTGGTTTAATGCGTCTTCTTTGCTCATCGTCAAATCTCCCGACTGTACTGTTGGCTGCGAGTTTAAATAAACACTGTCCTGAGTAATGATGCGAAATTCGTGCCAGAGTGTAAGAAAGTGAGCAATGGACCCGGTGGGGGTGGGTTTTCCAGCCGATTCATCGACTATGGACGCTGGCTTGGAGTGTTGAGAAACCTGGCTTCAGAGTAGCTTTTACAAAATGGTGGAACAAATTACAAATTAGGATCCGGTTATCTGGAAGCTCTCGGTGAGTGCTTGCCATCAAGTTGGCAACAGGTCGGATTGGGTCAATATGGGAAAATAGTATTTTCAAATACGCAGTTTTAATTACAGTCACACAAAATCAGAAAAACCAAGCTGACTCAAGGCCAAACCAGGAAAAAGACCCGGTCATATTTGGCCGGGTCTTCGGGACTAACAATGGATGAGCATCAGATGCCGCTCATCCACTTGTCAACTTCCTTGGTGGCTTCATCCTTGGTCTTGCCATAGCGTTTCTGGAGCCGGCCTTCCAGTTCTTCACGCCGTCCGTTGATGGCATCCCAGTCGTCATTGGTTAAAGACCCCCATTTCTGTTGAGCCTTACCTTTGAACTGTTTCCAATTACCTTCTACTGTGTCCCAATTCATACCTGTCTCCTGACTGATCTGTAATTGTGTTTCGTGAAATATGGAGATTCCTGTTTTACGGAATCTCCATATGGGCGCTTAGCTTGAAGAGCGCACATCCAGGTTGTTGATTACACCTTTTACGCCCTTAACGCGGGTAGCCGCTTTTACAGCAGCCATACGTTCGGACTCGGAATCAACATGGCCACCCAGACTGACGATGCCTTTAGCTACTTCAACATCGATTTTGAGTGCATGAGCCGTAGGGTCATCGGCCAATGCGGCCTTAACGCTTGCAGTCAACACCTTGTCATCGATGTATTCGCCAGTTGAGCGCTTTTCGCCCTGGATCAT
>JBBKVS010000127.1:0-45387 GCA_037968555.1 Lysobacterales bacterium | reverse complement strand
CCTCCACCACCGCCGCCACCAGAGGAGCCGCCGCCACCGGAGCCCGAGCTGGAGCCTGGGGCGGTGGATGCTGAGGATATGGCCGACGAAAAGGAGCTGCCAAAGTCATCGCCGAGGTGATTCAGGGCGTTCATGCCGTGGAACTGCCCGCTGTACCAGCCGGGGTTATAGCTCTGTTCGCTCTGTTGTTGCGGGAGTTCCCGCTCAAAGCGCTGGCACCAGTGGTTCTGCACACCCAGGGCGTAGGCATAAGGCAGGAAAGATTCAAATACTTCCGGCGTGAGTTTGGGGGATTGCATGCGATCCAGCCTGTCCTGTTCTGCCGTATCAAGATACATTCGAAAACCTTCGATCTGGTCCATGATCTGCCGGCCTGCGGGTGTGGGTGCGCGCAGCAGCCAGGTAAACAGGCCCAGCATCAGCAGGCTGAGCACGATAAAGGCGACCCACACCAATGGACTGCCCGCAAATGCCAGCGCAATGAGGCCAGCCACCACGGCCATCAATACCGGTGGCGCCAGGTAAATACTGTTGAGATGGAACAACTGTCCCTGGTATTCCTTTTTCAGGGCTTTTTTCAGGGCTTGTTGGGCAGCACTGAAATCGCTGTGATTTTCCTGCTCCATCTTGATAGAAGAACGGGCGCCAGGTAGCAGGGCATTGAATACTGCAGTTTCACCGGCTGTCAGTTTTTGCTGTTTGGCCGGGGTTTTTTGCTTGTACAGTGTGAAGTCCTTGCCTGCTTCTTCAATCCGCACATAGCCTTTTACTGCCAGGCTGATCACGGCCGCTGTGAAGGAGTGACGGCCGAAGGACATATCCTTGACATAGCGCACAGCAGCAGGCGACAGCCCTTGTGGTGGAGTAAACAGGGGAATGATCACGCCTTTGGCCGGGTCACGGCCCACTTTATTCCAGGAGCGCAAATACCAACCCAGCTGTAACAGCAAGCCCAGCAGCAGAACGATGGCAGCACCATTATCTTTGGCAAACCAGAGAATCTTTTGCTGCAAGTCCGGCTCGGTGATCAAGCCCTTAGGCCAGGCCACCACCACTGACAGCCCTTCGTAGGGTTGCAGCAAGCGGCCGCTGGAAAATTCTACCGTTTGTTCATCCAGCACCGCTTTGTCAGCGCTTTGCTCGGTGGAACCAAAGCGACCTAAATAAGCATCCAGGACATAGTCCTGAGCAGGAATGCTGAACGGCAGCTTGATACGTGCCGAAGCGCGGTCGATGGGAAATACCCAACCATTGCCGGTGACATTCCACCACAACTCATCGTGATCTTCGAAATAGCCCAGTTGTCGGTTAGTCTGGAAGTGAATCCGGTATTCGTGCTGTCCCGGTGGCAGCATCCTGTCCGCATCGCCTATGTACAGGCGTACCCCATTGGATTGCTTTTGGGTGTGCCAGGGCTCGTTCTGGCCATCACGTTGCACCGAGATCACCGTGAAATCCACCCGGTAGTGGTTACCCATGGGGTCTTTGTAGTCGGTAGGAAAATCACGGTAGATGCCACGGCGGATTTGCTTGCCTTCAGCTTGCACCAGGATGGTTTCTGCAACCCGTATCTGACCGCTGTCGCTTACTTCGATTTGAGATTGGTAATTGAGTATGCGTTCTTCAGCTTGCGCCATGCTTACAGAAGTACAGAGCATTACTATCAGCCAGACCACCCGCATCAGTTGGTTCATTTTCATATTCCAGACTGATCCAGTTGCACTGCAGGGGCCTGTCGTTGGCTGGCCAGTTCGATTTCAAAAAATTCTGCCAGCTTGAAACCGAACGAACGGGCAATCAGCAAGGCCGGAAAACTTTCTACCTGGTTGTTGTTATCGCGCACACTGCCGTTGTAATAGCGCCGGGCAAATTGCAATTGATCTTCGATAGTCACCAGGCTGCTGTGTAATTGCTGGAAACCCTCGCTGGCTTTCAACTCTGGATAAGCCTCAGCCAGGGCAAACAGTTTGCCCAGCGATTGCGACAGCCCGCTTTCTTCTCCCGCACGCTGTTGTGGTGACAGACCGGGCTGGCCACGCAAGCGGTTGACCCGTTCCAGCACAGTAGATTCATGCTGCATATAGCCTTTCACCGTTGCCAGCAGGTTGGGTACCAGTTCGTAGCGTAGCTGCAGTTGTACATCGATACCGGCCCAGGCCTCGCTGACCTGATTACGCATTTTGATCAGCCGGTTAAAAGTGAGTATTCCCCATACCAGCAGGGCCAAGAGCAAAAGCAGTAACAGCCATTCCATCAGTCAGAAGCTCCTCAATATCAGAACGGCAGTTCCAGCGCATCGCAGATAAACCGGTTCAACGGCGCAGCGCGGGCAAAGCCCTGTGCAACCACAGCAACAAATTCTGCACTACCGGCGATTTCTCTTGTGGTTTGGGACATGAGGTAAAAACTTTTACGCTTCAGGTCTTCAATGTGCACATGCTGGTCATCAAAGCCCCGTGGTGCCCGCTTCAGGCTATCGCCCTGTATGCCTCCGGCATCCTGTACTTTTTTGGAATTACGGATACGTGCCCAGGAGCGGGCATTATCTGCAATAAAATCGCGTATGGCGTTCAACTTGGGACCAGGCGGTAACCAGATGCCGCCGCCAAAAAAGATTTCGTCCTGGTCCAGGTGTACATAAAAACCCGGGGCATGCGCATCTTTCCCGGCTGCGTGGCGAAACTGGCAGGCAGCATGGGTTTTGTAGGGGGTCTTGTCTTTGCTGAAACGGGCGTCACGGTAAATGCGGAACATGGAACCACCATGCGGTTTGGGATCAGCGATGTAATGTTCAGATAGTGTCGCCAGCATCGGTTGCATGGCGGTGATGAACGCCGACATGGGTTCAACTACAGACTGCAGATAGCGGTCTTTATGCTCATTGAACCAGTCGCGATTGTTGTGTCGGCGTAATTGCTCGAAAAAGCGAAAAAAATCAGCCGGAAATCCAGCAAAATCTGTCATAAGCGTTCGGCAGCTCCACTTTAGGGTAGCTCTGATTCTTGCAGAGCTTTTTCAGGTTTTTCTGGTTTTGCCCGCCTTGCAGGCAGTCTATTTTTCTTTGGGGTCCAGCCGTGCAGGGCCGGGCAATGTCTGTCGGGTGACAGCATAGCCACTGCGTCCAAAACCCAAACCGCCGCGATGATAAGGATAGTAGCCGTAGTAGGGGTTACCCCAGGCGTAGGGATACCAGTAGGGGTCGTAAAAATCGCGGTAGACCAGTACGTCCTGGCGTTCTTCCCACAACACCAGGTCACTGACTTCCAATACGGGGTAGCGGTAGTTGAAACTGTCGACCTTGCGTTCTTCGATACCCCGGATGGCAGCTACCAGTGTTACTTCTCTACCTTTGGCAAAAACTTCGGGATCGTAAAAACCATCTTTGCAGGCTATAAAACGTCCGGCAGTGGCATCTTCAATCTTGGGTCGGTAAAAACGGTCCAGCTCACGGGACAGAATTTCAAAGCAGGTGCGGTTGGTTTCATTCTTGGCATCGATGATGATGCCGCCCCAACGCACCGAAGACCCGAAAGTGGCTTGATTCACGCGAGCTGGAGATACCGTCGCATATTCACCTTGCAACTGAGTAGGCACCGAAGTGCAGGCAGCCAGAGACAGGCTGGCCAATAAACCAAAAACCAATTGTTTGCGTGTGCGCATCATCTTCCGTGCTCTTGAAATGTCGAATAAAAGCTAAGTGACTGATCCTGATCAATGGGACCGGGATACCGAGGCAATATCTTACAACATGGTAGCCCCGAGTTCTGGAACTGCTGCGGGTTGCAGGCAATTCACTCCTCGCTGCCGTGTTGTGAATTTCATCAGGCAGATTTTCTCGGCCTGAATTCCCGAACTGCGACGCGCAGTTCCTGCAGTGCTGGTGGCTCAGGTGCATAGCGCAGCCGGTTATACAGATCGCTGATACGGCGAATCTTGTCAGCCTGTTCGGGTAGTTCGACCTCGGCAGCTCTTGCCAGTTCCTCTGCACCCTGCGACGGCCATGGCTGGAAACCTGTCTGCTTCAACCGTTTGAGGTATTTCTGCCAGACTTGCTGCACCGGGTCGCGGCTGTTGGGGCCTCGTGTACGTAACAATATGGGCAACAGGATAATAGCGAGTACACCCAACACCGCAAACAGCAGGATGACCAGGTCCAGGGGGCGCATCTGGCCCAGGCCCAGGCCTTCGAAAAGTCGTGTCTGGCGCTGATGGTTGTAGTCGATCACCCAGGTATTCCAGCGCTTCTCCATGACGTCAACGCTGTTGCGTAAACTGCGTACCCAGCTGAAATCCAGCATATGGCGTGGCTGGTTTATTGCACCCAATGAACCGCGTTCAACCCTCAGAGGTGACACTGCGGCGGTGGGATCAACCCGCGTCCAGCCACTTCCTTCCAGCCACACTTCCGACCAGGCATGCGCATCGGATTGGCGGATCAGATAATAATCAGCAGCAGTGTTGTACCAACCCCCCTGGTAACCGGTGACGATACGCGCAGGTATTCCAGCCATACGCATCATCACGGTAAAGGCAGAAGCATAATGTTCGCAGTAGCCGGTGCGCGTATCGAACAGGAATGAATCTATGGCCTGGCTGCCGAGTAGTGGTGCATTCAGCGCATAGTGGAATGGCTCCTGGTTGAACCAGTCCAGTGCGCGACGAATCAAGGCCGCGTCTTGTGGGGTTTCACTGCGCCATTGCTCGATCATTTCGCGGGTTCTGGGATTCAGTTTATCCGGCACTTCCAGGGCCATGGACCGTATGGTCATCTGCAATTCAGGTGTATCGGTGAAATTGGGATCCGACACCATGTTGTACTGCACCAATTGGGTGACGGGTTGACGTTGCAGTAACTGGAAATCCAGTGTGATTCTGGCATCAGGAGGAGCGGCGGTGGGGTAATCCAGGGCGAACAACCAGTTGCGCTCATTGGGTTCCAGTTGCACGCGGTAACGCCAGGAAGTGTCTGTTTCTTCAGGTAAGGCCGCGGCAGCGATATTGCGCCCGTAAAAACTCGAGCTCCAGGTGCGGCCGTCGTAACGCCAGAACACCGGGCCACGCCAGTACAAATCAGCCTGACTGGGGGGGTTGCCAGTAAACTCCACCCTGAATGCTGTGCTGTCATCCATGAACAGGTTTTCAATGGATCCGGGCGACATATTGTCAGACAAGCCACTGCGGGCATCCAGGGTAGTTTCCGGTACGCCCCACAGAGGCGAACCCCAGCGCGGAAACAGCACAAAAAACGCCAGGCACACGGGCAAGGCCAGCAACAGCAAGCGCAAACTGAAGCCCAGCTCAGCCAGCAGGGGTGCACTGGATGCTGGAATTTTCTGCTTGTTACTGAATGCTTCGACACGCTGCAGTTGGGCCAACGCAACCAGGCCCAGCAGCACTGTGGCTGCACCGTACAACGGCATGATCAATCCCTGGGCGAACAGGAATTGCGTGGTGCACAGGAAAAAACTGAAACTGACAACCAGGCGCGCATCCCGGATACGATGGCATTCCAGCAATTTCAGGCAAAGCATGATGGTGAGCAGACTGACAGATGCCCGTCTGCCGAACAGGTCGCCATAGGAAAAAGCCAGCAAAGCCAGAGCCAGTCCAACAGCAAAATAGCGTATCCAGGCGGGTAAGGGCTGCCAGTCTTTGAGCTCGGCCATAATGCGCCAGAGCACCGGGAACAAACAGGCCATTGCCAGCGGCAATGACATCAGCACGAATTGCGGCATTGCTGCCACCACCAGAGTAGTGATGACCCAAAGCATGCTGTTGGCTTTTCCTGATTGCGGCAGCAGTGCAGCGCTAGTGGGCCGGCTTTTGCTCATGTGCCGAACAGCGCCAATATTTTCAGACAGGCATCGCGGTGCTCGGGCCCCAGGTCCGCGGGCAGGGCATCGGTGGGTAACTCCAGTGAATAGGGAATCATCAACCGCTCCGCCTTGACTATCCAGGCCGTCAGTATGGACAGTTTTTCTTCTACGGAGACTTCCGGCATCAAGTACCAGTTCAGCTCGCAGGCTTGCTGTTGGGGTGATTCATATTCCCGGGTAAACAGCTTGTCATGGCGGGCACTGGCACGCCAGGCAATGCTCTTCAGCGCGTCTCCGGGGCGGTATTTGCGCAAGCCGTGAAAATGTTCACCTTCGCCTACCCGTGCTGCACCCTCGTCACCCCGGCCACTGCGAGGCAAAGGCGGTGGGTGGGAGCTGGGGCGAGGATAAACCAGGCATCTGGCCTTGGGGATGATGACAGTCCAGGCGCGAAACATGCCCAGGGGGAATCGGTTTTCAATGTTGAAAGGAATCATGTCCAGCCAACCGCGTTGCATGCTGGCCTGTTTCAGTACCAGCACTGCAGTTTCATTGATTTCGATATCGCGGGCATCGCGGTCTGAATCACTGCGCAGTTGCAAGGCGTAGCGATGTTTGGCTTCCGGGTTGCTGAGGTAAACGCGAAACTGTGCAGATTCACCGGCATACACAGGCTCTGCGCGTATCGCGCTCAACTCCATCCCCACCAGGTTGCGATAGGCCAGCAAGGTGGTTAATTGCGCGATTGCGGCCAACAAAAAACCGATCAGCAGTGCCATGTTGTTATTGAAATTCAGGCCGCCAATGAGCGTGGTTGCCAGCAGCAGGCCGAACCAGGCACCGAACACGGTAGGCATCACGTATATATGCCGGTATTCCAGCTTGAAAGGTAACTGGGGTGAGCCCCGGCGTTGACGAACCCGCTCCAGTATCCAGCGATTAAAGCGCGGTCCGGGTCGCATGCTGGTTGCCGTCAAGGCTTGGGATGGCATGTTGTAGATACCGTCTGGCTGGTCTCAGGGAATGGGCAACTGCTGCAGCATTTCTGCGATTTGGTCGTCAGAACCCGTACTGAATCCGGAGGTGGCATTCAGGCGGTGGCGAGCCAGCCAGGGAAATATGGACTTGATGTCTTCCGGTATGACGTAGCCACGATTTTTCATGAAAGCGAAAGCACGACTGGCATGCAATAAAGCAAGGCCAGCACGTGGCGACAATCCACTTTCGAACCACTGATCATTGCGCGTTTCAGCCAACAGGGCCTGGATGTAGTCGAGCAAGTCTTCACTGACATGCACTGCAGCACAATCTTTTTGCAGCTCGATAATATCCGCCGGGTTCAACAGGGTTTTTACATCACGCAACATGCCAGAGCGCGCCGGTGAGGTGAGCAATTCCCGTTCGGCATCCGCTTCGGGATAACCCAGGTTGATGCTCATCAAGAATCGGTCCAGCTGTGAATCGGGCAGGGGAAAAGTTCCGACCAGGTCTAATGGGTTCTGCGTGGCGATAACGAAAAATGGTTGGGGCAGGGTATGGGTCTGGTTTTCAATTGTCACCTGCCCTTCAGCCATGGCTTCGAGTAAGGCACTTTGGGTTTTGGGAGTAGCGCGGTTAATTTCGTCTGCCAGCAATATCTGGCAAAAAATGGGTCCGGGATGAAACTCGAATACATCCCTTTCACGCTTGTAGATGGATACACCAAGGATGTCTGCTGGCAACAGGTCACTGGTGAATTGCACGCGTTGGTAATTGGAGCCCATCACTGCGGCAAGGGCATGGGCCAGAGTAGTTTTACCCACCCCGGGTATATCTTCGATCATCAAGTGGCCTCGGGCCAACAGGCAACTGAACGCCAGACGTACCTGGGCTTTTTTACCCAGCAATACGTGGTTGACTTCGTCTTCGGCCAGGGATAATTTCTCCCGCCGCGATTCCAATGTGCTGCTGACGTCGTTCACGTCGCTATCCTTAAGCGCTTGATTCACAGAATTCCCTTTTTTCCTGAGCCCTGCCATTGGTCAATGGCCATCCTGCTTGCCTCGATTTCAATGGCTGGGCGGTTCACCCCATTGCAGTGGCCGAGTATAGCAAACTAAGCCGCCGCAACCTCCACAACAATGTGGCTGTGAAACATGCTCTGCAACTTGGTGAAGGTTGGCGGTATAGTTGTTGTATGTCACAAAGTGTTGTTGAACAACTTCCACCATCCGGAAACCTTACCGCTCTGGTGCTGCCGGGCGGAGGCGCCCGCAGCGCTTACCAGGTGGGCGTGCTCAAGGCCATCAATGAAATTCGTGGTGAGCGTGCCAATCCTTTTCCGCTGATGTGCGGTGTGTCAGCGGGTGCTATCAACGCGGCCGCTATGGCCAGCCATGCCCATCAGTTCGGTCAGGGAGTTGCCAGGCTGGAGCAGTTCTGGGCCAGCATGTCCTGTGAGCGCATTTATCGCACCGATGGCTGGACGGTATTTAGCAGCAGTCTGCGCTGGTTGTTTTCGCTGGCATTGGGTGGGCGCCTGGTCTCCAACCCCAGGTCCTTGCTGGACAACCAGCCGCTGCGCGAATTCCTGCAGGCCAATATGCAGTTGGACGGTATCCAGACCGCAATCGATACAGGCAGTCTGCACGCTCTGGCCATTACTGCTTCGGGTTATCGATCTGCCTCTGCTGTGAGTTTCTACCAGGGAGCAAGCCAGCTTGCAGGCTGGCAGTCTCCACGACGTGAAGGCAGGCCGGTGCGGATCACTACCGAGCATCTGTTGGCATCAACTGCATTACCATTGATTTTTCCTGCCGAGAAAATCGGCACAGAGTTCTTTGGCGACGGCGGCATGCGCATGCTCACGCCCCTGAGTCCGGCCATCAACCTGGGCGCGACACGGGTTTTGGTGATAGCTACACGTGATGAACACCCCGACCCAGCACCCCTGCAGGACATGCCTTATCCATCACTGGGTGAAATTGGTGGTTACCTGCTGGATTGTATTTTCATGGACACCTTGACCGTAGATTTGCAGCGGCTGGCACGCAACAATCTGGCGGTCAGTCGAATTCCTCCCGACCGGCTCGGTGAGCTGGCCCTGCGCCATGTTGATGCACTGGTTATAAGGCCCAGCCGCGATCTGCGCGATCTGACACGCGAACACGTGGAAGAAATTCCTTCGTCAGTCAGGATGCTGTTGCGTAGCCTGGGTGGCTGGGGAAAGGATTGGCGATTGGCCAGTTACCTGTTGTTTGGCGAAAAATATTGCCAGGCGCTGATGGCCCTGGGTTACAGCGACGGGCTGCAACAATCTGCAGCCATCAGGGAGTTTCTGGATTGAGTGAAAGCGCCAAAACCCAATGAAACTCTGATTTATTCAGCGCTTCCTTGGCATATGGATGTGCCAACATTTTCGATGATTGTAAATCATTGAAAATGAAGCCAAACAAAAATCACATTTTTTGTTTGGCGTGCTCTGATAATTCACGGATGAATTATTCAGAGCTTTTCATAGATAACCTGGCCTAAGCGTCTGATACTGCCGGCCTGAAGGCTGGCTCTTCAAACTCTTCAATCTGCTTGCGCGGGAAATCGTCTACTTCGATCACGGCACGTGCGGCCTTTTGCGCCATGCGCACCAGGGTGGCTTGTTCTTCCGTGATAACGCCGCTTTCTACTGCGCGTTTAACCAGCCGCATGTAGTTGTCCCAGGTAACTTTTTCATTCAGGGCATTGCCTACTGCGCTCTCAGCATTGGCTGAAGTCAGTACCAGGTGGAAGGCATGATGTACCCGTCCGGACGCATCATCGTCATCCGACAGGTAAACGCCCGCCGCCAGGCGGTCGCGGCTGGCATTCTCGGACAGCAGTAGGCGTGCCACTTCTTTGCCGGTGCGGTCGCTGGCCTGTGAATAAGGCGAACCCAGCGGGAAAATAATCGCGCGTACCAAAGGCCCTATTCCGGGTAATGGAAAATTGCGTAAGACGCCTTTCAGGCTTTCCTGGATGATGTAAAGACTGTCGTCCATGGCCCAGCGCAACAAGGGCAGGTCTTCTTCTGGGCACCCATCATCTTCAAAATTCTTCAGCACAGCAGCGCCCATGTATAAATGAGTGAGTGTATCGGCCAGCCGTCCAGACAGCTTCTCCTTGAATTTGAATTTGCCACCCAGGGTGATCAAAACCAGGTCAGAACTGAAGGCGAACGCGGCACACATGCGCGTCAGTTGACGGTAATAGTGGGCTGTGGGTCCGGTCGTGGGTGAGCGGGTGGCCCAGCCAACGGTCAATCCCAGCAACAGGGCACGGACCAGATTGCTGATGATGTGGCCTGCGTGTGCAAATATGGCCTTGTCAAATGAGCGTCTGGCTTCAGGTCCGGTGTCCTTTACAGCCTCCATTTCTTTCAGCAGCCAGGGATGTGCACGAATTGCGCCCTGGCCGAATATGATCAGCGAGCGGGTGAGTATGTTGGCACCTTCCACGGTGATGGCAATGGGTAAAGCCTGGTAAGCATGCGCCAAATAGTTGGAAGGCCCGGTGATGATGCCTTTGCCGCCATGTATGTCCATGGCATCGTTGATGCAAACCCGGCTGCCTTCGGTGAGTTGGTACTTGAGTATGGCTGAAAGCACAGCCGGCCGGTGACCCTGATCCAGTGCCACCAGCGTCAGTTTGCGAGCCGCATCCATGCGGTAGGTACGGCCACCGATGCGAGCCAAAGGTTCTTCAATGCCTTCAAAAAAGCCAATGGGTACACCGAACTGTTTGCGGATGCGGGCATAGGCTCCTGCCATCAGCGCCGCCATCTTGCCGCCCGCCACACCCATCGCGGGCAGTGATATGGCCCGTCCAGCTGCCAGGCTCTGCATCAACATGCGCCAGCCCTGGCCCAGTCGTTCCTGGCCGCCAATGATCCATTCCATGGGAATGAATACATCTTTCCCCTGAGTGGGTCCGTTCATGAATACGGCGCCAACCGGCATGTGCCGGTTGCCTATGGTCACACCCTCGGTGGAGGTAGGTATCAGCGCGCAGGTAATGCCCAGCTCTTTTTTACCGCCCAGCAAACCATCGGGGTCTTGTGCTTTGAATGCGAGTCCCAGCAGCGTGGCTACGGGTGCCAGGGTGATATAACGCTTGTTCCAGTTCAGCCGCAGGCCCAAAACTTCCCTGCCTCGAAACATGCCTTTGCAGACCACACCCCGGTCATTCATGCTGGCTGCATCAGATCCGGCAGATGGAGAAGTCAAGGCAAAACAGGGAATCTCCTCTCCACTGGCCAGCTTGGGTAAATACTGTTTCTTCTGTTCCTCGGTGCCGTAGTGCAGCAATAATTCACCTGGGCCCAAAGAGTTCGGCACCATTACGGTAACCGCAGCCGTTTGATTGCGGCTGGCCAGTTTCATCACGATGGCTGAATTTGCCTGTGCGGAAAAGCCGTGTCCACCGTAGACTTCAGGAATTATCAGACCGAAAAACCGCTGTTCGCGTATGTAACTCCACACCTCTTCAGGAAGGTTGCGGTAGGTATCACAGATCTTCCAGTCATCCAGCATGTGGCAGAGCACATCCGTTGGGCCATCCAGGAATGCCTGTTCTTTTTCGCTCAGCGAGGGCTTGGGGGTTTTCAGCAAGGCACGCCAGCGGGGCCGGCCGGAGAAAATTTCTGCATCCCACCAAACAGTTCCGGCATCCAGTGCTTCCTGTTCGGTTTCCGACACTGTCGGCATCACTTTGCGAAACCAGCCAAACAGCCGATCGCTGATCAGCAATCGTCGTAAGGGCTTGATTGCAAAACCCATCAGGGTTACAGCGACAATGCCATTGGCGAAGCGAAACCAGCTGGATACGTAAAACAGGTGACGCAATTCAGTCCAGGCTACCGTCAGGCTGACCATGATGGCAATGGCAATCAACAGGGGAACCCGGTTATAGGCGAGCAACAGCAGGGTAAATATCAGTGCTGCAAAGTACAGGAATTCCATGTCAGGTCCTCTGGATGATCCTCAAGGCCGTTGTGATCTGTATCGTTCAGGCTCGGCACGGAGCTATGGCACATAGCAATGGCCCGAATGAAGGGGCAGTTAGCCGCTCATAATAGAGAGCTGTGAATCTGGGGGTCAAGAAATCTCTGTTTGCATTGAACCCTGGCCAGCATCCCCGTAAAATCCCCCTGATTTTTCCGGCGTTTAGGTGTACCATTTAAATGTTTTGGAATTCTTTTAAATACAATAATATGTAAGGAGTTTTTAAGTGCCAATCGAACGTACCCTCTCGATCATCAAACCCGATGCAGTTGCCAAAGACGTGATCGGAGAGATTTACAGCCGCTTTGAGCAGGCTGGATTAAAAATAATCGCCGCACGGATGAAATTGCTTTCTACCGCAGACGCTGAAAATTTTTACGCAGTGCATCGCGGTAGGCCATTTTTCAATGATCTGGTTACATTCATGACTTCAGGACCTGTGATGATTCAGGTATTGGAAGGCGAGAATGCCATTGCCCGCAACCGTGAATTGATGGGCGCCACCAATCCCAAGGAAGCTGCACCTGGAACCATACGTGCCGATTTCGCAGAGAGCATTGATGCCAACGCAGTTCATGGTTCCGATGGGCCCGATACGGCCAAGGAAGAAATCGCACATTTCTTCAGCCCGGCTGATGTCAATTCACGCTGATAGCCCATCTGACGATTAAAGACATGACTGCCTTGGTAAGCCATATCAACCTCATGGATCTGGATCAGGACCGGATGCGGGAATTTTTCGTCTCTATCGGCGAAAAGCCTTTTCGTGCCGAACAGATTCTGAAGTGGATTTATCACCAGGGAGTGACTGATTTCGCACAAATGACCAATCTCGGTGTAGCGCTGCGACAGCGCCTTACAGAAATTGCTGTCATTCAGCCGCCGCAGATTTTGACTGAGAAAATCTCCCAGGACGGCACCATCAAGTGGCTGATGGGCTCCGGCGGTGGTAATGCCATTGAAACGGTCTATATACCCGAACCCAGGCGTGGCACTTTGTGCATCTCTTCGCAGGTGGGCTGCGCGCTCAATTGCACTTTTTGTTCTACCGGTGCCCAGGGCTTCAACCGCAACCTGTCTGCCAGCGAGATCATTGGCCAGGTATGGCGCGCGGCTCAGGCTTTGGGCCATGAACGAAATGGAACGAGGCGCATTACCAACGTGGTTTTCATGGGTATGGGCGAGCCACTGTTGAATTTCGATGCAGTGTTACCGGCCCTGTCATTGTTGCGTGATGACTTGGGTTTTGGCCTGGCAGCCAAGCGGGTCACCTTGTCGACAGCCGGGCTGGTGCCTGGTATCGATAAATTGAAAGACTCCATTGATGTTGCCCTGGCTGTTTCTTTGCATGCACCGGAAGATGCGTTGCGTGAAACGCTGGTTCCGTTGAATCGCAAATATCCGATCAAGGAATTGATGGCTGCGTGTGCGCGCTATGTGTCTGACAAACACAAACGCACCGTGACCTTTGAATACACCCTGATGGACGGAATCAATGATCAGCAGGAACATGCCCGGCAACTGGTAAAATTACTGCGCCGTATTCCAAGCAAGCTGAACCTGATACCTTTCAACCCCTTCCCGGGTACGTCTTATCGCTGTTCTCCACCGGAGCGTATTCGTGCTTTCCAGGAAACGGTTATGGCGGGCGGCCTGATCGCCACGGTCAGGAAAACACGGGGCGATGATATAGATGCAGCTTGTGGGCAGTTGGCGGGCAAAGTCATGGACCGCACAAGACGTAGTGCCCGCATCAAGGAATTGCAATTAAGCACATGATCAATACAGCTGCCAAATTAGTCTCAGTCCTGCTACTGGCACTTTTCTTGTCTGCCTGTGCATCCAGCGGTCAAACCAAGACTGGAGGGAAATCAGAAGGCAGAAAAGCAGCAGAAACCAACGCTGCTTTAGGCAGGCAATACCTGGATCGAAAACAGTATGAGGTTGCTCTGGAAAAACTCAAACGTGCTGTCGCCAATGACCCGACCTATGCCCCGGCCCATACCTTGTTGGGAGTGTTGTATGAAACCCTGGGCGAATCCAGAAAAGCAGCCGAAGAGTACAAGCTGGCGGTCAAATTTGATCCCGAAGATGGTGATGTGAACAATAACTATGCAGTATATTTGTGCGGGCAGGGTGACTATAAAACAGCAGACCAGCATTTCGGGACTGCCTTAAAAGACCCGTTTTACAACACCAAGTATGTGGCTGCAGGCAATGCCGGATTATGTGCTTTGAATCATAACGATCTGGACAAAGCTGAAACATATTTGAGACAATCGCTGGAATACGACAAAAAATACGCACCAGCCTTGTTGCCGATGGCGCAGGTGAGCTACCGTAAAGACGATTTTTTAAGAGCGAGAGCATTTTTGCAACGATATGAATCGGCAAGTCAGATCAGTTCGGAAAGCCTTTATCTGGGCTTTCTGATTGAGAACAAATTAGGGGATGAAAAAGCAGCCAGCCAATATCGGGAAAATTTGATGGATCAATTCCCGGGCTCAACAGAAGCGGCAAAATTGAGAAACAGGACGTGAATACAGAATCGCAGAATGAACTCATCCCCACCGGACCGGGTGATGTACTCCGACATAAACGCCTCCAGCTGGACCTCAGCCTGGAACAGGTGTCAAAAGATGCCAGGATACGTCTGGGTCATCTCGAAGCCATTGAATCTGCTGCAACACAGCACATTCCACAGGTTTACCTGAATGGTTACATACGCAGTTACGCCCGATTTCTGGGCTTGCCTGCTGGCGCCATAGATAAGCATTTACAGTATGCAAAAGGTTCCGAACCCTGCGTACAGTCGGTGTTTACTGCGGGGTTGCCAAAAAATCAGGATGACCGTTGGTTCAAAGCAACCAGTTATGTGCTGGCTTCTGTAGTTGTGATTGCACTGGTGTGGCAATTCACTACTGAAGCGGTGCGGTTCTCCCAGGGTGATCCGGTAAATCGCCTGAGCAGCAAGGAGTCCGCTAAGGATGCGGAGACGGTGTCCAGTTCAGACAACCCTCGGACTATCAACAAGCCCCAGCCAGTCGGCAAGTCACATTTACAGGCATCCATCGCACCTCTTGAAGATGTGCACAGGGCACGCCCGTCCATCAGTGGTTCAGGGGCCGAGAGTGCATGGTCTGCTATCAGCCAGGTGGCCACAACAGACGGGCCCAAGGTAGCTCTGCTGGCGGGCCAACAAGCATTCAGCATCAGCGCCTCGGCGGATAGCTGGGTGGAAATAACCGATGGCAATGGCAACAAGGTAGAAATGGATTTGCTGCGTGCCGGTAGTGGACGGGATTATGTAGCGCTTGCGCCCATCAAATTGCTCCTGGGCCGCGCCTCTTCTATTGAGCTGACACATAACGGTGAGCCGGTGGATTTGGCTCCCTATACCCGCGGCAATGTAGCCAGGATTACTTTGGGTGAAACAGGGCCAGATGAAGCTCTGGCTGAGCCTGCAGCAGACAAAACAACTGACCCCATTCCCGCAGAGGACGCAGCCAGCTCTGATAGTCAGAGCTGATAGCCTGGACAGAAATTCCCAGCCAGCGATGCCTGCACCGCTGGCTTGCATGACACACCTTTTGATGCATATCCCGGAGATACGGTTTTGACAGCGACCATACAATCCATCCGTGGTATGCACGACATATTGCCGTCCGACATGGCCGCCTGGCACAAGCTGGAACACACCATCAGATCGAGTTTCAAGGCCTACGGCTTTGCCGAAATCCGTGTTCCCGTGCTGGAAAAAACCGAGCTCTTTGCGCGGGCCATCGGTGATGCAACGGATGTGGTTCAAAAGGAAATGTATTCCTTTGAAGACCGCGGTGGCGATTGGCTCAGCCTGCGACCTGAAGGTACTGCTGGCACGGTACGCGCGGTGATACAGAATGGCATGCTGTACGCGGCACCTTTACGCCTGTGGTACATGGGGCCGATGTTCCGGCGCGAGCGGCCACAGAAAGGCCGAACCCGGCAGTTTCACCAGGTAGGCGCGGAAGTATTCGGTGCGCCAGGGCCGGATATCGATGCCGAGTTGTTGGCCATGTGCCAGCGCATCTGGCAACAGCTGGGCCTGAAAAACCTGCGGCTGGAAATCAATTCGCTGGGAACGGCTGAAGAGCGGGTCGAATATCGGCTTGAATTGAGTTCATATTTTGTTGCCCATCTGGACGTATTAGACGAAGACAGCAAAATCCGGCTGGAGCGCAATCCCCTGCGCATACTCGACAGCAAGAATCCGGCGCTGCGTGAATTGATCGCAGGAGCGCCAACGCTGGAGGCTTTTCTGGGTGAAGAATCGGCTCAGCATTTTGCACAATTGCAGATTTATCTACAGGCTCTGGGTGTAGATTTTACGGTCAATCCCAGGCTGGTTCGTGGCCTGGACTACTACAGTCACACAGTATTCGAGTGGATTACCGATGAATTGGGCGCGCAAGGAACAGTTTGTGCCGGCGGCCGCTATGACGGCCTGGTGGAGTTGCAGGGTGGCAAGCCTTGGCCGGGAATAGGCTTTGCCATGGGCCAGGAGCGCCTGGTGGAACTGATACGCTCAGCCGGTGATATCGCTGAGTCAGTTCCGGATATTTACCTGGTGATGGTGGGCGACAAGACCACCCGACAAGGTTTGGTGCTGGCAGATGCCTTGCGTCAAGCCTTGCCCGGCCTGTGCATACAGGCCAATCTGGCAGGTGGCAGTTTCAAATCCCAGTTCAAACGCGCCGATCGGAGTGGTGCGCGATTGGCCATGATTCTGGGTGAAGAAGAATTGGATCGTGGTGAAGTCTCCATCAAATTCCTGCGTTCAGATGAAGATCAACAGGGAGTTGCCCTGGCAACGCTGGAAACCTGGCTGCGAAACTGGCTGCAGCAAGCTTGAATCCGGCTGCCCGGCAAGGCGAATCAGAAATATGAATGTGTTTGGCCCCTCAATAATCTAGAATGGGCATCCCGCGAAAGACGGCAGGATGTTTTTCGCTGTTCAAAATTCCGCAATCAGGATCAAAGAGAGTCTGTAATGGTTGAGATTTATGACGCCCATGAGCAGGGCGAAATCGTCAAGAAATGGCTGCAACAAAATGGCAGCGCCATCGTAATGGGGCTGGTTTTGGCTTTTGGTGGCTTGTTCGGTTTCAAGCAATGGCAAATCTGGCAGGATACTAAAGGCCAGAAATCCTTCGCCGAATTTGAAGTCATGAACGCAAGGCTGAGTGATGGTCAGCTTGACAGCGCCATGGATAATTTCCAGGTACTGAAGCAAGACTATGCCAAAACACCTTATGCGTCTCTGGCCGCATTGCAAATGGCCCGTGCCCGCATTGAATCCAAACAACCTGAGCTGGCGATCACGCAATATCGCTTTGTGATGGAGAATGGCCGGCCCGCCGGCCTCAAGGTGGTTGCCCGTGAACGCCTGGCCAGGCTACTGCTGGACCAGGGTTTGGCAGAGGAGGCATTGACCACCATAAACGGCGAATCGACGCTGACCGGTTATGAAGCCCGTTACGCAGAAACCCGTGGCGATATCCTGTATGCATTGGGTCGAAAGGATGAGGCCATTGCAGCTTATCAGTCGGCTCTTGACAGCCTGGAAGAAGGCCTGGGTGATCGCGCCATGCTGGTGTTGAAACTGGAATCATTGGGAGTGGTGGAAGACGCCGAGGCTGCCGCGTCATGATGAGACGTTGGCTGCTATTTTTGCTGTGCGGATTGATGTTGCAAGGCTGCAACTGGTTCCGCAGTTGGGGTGACCCTGAACCAGGCGATCCGGCCGAGCTGGTGAAGTTTGATAGCACAGTAAAAGTTAAAAAAATCTGGTCAACCGGCATCGGCGATGGAATGGGCAAGCAAGGCCTGGCCATGGCGCCGGTTTACGTCAACGGCACATTGTACGCTGCTGATTACGAAGGCCGCTTGATGGCTGTGAATGCCGAAAACGGCAAAAAAATCTGGGCCATCAAGACCAAGCAGCCTTTTTCCGGAGGCCCATCAGTAGGCGAAGAGCTGTTGATCATGGGCACCATTGATGGCGCGGTGATTGCTTTTGATGTGGATGACGGCAATGAACGCTGGAGCGCCAAGGTTTCCTCGGAGGTTTTGTCGGTTGCCGGTATCGCTGACGACGTAATCGTAGTGAGAGGAATTGATGGCCGGGTGTTCGGCCTCGACTCTGAAACCGGTGCGCGATTATGGATACACGATCACAGCGTACCTTTGCTGACCTTGCGGGGCAATTCCGACATCCTGGTTCGCGGTTCAACGGTCTATGTTGGCTACGACGATGGCTCGGTTACGGCTTTGCGCACAGAAGACGGCAGCCTGATCTGGAACCAGTCCATTGTTTCTCCGGAAGGCAGGACCGAGCTGGAGCGCCTGTCAGATATAGGCACCAATATGGTCATTGTGGCATCTGACCTGATCGTGTCCAGCTATAAAAGCCGGGTGGTTTCACTGGCTGCAGATTCCGGCCGCTTGTTGTGGTTCAAGGATATATCTTCAGCAACCGGCGTCACCGTAGATCGTACCAACCTGGCGGTCAGTGATAAAAATGGAGACTTGTGGTTGCTGGACCGGCGCAACGGTGCCACGCAATGGAAAATTGATCAGCTGACCAATCGCGGGCTTTCCCGGCCAGCATTTTATGGCGAGTACATCGTGGTGGGTGACAAAGAGGGTTATTTGCACTGGATCAACACCAGCGATGGTCATTTTGTTGCACGCGAGCGAGAAGGCCGCAAAGGTTTTGTAAGCGCGCCTTTAACCGTGGGTACCAGTACTTATGTCATGACCCGAGATGGCAAGCTGGTGGCCTACCGTGCCGGCGCTGCCTTGTAAGTGACAGCCACATCAAGCGAAACCATTGATACCCGTAATCGCCATTGTTGGACGACCGAATGTAGGTAAGTCCACACTATTCAATGCGCTCACGCGCACCCGTGACGCCCTGGTAGCCGACATGCCGGGCGTAACCCGGGACCGGCAATACGGTATTTGCCAGGTTGGTTATACCTGTTTGCTGGTTGATACCGGTGGCCTGGTCAGCCAGGCCGAAGGGATTGAATACCTGACGGCCAAACAGGTGCATCAGGCCATAGAAGAATCTCAAGTGATCCTGTTTGTGGTCAGTGCCCGTGACGGCCTCATGGCAGCGGATCATGAAGTCGCCAACCTGTTGCGCAAATCCGGCAAGCCGGTACTGGTGCTGGCAAACAAAGTGGATGGCATGGACTCTGCCACTGCAACCATCGATTTCGAATCACTGGGCATGGGCGAACCAATAGCCGTTTCGGCTGAACACCGTCAAGGCATGGACGAAATCATGGAGGCTGCAGAGCAGTGGCTACCTCCTGAAGAAGTCGACCAGGCAGACGATGACGCCGAGCAGGACCGGATGCGCCTGGCCATTATTGGTCGGCCTAACGTAGGAAAATCCACCCTGGTCAATCGCCTGTTGGGCGAAGAGCGGGTATTGGCCTTCGACCAGCCCGGTACCACGCGTGATTCCATCAGCGTGAATCTGGAACGTGACGATCAGAAGTACGAGTTGATCGATACTGCCGGTGTGCGACGCAGGTCGCGCATTTCTGAAGCGGTTGAAAAGTTCAGCACCATCAAGGCCCTGCAAGCCATAGAAAGAGCCCACGTAGTGGTGCTGATGGTGGATGCGCAGGAAGGCCTGACGGATCAGGACACCACTTTACTGGGCCACATACTGACTCAGGGCAGGGCGCTGGTCATTGCCCTTAACAAATGGGATGGGCTGGACGAAGATCATCGCAAGCAAGTGAAAAGCGAACTGGACCGGCGACTGAGTTATGCCACCTGGGCACGGCGGGTAACCATGTCTGCTTTGCATGGTTCCGGCATCCAGGAACTGATCGACGCTGTGCAGCAGGCCTGGCGCAGCGCCAGCATGGAGTTTTCAACCCCGGAGCTCACGCGGGTTTTGATCAAAGCGGTGGAGGCACACCAGCCACCAATGAGCCAGGGGCGCACCGCCAAGCTGCGTTTTGCCCACGGCGGTGGCAAGTTTCCACCGCGCATCATCATTCACGGCAGCCGTACCGAAACCCTTCCGGATTCCTACCATCGATACCTGGCCAGTACTTTCATTCGTCACTTCAAGCTTAAAGGAACACCGCTGTTTCTGGAATTCCGCAACAGTGCAAATCCTTACAAGGACAAGAAAAATGTACTGAGCAAACGCCAGGTTCAAAAACGCCAGCGTTTAAAGAAATTTGTTGGTGGAAAATCACGTAAACCCGGTAGAAAAAATTAGTTTTCATTCAAAAAAGCCTGATTTATTACAAACTACCGCAGTTCTGAAAAGCGCAATTTACAGTGTCCAGCCACCCAGATTGCGTTCTATGCGATTGCGAAAACCCGGGTCATCGGGCTCAGTATTGGAAGGGAAATGCTCCACCAGTTCGCCATCTCTGCCGAACAGGTATTTGTGGAAATTCCAGCGCGGCATGATGTCATTACCGAATTCTTCCAGTAAATCGACAAACAGACGATGCGGGTTTTTACCGATAATTGACTGCTTGGTGGTCACGGGAAAGCTCACGGCGTACTGGCTGTTGCAGAACTCTGCAATCTGTTCATTGGTTCCTGGCTCTTGTCCACCAAAGTCGTCACAGGGAATTGCCAGAACAATCAAACCGCTGCGGCGGTATTCCTCAAACAGGTATTGCAGTTTTCGATATTGTGGTGTGTAACCGCACTCTGATGCGGTATTAACCAGCAGAACAGGCTGGCCTTGCCAGCGATCCAGAGACAGGGCGTGGCCCTGTACGGAACGAAAAGTGTAGCTGTGAATTTGCATCTGAGCTGATCCTCCTGTTGCCTGACAGCATAGTTCAGTTAGAGACTGAATTCTGCCTGATCAAGTACAATGCCTGCGGTCTGTCAAAAAAGAAAATCCTGTGGAGTCGTATGAAAGCGCAATCAGAAAGCACAATCAAGGTAAGAAACACTGCACAGATACTGGACGGCCTGGCTGCCAGTAATGCCATCATTGAAAAGGTTCGGGTAGCGATAGAGCAACATGTCGATTCTGGTGGGCGTCGTCCAGGGTTGGCGGTCGTTTTGGTGGGCAGCGACCCGGCTTCAAGCATTTATGTAAGAGCCAAGCGTCGCGATTGTGAAAGATCCGGCATCATCGCCACAGACATTGATCTGCCAGCTGACACCGCAGCAGCCAAATTGCTGGCACTGATCGATACCCTCAATGAAGATCCGGCTATCGACGGCATTCTGGTGCAACTGCCATTACCAAAACATATTGAAGAAACCCAGGTGACCAACCGTATATGTGCCGACAAGGATGTGGATGGCTTCCATGCCTTTAACGTAGGCAAGCTGGCTTTGCGTCAACCGGGACTACGCCCCTGTACACCGCGTGGCGTTATGGCTTTATTGAGTTTTCACGGAGTAGAAGTGCGCTCCAAACACGTGGTGATCGTTGGAGCTTCGAATATTGTCGGCAGGCCGATGTCGCTGGAATGTTTGCTGACCGGTGCCACAGTAACGGTAACCCATCGTTTTACCCGTGACCTGAAACAGCACGTGCAGGCAGCGGATGTACTCATCAGTGCGATTGGTAAACGGGGCATTATTGATTCGGCCTGGCTTAAGCCTGGAAGTGTCGTGGTTGATGTGGGCATCAACCGACTGGATGACGGTCGCATCACGGGTGATATAGATTTTCCGCAAGCCGCCGCTGTAGCCAGTTGGATCAGCCCGGTTCCCGGTGGAGTAGGGCCTATGACCCGCGCTATGCTGATGCTCAATACCGCAGAATCCATGGGTCTTAAAATCGAATTGCCTTATCAGCCGCACGCGACGGGCTAAGCCAGCGCTATTTCATTTCAATCTGTACCCAGTCCGGCACGCTGACGCAAGCTTTGCAGCAGAGCAAGGCGCTCTGTTTTGTCAATTTTTTCCGCGTCAGGAAACTTTAAAGGCAGGGCCTGCAAAGCCTGCAGCAGAATGGTAGAAATCTGCCAGCGCAAATACCAGCGGTCATCGGCAGGTACACAAAACCAGGGTGCCCAGGCGCGTGAAGTTTCATTGAACATGTGCATCACCGCTTCGTCATAAGCTTCACGAAAACCGGACTCCACGATGTCATGTTGGGAAAATTTCCACAGGCGTTTCTCGTCCTCAAGCCGATCAAGAAAACGCATGGCCTGTCGTTGGGGTGAAACATTCAACCAGAATTTCAGCACCAGGGTATTGGACATGGCCAAGTGTTTTTCAAATTCGCGAATGGCTCGATAACGCGCCGGCCACAACAGCGAGCTTTCTGGTACTTGACCGGCATATTGGCCATCCAGAAATTCCGGGTGTACCCGCACGGTTAAAACTTCTTCGTAATAACTGCGGTTGAAAGCCCCAATTTGTCCACGCTCGGGTAGTTCACAGGTGGTACGCCACAGGAAATCATGAGCCAGCTCGGTATTGGAGGGCTTTTTGAAGGAAGCAACACGAATACCGCCGGTATCCAGTCCCTCCAGCACTTCCCGAATTGCGCCGTCCTTGCCGGCGGCATCCAGAGCCTGGAAGACCAGTAATATACTGAACTGTTTGCTGGCAATCAGTTTCTTTTGTAAGGGCCGTAGCTGGCCGCGGGTTTCCTCCAGTTGGGCCCGGAAATCTGTTTTGCCTGCAGTTTTGGGTTGTTCTGGCGGAGTGAACTGCGGGGGCGCGTGTGTCAGCGTTGAAGCCGGATCGATACGCCAGGGGCTTTCTATGCGGTTGAGGCATTTTTCCAGCACACCTGACGCCGCGCTCATGGGCGTTCCAGAATGGCAGTAACGCCCATGCCGCCGGCAGTACAGATGGAAATCAGTCCACGGCCGGATCCAGCCTGTTCAAGTATCTGTCCCAATGTCGCCATGATGCGAGCGCCAGTGGCAGCAAATGGATGGCCAACCGCCAGGCTGCTGCCTTTGATATTCACTCGGGAACGATCAATCGATCCCAGTGCCTGCTCCAGGCCCAAGCGCTCACGACAATAGTCCTCAGACTCCCAGGCAGCCAGTGTGCACAGGACCTGCGCGGCAAAGGCTTCGTGAATCTCGTAGAAATCAAAATCCTGCAAGGACAGCCCGGTCTTTTGCAGCATTTCGGCTACTGCGACCGTGGGGGCCATCAACAAGCCCTCGTCGTTAACGAAATCCACTGCGGAGCTGCGCATGCCGGTCAAATAAGCTTGCACTGGCAAATCATGTTGTTTGGCCCATTCTTCCGAGGCCAGTAACACGCCCGCAGCGCCGTCCGTAAAGGGGGTACTGTTGCCAGCTGTGAGAGTGGCGCCTGCTTCTTTGGAGAATACGGGTTTCAGCTTGGCCAATGCTTCCAGGCTGGAATCGGTTCGCATATTGTTATCGCGGGCTAATCCATTCCACTGCTGGACCAGGGGATCAAAGAAACCCGCATCGTAGGCCGCTGCAGCATTCTGATGACTGGCCAGCGTCAACTCATCCTGGGCCTCTCGGCTGATCTGCCACTCGCGCGCCATGCGTTCGCAGTGAGCACCCATGCTCAGCCCGGTCCGCGGTTCGCCACCAGCTGGTGTTACCGGCTTCAATTCGCCTGGGCTGAAGCCCTTGAAAGCGCTGAGCGATTGGCCAAAACTCCTGGCCGCACCGGCCTTGACCAGGCGGCGGGAAAAACGCGGCCCGAATACGATGGGTGGATCTGAAGTGGTATCGGTACCGGCTGCAATACCACAGTCAATCTGACCACAGGCGATTTTGGCGCCTATGGTCAGTGCAGCTTGCAGACTGGTGCCACAGGCTTGCTGCATGGTGATCCCGGGCGTCAGTGGTGATAGTGAAGTAGACAGCAGGGCTTCGCGTGCCAGGTTCCAATCGCGTGAATGAGTAGTAACCGCTCCCGCTATTACTTCGTCCAGCTGTTGATCCTGCAAACCAAAACGCTTTACCACGCCTTCGATTGCTGCTGCCAGCATGTCCATATTGGATTTTTCAGAGTACACCGAGTTGGAGCGGCAAAATGGGATGCGGCTGCCACCAATGATTGCTATGCGTCGCAGTTCGCCGTTCATGTTGATTCTCCCTGTTCAGCTGCAAAAGTGGGTCCCTTGAGCTGGTCATTCTGCAGACTGGCAAGGTAATTCAAAGGGCCGCCACGGAAAGGGGCAAAGCCGGTGCCGAATATCATGCCGGCATCAAGGAAATCAGCGTCAGCTACGACCCCGTCTGCCAGGCAGGACTGGCACTCAGCAAAATAGGGCTGCATCAGTTCTGTCGCCAGAGATTTCAGGTTGATACCCTCTGCTGCGGTTTTATCTTTAACCGGTTTGCCGTCCTTCCAGGTATAGAAGCCTTGGCCGGATTTTTTCCCCAGCTTGCCTTGCTCTACCAATGTTTCCAGAACAGCTACCTCTTCAGTTGCTGCCGCACCACCCAACAACTTGATCACACTGAGGCCCACATCCAGGCCAACCGTGTCGGCCAGTTCTACTGGGCCCATGGGCATGCCAAAATCCACAGCGGCCTGGTCCAGCGCTTCCATGGGTACATCACGCTGCCGGTGGATGTTCAAAGCGCACTGCATATAAGGCGCCAGTACCCGATTGACGAGGAAGCCCGGGGTGCTGGTAACCGCCAATGGAAAGCGCTTGATCTGATTGCAGAATGCGGCACCCCGGTCAATTTCTTCGCTGCGGGTCATAGGGTCATAAACCACTTCGACCAAAGGCATCTTGGCTACCGGATTGAAAAAATGCAGGCCTATGAGGCGGGAGGGCTGCTGCAGGTCACGGGATAATTCTTCCAGTGGAATGGCCGAAGTGTTGGTGGCCAGTATGGCATCTGCTTTGAGATTGGGTTCGATCTGGCTGTAGAGTGCACGCTTGGCATCGGCATTTTCGAATATGGCCTCTATCACCACATCTGCCAGTGCGACACCTTTGCCCTCTACATCCGCAATCAAGCGGCTGCGAGCACCGGCAACCAAGTCAGGCGTACGCAGTTTTTTCTTGAACAGGCTGGCAGCTCTCTTGAGAGCCGGTTCGATGTATTTCATCTCCCGGTCCTGCAGTGTGACTTCAAGCCCCTGTAGTACACACCAGGCCGCGATGTCGCCACCCATGACACCAGCGCCCACAACGTGGACGCGACGAGCGCGGAATGAACTTTTTTTGCCGGCGCCCTTTAGCCCTTCCATCAGCCAGAATACCCGGCGCAAGTTGCGCGAGGTGTCCGTAGTAATCAATTCACCGACCCGCTGAGCTTCCTGTTCCAGCATGTCGGCTTTATTGCCGCCACATTCCTCCCACGCATCGATCAATGAAAATGGTGCCGGATAATGAATGGGGTTGGCGCGACTGGAGGTCTTTTTGCGCATCACATTGGCCAGCATCTTCCGGGCCAGGCCAGTATTGCTGATTTGTTTGATCAAGCCCGGTTTCTTGTTTTTGCGATTTTGCAGCACGGCATTCCGTGCGGCCCAACGCAATGAGCCGTGGGGCCCAACCAGTTGATCCACCAAACCAAGAGCTTTGGCCTGCCGGGCTCGCAGCATGCGGGAGCTCAGCATCAGCTCCATGCCTTTAGGGCCACCGAGCAGGGCCGGCGTTCTGGCGCTGCCGCCAAACCCCGGATAGATACCCAATTGGATTTCCGGATAACCCAGACGGGTGTGTGGTAGATCGAGTGCAATGCGGTAATCGCAGACCAATGCCAATTCCAGGCCCCCGCCGAGGCAGAATCCTTCTATCGCAACCACCACCGGAAAAGGCAATTTTTCAATCCGGTTAAATAGTTGATGGACTTCGCGAATGGACTCAGCCGCCACGGCAGGATTACTCACGTCTTCAAATTCACGCACATCAGCACCTACGACAAAGGAAGCTTTCTTGCCGGACTGGAAGATCAGGCCCCGCGGAGGCTGTGTACTGACCTGCTCAATAATCAGTTCGAGTTCTGTCAGAACTTCCCGCGACAGGCTGTTGGTCTTTTCACCAGCGCGGTCCAGTGTCAACCAGGCGATGCGGTCCATGTCGTGTTCGATTCGCCAGTGTTGATAGGCAGATGAGTTCATGCGTCAGACTCCGTACGGGAAGGTATGGTCATAGGTAAAAAAAACGCCGGTGACAGGCATTTGCCGACAGTATGACAGAGACCGACTGCCTCGACCAAGGGCAAAGCCTGGAAAATGCTCTGTTGGCAGCGAGCCGACGGAATATCGGCAGCTGTCAGGGTATTTGCAGGCCTGCAGAGCGTAAAATGCTGCTCAGAGCAATCAAAGGCAGCCCGATCAAAGCGGTAGGGTCCGTGGATTCCAGCCCGCGCAGCAATACCGATCCTGCTGATTCTGATTTGAAAGCCCCGGCACAATCCAGCGGCATATCCAGCTCAATATATCGTTGTGCCTCCTGTTCGCTGAATTCCCGGAAATGCACCTGGGTGGGTATGGCAATTTCCTTGCAAAATGCGCTTTGTTTTTGCATTACGCACACGGCTGAGGTGAATTGAATGGTTTTGCCTGAAAATTGCACCAACTGTTGCAAGGCTACATCCACTGTTTTTGGCTTGCCGAGTATTTGGTCCTGAAACTCGGCTACCTGGTCGCTGCCGATTACTATGGCCGCAGGATAGTGACTCGCAATGCTGAGCGCTTTCCCCTTGGCCAGGCGGCTGGTCAGGCTGCTGACTGATTCACCCGGCAAAGCCGTTTCATCCATGCTAGGAGCCATACAACTGAACTGGAACCCTAAACGCTGCAGTAGAATCTTTCGGTAGGGGCTGGTGGATGCCAGTATTATTTGTGTATGGGTCGACTTGGTATTCATATCTGTTGTAAAATGCCCGGTTTGTGCGGCGACGTCATTCGCTGTTTTGTCTTTTGAAATAGCAGTTTGGCAGCGGGGAGTATATCCATGTCCCTAGAGTATCCGGATTTAATTGATCCGCAAAAGGCCGCTGAGGGACACAGGACGTTTTCAGGCACCATCGCATTAAGTCGCATGGAGCGTTTGAAAGAATTTCTGGCTAATGATGCCGGGGAAGCCCGTTTTACAGCTGCGTTCGAGAAGGACTCCCTGGTTGGAGTAAGCATTCAGATTGAGGTTGATGCAGTCTTGTGGCTGGTTTGTCAACGCAGTCTTGAGCCTTACCAGGAAGTGATCAAGCGGTCTTCCCAGTTGGGTGTCGTTGAAGACATCAGCCAGGAAGGACTGTTGCCGGAAGGCTATGAAGGTATACTTCTCGAGCATGGAAAAATAGCATTTCTGGTGATGATTGAAGATGAATTATTGCTGGCCTTGCCGCAAGTGCCGGTAAATCCGGATTTGCCGGCACTGGATGCAGACGCGGAAGAAGGAGGATTGCTTGGAGAGTTGTCAGGGCAGCAGCCCACTCAACAGCTTAAGCAACAGCCCTTTGCAGGTCTGGCTGATCAATTGAAGGAATTTGCCAGCAGCGGCAAGAAGCCGACTGGCGCTGGTAGAAAGTAAAGCTTTTAAACTTGGAGTAAATAGCATGGCTGTTCAAAAAGGTCGCAGGACGCCCTCAACCAGGGGCATGCGTCGTTCTCATGACTCACTGTCAGCACCAACGCTGTCAGTAGAGCCAACCACGGGTGAAACCCATTTGCGTCATCACGTCAGCCCCGAAGGCTACTATCGTGGTCGCAAGGTTATCGACAGCAAAATCGTCGAATTCGACGAAGAGTAGTATTCATGGCCCCGGGCGCTTTCCCGGGGCCTGGTTCCTTAATAGCGCATTCCGCTCATCACTTTGAACGATCCTGATTTCGCGACCGTTGCTATCGACGCGCATGGTGGCGATCAGGGCTTGCGGGTTACCATTCCATCTGCCATTCAGGCTTTGCGCGAAGATCCGTGCATAGGCCTGTTGCTGTGTGGCCGTGAGGATGAAATTTCCGCAGCAGTGACCGCACTGGGTCATGCCCCTTCCGAGCGTCTGCAAATCGCAGCCGCAAGTGAGTGTCTAGCCATGGACGCCAAACCGACTGCTGCATTGAGGCGCGGTGCCAACAGCAGCATGGGTTGCGCAGTGAAACTTCTGGCAGAAGGCGGGGCGGATGCAGCGGTCAGCTCTGGCAGCACCGCGGCTTTGATGACTTTGAGTGTTAAATGGCTGGGCTTGTTGCCCGGTATCGAACGCCCCGCCATCATGGCCCATGTTCCCAATGGTTCGGGATTCACCGCTATGCTGGACCTGGGCGCCAATCTTCAGGTCAGCCCCCGACAATTGGCACAGTTTGCGGTGATGGGCGCAGTCAGCACTGAAATTGCAGATGGCGTGCAGCATCCGCGCATAGGCCTGTTGAACGTGGGGCACGAAGACAGTAAAGGCCATGAGGGCGTGCGAGAAGCCAGCGAAATACTCAAGACCCTGCCGATCAACTACATAGGCTTCATTGAAGGTCATGATATTTTTTCCGGCAAAGTGGATGTTGCTGTCTGCGATGGCTTCAGTGGTAATCTCGTGCTCAAGTCCAGTGAAGGTCTGGCGCGCATGCTGGCAAGAGAACTGCGTCATGCGTTGGACTCAAGCCTGTTAAGCCGCGCCGGCGGCTGGCTGGCCTCAAGAGCAATGCGGACCATGCTGGCACAGATCGACCCCGCCGCGCATAATGGTGCCCCTTTGCTGGGTTTGAACGGTGTTGTGGTAAAAAGCCATGGGAGTTCCCATGTCCAGGCTATGACCAGAGCCATACTCGAAGCAGGTCGCGAAGCGCGACGAAAAGTACCAGAAAAGATAGGCGCATCCATGCGGGTGTTTGAGATGGAGAAGCAGACTTGATTTATTCGAGAATCGCCGGCACAGGAAGTGCTTTGCCGGAGCGGGTCATGACCAATAAAGACCTTGAGCAATACATGGATACCAGTGATGAGTGGATTCGTGATCGCACGGGCATTCATGAGCGACGGGTTATCGGCGAAGGTGAATCAACAGCGACTTTGGCCCTGGAGGCTTGCCAGAAAGCCATGGACGCGGCCCAGGTAGACCCCGCAGAAATTGATCTGTTTGTACTGGGCACCACCACGCCAGACCTGATCTTTCCCAGCACTGCCTGCCTGATTCAGAAAAAGCTGGGCTTGGGTGATTGCGGCGCGATGGATGTCAATGCGGCCTGCTCAGGATTTCTGTATGCCTTGAGCATAGCCGACAAATTCATACGTTGTGGTGATGCGAAAAAAGTACTGGTGGGTGGCGCTGAAACACTCACTCAACTGGTGAATTGGAAAAAGCGCGATACGGCTGTTTTGTTTGGTGATGGGGCCGGAGCTGTCGTGCTCGAAGCCTCCGATGAACCCGGCATACTCACGACTCATATACATGCTGATGGCAGCTATGCAGACCTTCTGACTACCGATGTTGGACCTTCGCGTGGATTCGCTGGCATGGAGGCAAATGAGGGGAAGCCTGAAATCAGTATGCGCGGCAACGAAGTATTCAAGGTTGCGGTGCGCACGCTGCATCGCATGGTTGATGAAACGCTCAGTGCCAATAACATTGATAAATCTGAACTGGATTGGTTAATTCCACACCAGGCCAATTACCGTATCATCACTGCCACTGCAAAAATGCTGGATATGAGTATGGACCAGGTAGTGGTTACCGTAGACCGGCATGGCAACACCTCGGCTGCTTCTGTCCCCTTGGCACTGGATGAAGCGGTGCGTGATGGGCGTGTGCAAAGAGGCCAGCTGATGTTGCTGGAAGCCTTTGGTGGCGGTTTTACCTGGGGTTCTGCCCTGATCCGTTATTGAACCCGAATCTGGTATCGGATATGAATCAAGTAGCTTTTCTGTTTCCTGGCCAGGGCTCACAGTCCCCGGGCATGCTGGAGTCTTTGGCGATACAGTCGCCTGTTGTGCAAGAGACCTTTGCTGAAGCCTCAGATCTGGCTGGGGTAAATTTGTGGCAGTTGGCACAACAGGGTCCCAAAGAGCGCCTCGATCAAACAGAGATTACTCAACCGGCCATGTTGGCCGCAGACATCGCCTGCTGGCGGGTGTGGAAAGAGCAGGGCGGGTTTGATCCGCAATTCATGGCCGGCCACAGCCTCGGCGAATATGCGGCCTTGGTGGCGGCAGGCAAACTGGATTATGCCGACGCAGTTCGCTTGGTCGTACAGCGTGCCCGCCTGATGCAAGAAGCTACTCCGGAGGGTACCGGCGCCATGGCAGCGATTTTGGGTATGGAGGATGCGGAACTGGAACGAGTCTGCGCAGAGGTTGCAAATGGCCAGGTGGTATCCTGCGCCAATTTCAATTCTCCTGGTCAAACGGTTATTGCCGGTCATCGCGCCGCAGTTGAACGCGCCTGCGAAGCGGCCAAGGCAGCTGGGGCCAGGCGCGCTGTAGAGTTACCCGTCAGTGTTCCGTCACATTGCCAGTTGATGCGCGAAGCTGCCCGTAAACTGGAAGCCAGTTTGAGTGAAACCGCGGTGGCCGGTAGCGATATAATCGTCCTGCATAATGTGGATGTGGCAAGCCATGAAACGGGTGACTCTGTTCGCAATGCCCTGGCCGAACAACTATGGAAGCCAGTGCGCTGGAGTGAGACCATAGCAAAGCTGGCGTCGCGCCAGGTAAATCGTTATCTGGAATGCGGGCCGGGCGGCGTGCTGACCGGTTTGAATCGTCGCAATGCACGCGAAGCTGAAACAGTGGCTTTGAGCAACCTGGATACTATGCAGAAAATCATTCAGGAGTGGAACTGAGTATGGACTGGAGTCTGGAAGGGCAGATTGCACTGGTAACCGGGGCCAGCAGGGGCATTGGTGCTGCCATCGCAGACCGGTTGGCTGGCCTGGGTGCCGTGGTGGTGGGTACTGCGACCAGTGATGAAGGTGCTGCTGCCATCAGCGAGCGTTTGAAAGATCTGGACGAGCAATGTCGTGGTGTTCGATTGGACGTAAATGAGGCAGGCGCTGCTGAGCAGTTGGTGCAGCAACTCACTGCCGAGTTGGGTGCACCGACCATATTGATCAATAATGCGGGTATCACGCGTGATCAACTACTGATGCGCATGAAGGATGATGACTGGGATGCGGTGATGTCTACCAATTTGCGTTCCGTGTTCGCTCTCAGCAAAGCCTGTTTGCGTGGCATGATGAAAGCCCGCAGAGGGCGTATCATCAGCATTTCATCCGTGGTTGGATGTATGGGTAATGCCGGTCAGGCGAATTACGCTGCAGCCAAAGCAGGCATGGAAGGTTTCAGTCGATCGTTGGCTCGGGAAGTGGGCTCACGTGGAATTACGGTAAATGCGATTGCTCCTGGATTTATTGATACGGATATGACCAGCAGTCTGGCTGAAGAGCAGCGTGAGCAGCTTATTGCAGACATTCCATTGCAAAGATTGGGTCAACCAGAAGACATTGCAGCGGCTGTTGCCTTCCTGGCTTCACCGTTAGGGTCCTATATCACGGGCCAGGTGCTGCATGTTAATGGTGGCATGTATATGTGATTTTAGTTTTAAAATGTTTTATAAGTTAATGAAATATAAATAGTTGTATGCTAGTTTCGCAACCGTACCCATACTGTTGCGAATGTCGATAAACTGGTATCGAAGCGCCATATTCTCTAGAATTGCGGCCCGGTATCACCCTAACGAGGATAATTCTGAAAATGAGCAGCATTGAAGATCGCGTCAAAAAAATCGTCATCGAGCAACTTGGCGTCAAGGAAGAAGAAGTTACCCCTACCGCATCATTCGTCGATGATCTTGGCGCAGATTCGCTGGATACGGTTGAACTCGTGATGGCACTGGAAGAAGAATTTGAGTGCGAGATTCCCGACGAAGAAGCGGAAAAAATCACCACGGTGCAGCAGGCCGTTGATTATGTGAAGGCTAATTCCTGAGCAAACGCTTGTTTGGCTGACAACGGTGGCCGACGAGAGTCGGCTGCCGGTTTATTTGCAACACCCCGTTCATTCGACATGATTCGGGCAGAAGAAACGAGGTTTCCAGCGTGTCTGATCGCCGCATTGTCATAACAGGCTTGGGCCTGCTCAGTCCTGTGGGTAACAATGTGGAAGACGCATGGCTTGCCATTCGTGAAGGCAAGAGCGGTATCGGTCCGGTAACCGAATTCGACGTATCGCAATTGAACACCCGTATCGCGGGTGAAATTCGTGACTTCGATCCAGCCCAGTTCATGGATGAGAAAGAAGCGCGTCGTTCTGACAAATTTTTGCAATATGGCATTGCTGCCGGTGTTCAGGCCATTCAAGATGCTGGCCTGACCTTGAGCGACGCTGGAATTGACCCCGAAAGAGTGGGCTTTGCACTGGGTGCAGGCATAGGTGGCATTGCCACTATTGAAAGCACCATGTTGATTTACCGCGATAAAGGGCCGCGACGCGTTTCGCCTTTTTACATACCCGGTTCCATCGTCAACATGATTGGCGGCTTGTTATCGATTCGATTCGGCTTCAAGGGCCCGAATATTGCAATTGTCACCGCTTGTACAACTTCTACGCACAATATCGGCATGGCTGCCCGTATGATCAAGTATGGTGACGCCGATGTGATGATTGCCGGTGGAGCTGAATACGGCACCACGCCTACCGCCATGGCAGGCTTTGCAACCGCCAAGGCCATGTCCACCCGGAATGCTGATCCTGCGGCCGCCAGTCGCCCCTGGGATCGCGAGCGCGATGGATTTGTTTTGTCCAATGGCGCCGGTATCGTGGTGCTGGAGGAACTGGAACACGCCAAACGTCGAGGCGCCAATATTTATGCAGAGGTCAAAGGTTTCGGCATGAGCGGCGATGCACACCACATGACGGCTCCGCCAGCAGATGGTGAAGGTGCCGCCAGGTGTATGGCCATAGCCTTGAAAGACGCGGGCATTAACCGGGACCAGGTTGATTACGTCAATGCCCACGGTACTTCCACTCAATTGGGAGACCGGGCTGAATCTGACGCGCTCAAAACCACCTTTGGCGACCACGCCAAGAAAATGCTGGTCAGTTCAACAAAATCAATGACTGGACACTTGCTCGGCGCCGCCGGTGGGGTTGAAGCCATATTCACCATATTGGCCATGCGCGATGGAATAGCACCACCTACTATCAATCTGGATAATCCCAGTGAAGGCTGTGACCTCGATTACGTAGCGCATCATGCTCGCGATGCCACCATCAATGTGGCCTTGTCCAATTCGTTTGGCTTCGGCGGCACCAACGGGACCCTGATTTTTTCCCGTCTGACAGGCTGATACTGCACCGTGCCGGCCAGTCATTACCAATGGCTGGGCCGGGTCCCTGACCTGGTCGGCTTGAGTGCGGCTGCACCTCACGACTTTCCTTTTCTGCTGGATAATGCTGCCGGTTTGGGTTGTAGCCTGTTGCTGTTGGCAGGGCAGGAAAAGCTGGTGCAATACAGTGATGGCGAAATCTCCGGACCGGGCCAGGGTGAAGACTTTTTTGCACGGCTGGACCAGTGGTTCCAGGCTGAGTCAAAAATTGCTTCAGCGAACACGGTAGCTGCAGCACCCGACTTTCCGTTTACCGGTGGCTGGTTTGTCTATCTGGGTTATGAAATGGCAGCCAGCATTGAGCGTAAGCTGCAATTGCCCCGCAATCCCACCCGCTTGCCAGACGCACTGGCCTGGCGTTGCCCGGGTGCGGTACTGGTATTCCATACGCGCAATGATGCAGCGGCGCAGCCCGAACACCGGGCCGTGGCAGTGGCCGAAGATGAGCTCAGCCTGGCGCGTATCCTGTCATTGGTGGAAGCCGGTGCTCTGCCCAGCGAGGGGCAAATACCCGCAATGGAATCCCTGCAGGCAGATGAGCCTGCACACTTTAAGGGCGGCGTCTCCCGGGTGCTGGATTACCTGGAAGCCGGTGATGTATTCCAGGTCAATATTTCCCGGCCATGGCAGGGACGATTTTCCCAGGCACCTGATCCTGCCGTTTTGTATCGCAGCCTGTGTCAGCGTAACCCGGCACCATTTGCCGGCATGTTGCGTTGGCAGGACGTGGCGCTGTTAAGCTCTTCACCAGAGCGGCTGGTCGAGATTCGCGGCAGGCAGGTACAAACCAGACCCATCGCTGGCACCCGTCCACGGGGCGAGAATCCGCAACAGGACCTGGCGCTGGCAAAGGAGCTGATCGATAACCCCAAGGAACAAGCCGAACATGTGATGCTGATCGATCTGGAACGTAACGATCTGGGCCGGGTTTGTCGTCCAGGTAGCGTGGAGGTGAACGAGTTCATGGTGGTTGAGAGTTATGCTCATGTGCACCATATCGTTTCCAACGTACGCGGAATATTGCGTGATGATGCGGGTCCGGTGCAGGCCATACAGGCAGTGTTCCCTGGCGGGACCATAACGGGTTGTCCCAAAGTACGCAGCATGCAGATCATCGCTGAGTATGAACAGCAAGGGCGGGGTTTTTACACCGGCTCCATGGGTTACCTGAACCGGAATGGTGATATGGATCTGAACATATTGATACGCAGCATGTTGCTGCAGGATAAACAGGTATTATTCCGTACGGGTGCCGGTATCGTAGCCGACTCCAATCCCGCACAGGAATTGCAGGAAACTGAAGACAAGGCCAGGGGCATGCTATTGGCTTTGCATGCGCACAACCTGGGGTTTGAACAACATGCTTAATTGCCTGATCGACGGAGAAATTTCCAACCTGGTAGCAGCCAGCAATCGGGGCCTGGCTTACGGGGATGGCGTGTTTGAAACCATCGCCATGATCAACGGTACACCGCGATTCTGGCAACTGCACATGGACCGATTGGCCATTGCCTGCGAGACTCTGGGACTTCCGCTGATAGCCCAACAGCTGTTGTTGCGCGAAGTACAGACGGTGACTGCCGGGCGCAAACTCTGCGTGGTAAAAATTGTGCTGACTCGCGGTGAATCCGGCAGAGGCTATTCAGCTGGCCCGCCCATCCAACCATTGCGCATAATCTCGGCACACGAATTTCCTGAAAATATGAAGGAACAGTCTCAGCTGGGCATAGCAACACGCATGTGCAGTTTGCGCCTGGCAGTGCAGCCTCGACTGGCAGGTATCAAACATCTGAATAGACTGGAACAGGTACTGGCCAGAACAGAAATCGATCAGCCGGGTGTAGCTGAAGGCATATTGCTGGACCCGGAAGACCACGTGGTCAGCGCGACATCCAGCAATATTTTCCTGGTGCTGGGTGGACGATTGTTGACTCCGCGACTGGATCGATGCGGAGTTCGTGGCGTGATGCGTGCTGCAGTTTTACAGGCCTTCAAACCATTGTGTGAACAGCGTCGCATTATGTTGGACATGCTGCCGGATGCGCAGGAAATATTTCTGTGCAATGCCGTTCGCGGCATTATTCCGGTCACCAGGATAGACCACTGGGAATTCGAAATTGGTCCACGCACCCGCGAGGTACAGCAGTGGCTGACCCAACAATGACAGACCAATATCCCGGCCCCGTTCGGGATTCCGTTACATGAGTAATTTGAGATCAAAAATTTTACGGTACTTGGGTATGGGTGTGCTGGTGGTCACGCTGCTGCTGGCTGGTGCCTTGCTTATTCTGCGTCAGCAATATCAGGATTTTCTGCAGCAAGCACTCAACATCCAGGCAGACAACCAAGTGTTCCTGGTCGATCCGGGCATGAGTGGGCGTGCTGTCATTCTGCGCTTGCAGGAGCTGGGTGTGACCGAGTGGAGCTGGCAATGGCGTTGGCTGATGCGGACGAATTCTGCACCGCTTAAAGTGGGCGAATACCAACTTGAATCGGGCTTAACAGCGCCTCAGCTTTTGCACATCCTGCAAGCAGGCGAAGTTATCCACTATCGTTTCACCATTGTGGAAGGCTGGACTGTGGCTCAGCTGTTGGCTGCACTGCAGGCTGACGAATTACTGGGCGCCAGCGTGGTCAATATCGACGAACTAAGCCGCCTGGCTCAACAGCTAAGCGAAGCGGAAAACCCCGAAGGCTGGTTCCTGCCGGAAACCTACCAATTTGCCCGGGGTTATTCGGCAGCTGATTTGCTGCAGCGCGCTTACCTGGACATGCAGGTGGAGTTACAGCAGGCCTGGGATCAGCGCGCGGCCAATCACCCGGCACAAACGCCCTATGAGCTGTTGGTGCTGGCCTCTATCATTGAGCGTGAAACGGCATTGGATTCAGAGCGCGAAGAAGTCAGCGGCGTGTTCGTGCGCAGATTGCAAAAGAACATGCGATTGCAAACCGACCCAACGGTAATTTATGGCTTGGGTGCAGCTTATGATGGCGATATTCGCAAAGCGGACCTGCAAACCGACACGCCTTACAATACCTACACCCGGAACGGTTTGCCGCCTACGCCCATCGCACTTCCTGGAGTGGCTTCACTGAGGGCGGCAGCACAACCCAAGGATGGCAGCAGTCTTTATTTTGTTGCCAATAGCATGGGTGGACATACTTTTTCCGACACTTTTGAAGAGCATCAAAAAGCAGTGAATGTCATGTTGGGCCGAAAGCCGTGAAAGGTTTGTTCATTACATTTGAAGGCGGCGAAGGTGCCGGCAAAAGCACCATGATCGACCAGGCGCGTGAGTATTTTCAGGCCTTGGGCCGTGAAGTTATGTTAACCCGTGAACCCGGCGGTACGCCACTGGCTGAAAATATTCGCGAATTGGTATTGGGTAAAAAATTCCCTGAGCTTTGTGCCGAAACCGAACTGCTGCTGGTGTTTGCAGCCCGCGCCCAGCACTTGTCGGAGGTGATACGTCCGGCGCTGGAGAAAGGCTGTGTAGTGCTGTGCGATCGATTCACCGATGCCAGCTGGGCTTACCAGGGTGGTGGTCGGGGCCAGCCCACCGAATTCATAGCCATGCTGGAACAGGCTGTGCATGGTGATCTGCAGCCTGACCTGACCCTGTTGCTGGATCTTTCTGTGGAAGCCGGTTTGCAGCGCATGGCCTCACGCGGTGAAATTGATCGCATTGAACAGGAATCCCTGGCTTTCTTTGAGCGGGTGAGGGCCGTCTACTTGCAACGCGTTAATCAATTCCCACAGCGCTTCCGGCTGATCAATGCCGCACAGGACATGGACGCTGTCTGGGCTGAGATCGAGCAGGCGTTGGCCGGGTTGGCAAAATGAATTTACCCTGGTTAAACGATGCCCGGCAGCAATTCGCGCAGCAGATGTTGGCTGGACGACAGCCACATGCCATCCTGCTGTCAGGTCCGCAGGGTCTGGGCAAGCTGCAGCTGGCGAGGGAAATGGCGGCCGCATTACTCTGTTTACACCCCCGCACCGATAAGCTTGGCAGCCCCGACGCTCCATTGGCCTGTGGCCAATGCCGCTCCTGCCAGTTATTCAGTGGTGGCGCGCAACCGGATTTTCGCTACGTGAGCTTTATTCCCAAGGACAAATCCGAAGAATTGCGCACGGTGATCATAGTTGATCAGGTTCGCGAGTTGATTGCCTCCATGCAGCTCACCAATGGCCTCAGCCCCCGTAAAGTGGCCCTGATTTATCCTGCAGAAGCCATGAATCGCAATGCCGCCAATGCGCTGCTCAAGACCTTGGAGGAACCTGCCGGAGAAGTTGTGTTGTTGCTGGTCAGTCATGATGCATCCCGTTTATCCGCAACCATACGCAGTCGCTGCCAGGCCATTTATGTACGATCACCGGCCAGGCCGGCAGCACTGGAATGGTTGCAGCAATTCGCTGCAGTTGATGGTCCGGCTGCTGGACTCGCCCTGCAAGCGGCGGCTGGCAGCCCTCTGCAAGCCGCATCCCTGCTGGAGCAAGGGCGGGTGGACGAATTCCGCCTGCTATTGGAAAACCTGCAGCGTGTCAGTGATGATGTGGAAGCCGTGGCGCCAGCCTATGACCAGTTGTTCAAACTGGATCCTGCTGAATTGTGGAATTGGCTGGCCCTGGCCAGCGCAGAAAAAATGCGCGCCTTCTATGGCGTAGGCGTTGCCTCCGAATTACGCGCAGCGGCCAACAAGGTCAGTGCCAAGGGATTGCGTCACTATGCAGATTTGCACCGCCTTGCCAATCGAAATCGACGTTTACTCAGCACACCTGTACGTAAGGACTTACTTCTGCGGGATTGGCTGATACAATGGGCGCTACCGACCAGCTCGTGATTCCCTGCGGGGAATTTCGCAAGGACTGAACGAGGCATGGCACAACAAGGAATTCTTTCTCTCGCAATCAAGGACCGGCAGGCTCTGTACCGCTCCTATATGCCTTTTGTACAGGGTGGCGGTTTGTTTGTGCCCAGCACCAAGCGCTTCGAGCTGGGTGACGAGGTATTCCTGCTGCTGACCGTGATGGAGTTTGAAGAGCGTCTGCCCATACCCGGCAAAGTGGTGTGGATTACTCCGCAAGGTGCTGCGGGTAATCGAAAAGCAGGCATTGGTGTTCAGTTCGCTGATACGCCGGATGGCTCACATGCCCGGACGGTGATTGAATCTCACTTGGCCACCATGATCAAGAGCAACCTCAGCACGCATACGATGTAAGCCGGGTTTTTTGCCAACACCCCGATTTCGTCAGTAACAGCCTTAAGCGCTGCACTGCTGAATAGTCTGCAACAGCCTTTGTAATTCTTTTTCCCCCTGGTAAAAGTGCGGTGACAGCCGTATCGCTCCATTGCGCAATGAACAGCGCAGTCCGGATGCATGCAGGCTGTTATAAAGCTGTTGCACTGCTTGTTGTGTGGGAGTGAAGCTGACTATGCCGGAACGCCTGGTCAATTCCTGCCGGCTGGTGATGTTCAGGCCTTTGTTGGCCTGCAAGCCCTCCAGCAGAAACGCGGTATTGGCCAGCACCCGCGACTCAACCTGCGACATGCCTGTATCCAGTAACAACTGCAGACTGGCCTGCATGGCCACCTGGCCCAGAGTGTTGGGGCTGCCGGCTTCAAACCTGCGGGCTGTGCTGCTGGCAGGTGCATCGCCATTGAAGCTCCAGTGATTTTCCAGCATATGCCAGCCCAGTTGCTGCAAACGCAGTTGCGACCTGGCTGCCGCCTTGCTGTAAAACACTGCAATGCCCTCCGGGCCCAGCAGCCACTTGTGCGCATCTGCTGCCAGGAAGTCGATATGGGCCGCGGCCACGTCCAGCTGCAAGGCACCCAGTTGTTGGATCGCATCGACAAAAAACAGCACCTGGTGTTGTTGGCAGAATTTCCCCAAGGTGTTCAGGTCCAACCTGAATCCATCGGTCCACTGCACTGCGCTGACGGCCAGCAGGCGCGTTCTGTCATCCATGGCCTCAAGCAGGGCAGCCTCGGCGTTTTCTGCAGCTCGTATGTCCACCTGGCGTATGTCTACGCCATGTTCGGCTTGCGCGAGCCAGGGCAGCGAATTGGAGGAGAACTCATCACAGGGCATGACCAGGTTGTCGCCCGGCTTCCAAGCCAGGCCAAATGCCACGGTGCATATACCCTCGGTGGTGTTTTTCAGTAAGGCTATATCAGCGCTTGAGTCTGCATTCAGCAAAAATGCCAGGCTTTTACGCAACTCACTTTCATGGCTGATCCAAGCCTTGTAATGCTCTGGTCCATGCTGGCTGTTTTCTTCGGCAAATGCTTTGACCGCCGCTGTCGTGCATAAAGGCCAGGGGGAGACTGCAGCGTGATTGACGTAACAACGCTGCTGGTCCTGAATGAACTGATCCTCAGGCCTGGATGAGTCCTGGGTAGATGTTTGGGCTTTAGCCGGCGCAGTTTTCATGGCGCTATAATGCCCGCTCCAGTTGCAGACGGGCAAATGTTTGAGCCTGTTCCCATGAGCGCTCAGGCAAGCACCTGAACCAATAACCCTTGACGCACGAACCTGCTGACCAATTGAAGCCACAATGAGCACACCACTGACCAGGGCCATACTGCACATCGACATGGATGCTTTCTATGCCTCGGTAGAGCTGCTGGATAACCCCACACTGGCCGGCGAGCCCATTATTGTCGGTGGCCTCGGGCCCAGGGGAGTAGTGGCTACTGCCAACTATGCGGCCCGCAAGTTTGGTGTGCACTCAGCCATGCCAATGGGAAAAGCCAGACGCCTTTGTCCCCAGGGCCAGTACCTGCGGCCACGCATGAACCGCTATCGCGCTATCTCCGCGCAGGCCTTTGAAATTTTCCGGCAATACACGCCTTTGGTTGAAGGTCTGTCACTGGACGAAGCCTTTCTCGACGTAACCGCCAGTGTGCGCCTGTTCGGTGCAGCCCACGACATAGCGGTCAAACTCAAGCAACAGATCAGGAGTGAAACCGGTCTGACCGCTTCGGTGGGTGTGGCGCACAACAAGTTTCTGGCCAAGCTGGCTTCAGATCTGCAAAAACCGGATGGCCTGGTGGTGGTTCCACCCGATCGGGTAAATGCCTTTCTCGATCCCATGCCAATCAAGCGACTGTGGGGTGTGGGCCCCAAAACCCAACCGCGTTTGCAGGCTCTGGGTATTTTGACTTTTGGGCAACTGCGTAGTGCCGGAGCGGACATCGTGCGGCCGGTGCTGGGTAACCGCACGGAGCATTTCCTCAGTCTCGCTGCCGGCCAGGATGAACGTGAAGTCATTGCAGAAAGTCCGGACAAATCCATCAGCCATGAAGTCACTTTTGATAAAGATCTGAATGATGCCGATGAGTTACTGGCTGAATTGCAACACCTGGTTGAAGCCGTTGCCCAACGACTGCGCAGTCGGCATTTGCTGGCGGTAACCGTTACGGTAAAAATTCGCGATGCAGCTTTTCGCACGCTCACCCGCAGCCGCAGCATGCCGGCTGGCAGTAACAGTACGATGACACTGTATCGTCTGGCTCGAGCCCTGTTCCAAAGCTGGCGGCAACAGCAGCCCAAAACACCGGTGCGATTGTTGGGAATGGGTGTTTCCGGATTGGAGCACCGTTTTGCTAACGATGCAGAGCTGGATTCAGGAGACCAGGCAGATCTGCCTGCTCAACAAAAGCTGGATCGGGTACTGGACACCATCAATCAACGTTACGGTGATGCCAAAATTGTGCACGCCATGACCTTGCGTCGTCGTCGTGATTCCAGCTGACAAGCCAAGCAGTACGCAGATTGAATAAGCTAAGATTTTCCTGACTGGCCGAGTGCACCCAACGCTTCAGCGCGTAACTCGCGACGTAATATCTTGCCCACATTGCTTTTCGGTAACTCATCACGAAATTCGATATGTCGTGGACGTTTGTAGCCAGTCAATTGTTCGGCTGCGAAGGCCTTAATCTCATCAACCGTGAGCGACGGATCTTTGCGCACCACGAATATTTTTACCGCTTCACCCGATTTCTCATCGGGCAGGCCGATAGCTGCAACTTCCTGAACCTTGGGATGCATGGCGATCACATCCTCAATTTCATTGGGGAACACATTGAAGCCTGAGACCAGGATCATGTCTTTTTTGCGATCAACAATCTTGAAGTAGCCCTTTTCATTCATGACCGCGATATCGCCGGTACGCAGAAAACCTTCAGAAGTCAAAACTTTTGCGGTCTCTTCCGGGCGTTGCCAGTAACCCTTCATGACCTGCGGCCCCCGGATCACCAGCTCACCGGTTTCGCCCATCGGCAGCAAGTCGCCGGCATCATTCATGATGGCGCATTCGGTAGATGGGAGGGGCATACCAATAGAGCCGGTGAATTCTTCAAGGTCCAGCGGATTCATACAGGCTCCCGGCGATGTTTCTGTCAGGCCGTAGGCCTCAATTAGCGGACCGCCCGTGACTTGCCTCCAGCGCTCGGCAACTGCTCTTTGCACCGCCATACCACCACCCAGAGTGCCTTTCAGACGGCTGAAATCAAGTTCACTGAATCCGGGTGTATTGAGCAAACTGTTGAATAACGTGTTTACGCCGGTGAGCATGGTAAAGCCGGATTCAGCCAACTCCTTGACGAAGCCATCCATGTTGCGTGGATCGGTGATCAGTATGTTGGTACCACCGAGGGCCATAAACACCAGGCAGTTCGCCGTCAGGGCAAAGATATGATAAAGCGGTAAGGCGGTGATGATGACTTCGCCCTCATCACCAATATCGCTGGACGTGAGCCAGGCCTTGGACTGCAGCATATTGGCCACCAGGTTGCGGTGAGTCAGCATGGCCCCCTTGGCCACGCCGGTGGTGCCGCCGGTGTATTGCAGAAATGCAATGTCCTCAAAACCCAGCTGAACGGCATTGAAGGGCAGTCCCGCTCCTTTTTTCAGGCAGGCAGACAGTGACACGGAGCCGGCCAGTTTCCAAGGCGGTATGGCTTTTTTGAGATACTGCATAGCAAAATTAAGCATTAACCCCTTGGGAAATTTCAGCATGTCACCCACACGTGTGGTGATGACACAATCCAGCGGTACATCGTCACGAACTTGCTGCACTACATGCGCATAATTTTCCACCACGACAATCGCTCTCGCGCCTGAATCGAGCAACTGGTGCTTCAATTCACGCGCGGTATACATGGGATTGGTATTGACAATCACCAGCCCGGCCCGCATTGCTCCGAACAGTGCCACCGGGTATTGCAGGATGTTGGGCATCATCAGGGCGATGCGATCGCCTTTCTTAAAACCCTGCTTCTGCAGCCAGGCGGCAAAATTGCGTGTCAGCCGATCCAGATCAGCATAGCTGATGGCAGTTTTGAAATTGCTGAAGGCCGTCCTGTCGGCATAGAGCCGGCAACTGTTTTCAAAAATATCCAGGATGGAAGTAAACTCGCTCAGGTCAATTTCAGCAGGGACCCCTTTGGGGTAATTGGCCAACCAGGGTTTATCTATTGGGGATTTGTTCACCTGGGGGTTGTTCACATAACACCTCTGTCTTTGTTGCGAGTTGACCTTGCGGGAAGGCTGTCCACCAGGTTTCTGACTTCATTCCATCATAACGCCTGCCGGGCAGCAAGAAATCCAGTGTAATCGGGCTTTTGTTTGCCTGTGACTGGCCTGACTGTTTATGATCGGCGCTGATAAACAACATACTAAGCAGCTTAAGGGCGCAACAACATGGGTGAGCATAATGTCAGGCCCGACAACAAGGATGCAGTGCACCAGGAGTTCATGCGTTCGCTGCTGGAGGAAGTGCGGGCTCTGGACCTGATGATTTCCCGTGGCATGATCGAATCGGGCATACGCCGCATTGGAGCAGAGCAGGAAATGTTCATCGTTGACTCAGCTTTCGGTCCGGCCTCGCGTGCTCAGGAGTTGCTGCAACAAATATCTGATCCACGCTTTACCAATGAACTGGGGCAATTCAATCTGGAAGCCAATTTGTCACCACGCCGGCTCGGTGGTGACTGTCTGCGAAAGATGGAGCAGGAAGCACAGGAACTCTACAAGCTGGCGCGCAGCACGGCTGCCCGCGCCGACTGCGATATCGCCTTGGTGGGTATCTTGCCCACTTTGTCGCTGGAGCATCTGGGGCTGGACTCCATGATGCCGGAGCCTCGCTATTTTGCGCTCAATGATGCTCTGCGGTCATTGCGTGGCGAGGAATTCCGCTTTCGCATCAATGGCATTGACCAACTTGCAATCACTCACGATAACGTCATGCTGGAGGCCTGCAATACCAGTTTTCAGGTGCATTTCCAGGTTGGCGCAGAAGAGTTTGCGCGGCTATACAACATTGCCCAGGTGGTGACGGCACCCTTGCTGGCGGCCAGTGTGAATTCGCCGCTGTTATTGGGCCGGCGCCTGTGGCATGAAACACGCATTGCCGTGCTGGAACACTCCGTTGATTCACGCTCCAGTACACATCAGGCACGGGGCCAGCATCCGCGGGTGCATTTCGGTGATCGCTGGATTGATGAATCGGTCACGGAAATTTTCAAGGATGACATCGCGCGCAATCGCATCCTGTTAACCACCGATACAGAAGATGACCCACTGGCCATGGTTGAGCGGGGTGAAATACCCAGCCTGAATGCTTTGCGTTTGCACAACGGCACGGTTTACCGCTGGAATCGACCCTGTTTCGGAGTCAGCAATGGCGTTGCTCATCTGCGCATAGAAAACCGCGTGATTCCGTCCGGACCAACGGTGGTGGATGAGGTTGCCAATGCGGCTTTCTTTTTCGGCATGATGGCCGGCATGGCCGAGCAGCACCCCAATGTGCGCGAGCAAATCCGTTTCGAGGACGTGAAGACCAATTTCCTGGCCGCAGCCCGCGAGGGCATCCGTTCGCAGATGAACTGGTTTGGAGACAGCTATCTACCAGCCAAGGAGTTGATCACCCAGCACCTGTTGCCACTGGCACGTGAAGGCCTGGAACAAATGGCCATAGACCGGGGTGATATAGATCGTTACCTGGGCGTGCTGGAAGATCGGGTCAACAAGCGGCGTACAGGTGCACGCTGGATGTTGGAGTCACTGGAAAACATGGGCGAGCAGGGCACACCGAACCAGCGCATGCGCTGCCTGGTCAGCAGCCTGGTGCACCAGCAGTCTTCGGATCACCCCATTGCCGAGTGGCAGTTGGCAAATTTTTGTGAGAAGCAGGATTGGCGTGAGAGTTACCGCCACGTGGGACAGTTCATGACCACGGATCTGGTCACCGTGAGGACGGGTGATATCGTCGATTTTGCCGCTACCCTGATGGACTGGCGGCATGTACGGCATATTCCGGTGGAGGACGATTCCGGCAATCTGGTTGGGCTGGTGTCGCATCGGGCTTTGCTGCGCCTGGTGGCCAACGGACGGGTTGGAGATGCCGCGAAGATCACCGTCGGTGAAATCATGAATCCTGATCCGGTAACCGTCAGCCCGGAAACCAGCACCGTCGAGGCCATACGCCTGATGCGTGAAAAACAGCTGGCCTGTTTGCCGGTATTGCGCGAAGGCAAGCTGGTGGGCCTGGTGACCGAACACGACCTGATTGTGGTGTCATCCCACTTGCTGGAATCCTACCTCTCCAGCACCGATACGGCCGATGCTGCCGGAACTGAATCAAAGCCTTGAAAGCCCTACGCAGATTAAAGCTACTGGCAGCCTGCCTGGTACCGATTCTGCTGGCCGGCTGCGGTTCAGAGGCCAGCCTGGAGCAGCAGATCATAGCCACTCTGGGCAACATGGAAGCACATATTGAAGCCGGCGAACGGCGTGACTTTATGGCTTATGTTGCGGCAGATTTCCACGGCCAGGGGGGGGAATTCAATCACGATCAACTCAATGGTTTGTTGCTGTACCAGCTGCGGCGTCATAAACGGGTACATGCACAACTTTTACCGATCCAGGTCCAGCCTGCCGGAGTCGATGAGGCTGAGGCCCGATTCCAGATCCTGCTCACAGGTGGTGAAGGTTTTTTGCCAGATAGCGGGCAACTGTATGAAGTAGTAAGTCTTTGGCAAATGCAGGAGGGTGACTGGCGTTTGCGCTCGGCGCAATGGAAACCGGTGGGGCCAGGAGCAAATTAGCTGCGCAGGTGCTGTCGCGTTTGTCCGGCACAGTTGATTCGCAGCTTTTGAGAAACTTCAGCGTAAAATAGCCTGATGTTCCATCCAGCCGTGCAAACCTGGTTTGACCGCAGCTTTGCGGCAGCTACCCCTGTGCAGCTGGCCGCCTGGCAGGAA
>JBBKVS010000126.1:0-4666 GCA_037968555.1 Lysobacterales bacterium | reverse complement strand
TACTGGATCGTGGTGCAGAACTGGTCTGGAGTGACTCCGGCGGGTGACCAGGTAACCCTGCTCAGCGCAGGCATTGCCAGTTCGGATCAATCGCCCATCATGGTCACAGGCCCGGGCATCGCACCCGCTAACGAAACGATTGGTGTGAAGGTGAATTGGCGCAATGTTTCCGCCATTCCGGGAGACCAGCTGTTGGCGGCTGTGGGTATAGGCAGCACACGCACTCAGCCCAATAACGTGGGTGTAATTCCGATACGTTTTAATCGCAGTGCCATCGTAGCGCCGCAGACTTTCCCCTTGTTCAATGGCGCATCCCAGGGTCTTGCCTTGGCTGGAAATTCGGCACATGAACGCATCTTTGTTGATGTGCCGCCCGGAACAACTTCGCTGAATGTACAGGCAACGGGTGCGACGGGTACGCAAAGCAACAGCTTGCGCATGGAAATATACCGACAGGATTTTGCCCAGGCACTGGCTAACCAGCCCTTTGCCAGTTTGCCTGGTGGGTTGGCGTTGGTTACTTCAGCAAGCGGCGGCAGTAATCTCGGGCCAAGCATCAGTTTGGCTAATAACCCGCCTCCAGGGCGTTACTTTGTGCGCCTGGCGAATGTTTCAGCGAATGCAGCTGCAGTAACCATCAATACCAATGTGCAGGGTGGCAAAGCGGGACTGAATCCATTCAAGGGACTGTGGCGTTTCGAGCGCTATAACTACCAGGGGGGTGAATACAATTCCATCGGCAGTTTCCATTACGTGCTTTGGTACTCCTATGATGAACTTGGGCTGCCGACTTTCTACAACGGCAGCGCACCTGCGCCCACCAGCAATATCTGGATTACCGATTTGTTGCGTTACACCAATGACGGCACACAGCAGCAGAGCCAGGTGGTTGGCAAGTTGTCCATGACCTTCATTGGCAACAATGAAGTGATCTACTCTTACTCGCTGCTGGGTATAGTTGGCTCGGATACCATGGTTCCGCTCAGTCCGAATACCTGTCCTACCATCAGCGGTTCAAAGAAGAGTTATCACGGTACCTGGGGCAAACAAGTGGTTGGCCTGGGTGGCGCTACGGTCAGTATGTTTGATAACTCACAATCGCATATCCATTACCTGTTTGACGGCCGCGGCAATCCGAAATTCCTGCTGGCTGCCGATGCCACCAATAGCATGTCGAATATGACGTCCATGCCGATCTTGCATTACAAAGCCTATTGCGCCACTTGCCCGGAAGTTCCGGTCGAGATTACCGAAGTGGGAACCTATACACGTAATTTCAGCAATGAATCCAGCGGTGGCTGGACTATGAATTACCAGGCTTTCACACCCACGCAAACGATCAACCGCTCTGATTCGATCGTGAAGATTTCGGACAGCATTCAATGTAATTGAGCCATGCATTGTTGCTGAAAAAGAGCAATGCGGAAGCGCTTGTAAGCATGTTGGTGGGCCGGATTATCCGGCCCATTTTTTTATAAGTCACTGATTAATTGCGCGGTGGCAAAGGGTGTTTGTACGTAGCTTATTTAGCGCTGATCAAACCACTGGCAGATCATCTGCACCAATCTCGCACCATCTTCGTAGCGATTATACAGCGGCACTGGCGCAACCCGAATCACATCGGGCTCACGCCAATCGGGCACCACTCCGGATTTTTCCAGATGCTCGAACAGCTCCCGGCCTGTTTCCCGACCCGCCCGGACGCGCAATGACAATTGACAGCCCCTCTGCTTGACTGCATGGGGCGTGATGATTTCAATCTGTTCGGCCAGGTGCTGTTGGATGGCGTTTGCCAGCCAGCCGGTCAGGGCAATGGACTTGTCGCGCAGCTGGCTCATTCCTGCATCCATAAAAACCTGCAGTGAGGCCAGTAAGGGCGCCATGGCCAATACCGGCGGGTTGGAAATTACCCAGGCATCCGCACCCGGGGCAGGATCAAACTCGGCAGCCATGCGAAAGCGCGTGGCCGGATTATTGCCGTACCAGCCATGCAATCGGGGCAGGTCCGCATTGCCGTGATGCTGCTCATGGATAAACATTCCAGCCACGGCACCGGGCCCGGCATTGAGGTATTTATAGGTGCACCAGGCCGCGAAATCGCAACCGCTGTCATGCAAAGCCACTGGCACGTTGCCGGCGCTGTGGGCGAGATCGAAGCCTACACAGGCGCCTGCTTTACGGGCAGCTGCGGTGATACGCGGCAGGTCAAAGACCTGGCCGGTGGCGTATTGCACACCAGGCCAGAGCACCAGTGCCACGCTGTCGCCATGCGTCGCCAGGTAGTCTTCAATCTGACTTTCTTCAATCAGTCGCTGTCCGCTTTCCGGTGCAAGTTCAACCAGGCAATCTTGCGGATCCAGGCCGTGTAAGCGGATTTGAGATTCCACTGCATAGCGATCCGAAGGAAAGGCGTTGCGTTCCATCACAATACGGCGGCGCTGACCTGCTGGCCGATAGAAGCTGATCATCGCCATGTGCAGGTTAACCGAGAGGGTATTCACGGCCACCACTTCGCTGGGCTTTGCGCCGAACAATGCAGCCTGGCCTGCGCGCAGCAACTCGTGGTATTTCAGCCATGGCCGTGCGCCGCGAAAGTGCCCCTCGACCGCACGCGAACGCCAGGACTCCATCACTTCAGCTACTGCAATATCAACCGACTCATGTTGTAAGCCCAGTGAATTGCCGGTGAAGTAGAGCTTGTCTTTGCCATCGGCATGTTTTGGAAAGCGAAAACCTGCGCGAAAAGATGCCAGTGAATCTGCTGCGTCCCTGGCCTGGGCATCGGCCAGTAAATCCGACATGGAGGTTTGGGTGTTTGGGTTCATGGCTGCAGGCATCCTGAATGGTTTATATGGGGCAAAGCATGGGACGGCGTGATGCGGCAATTATATGCTGCATGGCCATGCAGCGCTGTGCACAGGTAGAATGCGCATCCCGGTTTAAGCTGAGGAAGCTCTGATCAAACGCAGTGATTTCCAATTTGAGTTGCCTGCAGAACTGATTGCCCAGCAACCGCTGAAACAGCGGTCTGACAGTCGCCTGCTGTTGCTGGATAGCTCCCTGCCTGATTTACGTGATCAGGCCATACGCGATCTGCCCGCACTGCTACGTGCCGGTGATCTGTTGGTATTCAACGACACCAAGGTCTTACCTGCGCGTTTGTTTGCGCATAAAGCCACCGGTGGCAAGGTGGAAATCCTGGTAGAGCGCATGCTGGATGAAAACACATGCTTGGCACAGCTGCGAGCCAGTAAATCACCCAAAGCCAACAGTCTTTTGCTGCTGGAAGACGGTACCGAATTGGTGGTGCTGGGTCGTGAAGCTGAATTCTTCAGACTGCAGTCCACCGGCGTGCCATTGGCAGCATTAATGGAAAAGCTCGGCCATATGCCACTGCCACCTTATATCGAACGCGCGGATTCTGCAGAAGACCTGGAGCGTTACCAAACCGTCTATGCCAGCAAGCCAGGGGCTGTGGCTGCCCCCACTGCCGGCCTGCATTTTGACCAGGAACTGCTGCAAGCCCTGGATGAAAAAGGTATCGCTCGCGTAAACCTGACCCTGCACGTGGGCGCGGGAACCTTCCAGCCTGTGCGCACCGAGCAGATTGAAGACCACCAGATGCATGCTGAATACCTGGAAGTGCCGGAATCGGTATGTGCGGCGGTGGCAGAAGCCCGTGAGCGGGGAGGGCGGGTTATCGCTGTCGGAACCACCTCTGTGCGCAGTCTGGAAACTGCGGCAGCCAGCGGCGAGCTCCTGCCCTTTGCGGGTGACAGTCGTATCTTTATCTACCCCGGTTACCGGTTTAAAGTGGTGGACGGTATGCTCACCAACTTCCATCTGCCGGAATCCACCCTGTTAATGCTGGTCAGTGCCTTTGCTGGCACGGAGGCCATTCGGTCTGCTTACGCGCATGCAGTGAACCAGCGCTACCGCTTTTTCAGCTATGGCGATGCCATGTTGATTCTCTGAAGAATAGACTCACCATCATGAAATTTGAACTCATCAACACCGACCAGACCGCGAGGCGTGGCCGCTTACAATTCGACCGGGGCGTGGTGGACACACCGGCCTTTATGCCGGTGGGCACCTATGGAACGGTCAAGGCCATGACACCCGCTGAAGTCAGCGCAACCGGTGCGCAGATTCTGCTCGGTAATACCTTCCACCTGATGTTGCGTCCGGGTGTTGAAGTGATAGAGGCGCATGGTGATTTGCATGATTTTATGAACTGGCAAGGACCCATACTCACTGACTCGGGGGGGTTCCAGGTATGGAGCCTGGCTGAACGCCGCAAAATTACCGAACAAGGTGTTACTTTTGCATCACCGGTGAATGGCTCGAAAGTGTTTATGGGCCCGGAAGAATCGATGGCGGTGCAGAAATCCCTGGGCTCAGACATCGTGATGATTTTCGATGAATGCACGCCGTATCCGGCCACTGAAGAAGTAGCCAGTCAGTCCATGGAGTTGTCACTGCGCTGGGCAGAAAGATCGGCCAAGGCACATGAAGGTAATGCTTCGGCTTTGTTTGGGATTGTGCAGGGTGGTGTATTTGAATCCTTGCGTACCCGTTCGGCCCAGGAATTGACCCAGATCGGCTTTGACGGCTTTGCCATTGGTGGCCTGTCGGTGGGCGAACCGGAAGAGGAACGCAACCGGGT
>JBBKVS010000125.1:0-18169 GCA_037968555.1 Lysobacterales bacterium | reverse complement strand
TGAACATTTTGGCCCGCCATCATCCGGTGGGTACACGTCATAGCCGATTGCCTAGGGGCAACTGGATACTCACCCCACATCCGGCAGAAGCTGGACGATTGCTGGGCTGCAGTGCCCGTGAAATTCAGCAGGATCGTGTCGGCGCAGCGCACCGCATCGCGGAAGCATTCGATGCCACGGTGGTGTTAAAAGGTTGCGGCAGTGTGATTTCACGTCCGGATGGCTTCTATGCCATTTGCCCGCTGGGTAATCCCGGCATGGCCACTGCGGGTACGGGTGATGTGCTGGCCGGTGTCATCGCAGCCATGCTGGCGCAGGGTCTGTCAGCCTGGGAAGCGGCTATGTTGGGCGTAGTGGCACATGCCCAGGCAGGAGACCTGGCGGCAGCGCAGATTGGCGAGCGGGGCATGATAGCCTCGGATATTATTGCGCGCCTGCCCACTGTACTTAACCCCTGAGAGAAAACCACATGTCCAATAACAGCCGGGTTTTTAATTTACCGGATGAAGCCACTTTGCGTGAGTTGGCGCTGGAATTTGGTCGCTGTTTGCGTGCTCCCCTGGTCATTTTCCTGCAGGGTGATCTGGGCGCCGGTAAAACCACCTTTGCCCGGGCCCTGATACAAGGCCTGGGCTATCCCGGCCGGGTGAAAAGCCCCACTTATGGCCTGCTGGAAAGCTATCAGGCCGGAGGCTTTGATTTTCTGCATCTGGACCTGTACCGCATCGAAAACCCGGCAGAGCTGGAATTTTTGGCCCTGGCAGACCAGTTCACCGCCAATGGAATTCTGTTGATCGAGTGGCCTGAAAAGGCTTTTTCGGCCCTGCCTTCCGCAGATATCCTCTTGATTTTCAAGGAATCTGTGGATGGTCGCAGTGTGCTATGCGAGGCGCAAAGTAGCCAGGGTGAAGAAGTGATGCAGGCTGTGTTGGCTGAATAATCAAATCTTTTTTCTAGTTTAATGGCCTATGTGGCGGTTTTTGTGGTGTTTTTTAGGGGTAAACCTTGCAATTTCATGATTTAGACTTCATCATTGGCGCCATCGAACAGGGAGGTCTATGGGGAGTTTGATGAAAACAGTGACAACACGCCCTGTCATTGCATTGTTACTGAGCATGATCGCCATCCCTGCTATGGCGGCCGAGATCAGTGGCTTTCGCGTCTGGACCGATCCGGAAAAGACCCGTGCAGTGCTGGATCTCAGCGAGCGCACCGAATATCGCCTGTTTACCTTGCAAAACCCCGACCGCGTTGTCATTGATCTGGACAATGCCGGAGTCAAAAAAGCATTGGATTTCGAACCCGAACACGCTGGTGTCATCAGCAGTGTGCGGCACGGTGAGCCCGAGAAGAAAATCCTGCGGGTTGTTTTTGATCTGAGCTCCAGCAGCAAGATCAAGAGTTTCATGTTGGATCCCACCGCTCAATACGGCCATCGCCTGGTCATAGACCTGTATCCTGAAACTGCCGGCAGTAAAGCCGCTCCGGTCAAGCAGGTGGCTAACCTGGCAGAAAATAATCGCAAAGTGGTGGTGGCAATAGATGCCGGCCATGGTGGCGAAGATCCGGGTGCCCTGGGCCCCAGCCGTACCCGTGAAAAAGACGTGGTACTGGCCATTTCTCGCGAACTCAAGAAAGCCATCGATGCACAGCCCGGCATGCTGGCGGTGCTGGTACGCGATGGCGATTACTACATTCCGCATCGTGATCGCTATGAGAAGGCCCGCAAAAACCGTGCGGATCTGTTTGTTTCCATACACGCAGATGCCTTCACCAAATCTTCTGTGACGGGATCTTCGGTGTTCGTACTTTCCAGTCGCGGGGCTTCCAGCGAATTTGCCCGGCGCATGGCCGACAGTGAAAACAGCTCGGATCTGGTCGGTGGTGTGACGCTGGGTGACAAAGACGAAATGCTGGCTTCAGTGCTGTTGGACTTGTCGCAAAGTGCCACTATGGAGGCCAGCAACCTGGTAGCTTCCAACGTATTCAGTTCCATGCGGGGAGTGGGTAAAACCCACAAAAATACCGTTGAGCATGCCAATTTCATGGTGCTGAAGTCACCGGATGTGCCATCCATTCTGGTGGAAACTGCGTTTATCAGTAACCCCGATGAGGAAAGACGTCTGCGTGACCCGGCCTGGCAGAAGAAAATCGCCAGTGCAATCGCCAATGGCGTACAGGATTATTTCTATCTCAGCCCACCTCCAGGAACCTGGATTGCCGCCAATCGCCAACCCATACGACATCGCGTGGTCAGCGGCGACACCCTGGGTGATATTGCCAGCCGATACCAGATCACCCTGTATCGCCTGCGCAATGCCAATGATCTCAAAAGCGATGCCATTCAGGTCGGCAGCGAGTTATTGATACCTACGATCTGAGCCGTCTGCCGGCATGAGTTGAAGTATTATCAGAAAGACTGCTGATTTCTGCTCGATTCATCCTTCTGTCTTAATTTCTCTTACGAAAACAGTTGCAATCTGCGGCGCGCCTGATAGGTTTCTCTGCACTACAGTTTTCCGGCTCTTTGCCAGCGTGAGTTCATGAGTATCCAGGTCCTGCCAGACCACCTGATCAACCAGATTGCTGCTGGAGAGGTGGTTGAGCGCCCGGCATCGGTGGTCAAGGAACTGGTCGAGAACAGCCTGGATGCAGGCGCCAGGCATATTACCGTCAGTCTGGAGCAAGGTGGCAAAAACCTTTTGCGGGTGATTGACGATGGCTCGGGTATCAGTCGTAATGAACTGGCTATTGCCTTGCAGCGCCACGCCACCAGCAAAATTGCCTCATTGGATGATCTGGAAAATGTTGCGACCATGGGTTTTCGCGGCGAAGCTTTACCCAGCATAGCCTCCGTTTCGCGAATGGAAATTGCCTCACACCTTGCGTCTGAAGAACACGGCTGGGTCGTGAATAGCCGCAATGGTGTGGTCTCCGCGCCCCAGCCGCATGCGGTACCTAAGGGCACCCGGGTTGAAGTCGCTGACCTGTTTTACAACACACCGGCGCGGCGCAAGTTTCTGCGCGCTGACCGGACCGAATTCAATCACTCGGATGGCTTGCTGCGGAAGTTTGCTCTGGCCAGGTTCGATGTGGCTTTCCAGCTGGAACACAATGGCAAGCGCGTGGCTTTTTACCCGCGGGCAGATTCCGATGCGCTGCAGGAAAAGCGCTTGCGCGCAGCCATGGGTGACGAATTTATAACTCACGTGGTGCAGATTTCCGAACAGCGCGGTGAGCTGGCCCTGAGCGGCTGGATAGCAGAACCGCGCTTCAACCGCGCCCAGGCCGACCGGCAGTTCTTTTTCGTCAATGGCCGTGCCGTGCGCGATCGTTTGATTGCCCATGCCGTGCGCCAGGCTTTCCAGGATGTGTTATTCCATGGCCGCCATCCGGCTTTTGTGTTGTACCTCGAGTTGCCGCCAGCCATGGTGGATGTGAATGTTCATCCACAGAAGCATGAAGTGCGTTTTCGTGATGGCCGTGCCGTGCACGATTTTCTGTATTCAGCATTGCACCACGCGCTGGCCCAGGCCGGTACCGGCGCCGGCAATCTACGCCCTGGCAGTGGCTTGCCTCAGTCTGCAGCGACTGCCAGTGGCGCATCGTTCTTCAATTCCTCTTACTCCCAGGGGGCCATAGGCTTGCCGGTGGCAGACCAGATTGCAGCCTATCAACAAGTGTTGGCCAGTGCTCCAGCTTCATCCGCACCTTTTTCTGATGACCAGGACTCCGAACTGCCACCGCTGGGCTTTGCCCTGGCACAATTGCACGGTATTTACATCCTGTCGCAAAACCGTTCCGGTCTGGTTTTGACGGACATGCACGCAGCTCACGAGCGCATCACTTACGAACGCATGAAAGCGCGTTTGGATGGTGAAGGCATACGCAGCCAGCGTTTACTGGTACCAGCCAGCGTGGTGTTGAGCGAAGCGGAAGCCGATGTAGCGGAAGACCATCGTGAACAATTGCTCAGCCTGGGCCTGGTATTTGATCGCACTGGCCCTGAAACTTTGCTACTGCGGGAATTACCGGCTTTGCTGGCGGATGCCGACGGTGCCGGATTATTGCGCGATGTCGTGGCTGACCTGGCGCGCGAAGGCCAAAGCCAGCGCATTGAGAATGAAACCAACGAACTGCTTTCGACCATGGCTTGCCATGGCTCGGTGCGGGCCAATCGCATATTGGGCCTGGCAGAAATGAATGCCCTGTTGCGGGATATGGAACATACCGAACGCTCCGGTCAGTGCAATCACGGCAGACCCACCTGGGTGCAACTCGACATGGGCATGCTCGATCGCCTGTTCCTGCGCGGCAGATAGTCATGAGCACGGCCCAGCAACTGCCACCGGCCATCTTCCTGATGGGCCCAACCGCGGCGGGCAAAACCGGCCTGGCGGTGGAACTGGTGCAGCGCTATCCAGTGGATATCATCAGTGTCGATTCGGCCATGGTGTATCGCCAGATGGATATCGGTACAGCCAAGCCGGACGCCGATATTCTGAGCCAGGCACCGCATCGGCTGATTGATATACGGGATCCGGCAGAAAGCTATTCAGCTGCTGAATTCCGTGCCGATGCCCTGGTGGAAATGGCAAAAATCACTGCTCAGGGCAGGGTGCCCTTGCTGGTCGGCGGCACCATGCTGTATTTCCGAGCCCTGGCGGGTGGTCTGGCAACTTTGCCATCAGCAGATCCTGAATTGCGCAAACAGCTGGAAGCGGAGGCCCGGCAACTGGGTTGGCCCGCTCTACACCAACGTTTGCACGATTTGGACCCGGTGATCGCCGAGCGTATTCATCCCAACGATCCACAACGCATACAGCGAGCCCTGGAAGTGATCAGCCTCACTGGTAGGCCCATGAGCGAGCTGCAAAATGAGCAAAGCCAGGTAAATTGTGGCTACCGGATATTGCGGCTGGTGATTTGCCCCGACTCCCGTGCCGTTTTGCACCAGCGCATAGAGCAACGCTTTGTGCAGATGCTGCAGCATGGATTTCTACAAGAGGTGCAGGCCCTGCAGCAGCGGGGCGACCTGAACGCTGACATGCCATCCATGCGCTGTGTGGGTTATCGCCAGGCCTGGGGTTTTTTACAGGGCGAAATGGACCAGCCGGAAATGATCCGCAAGTCCCAGGCAGCCACTCGCCAGTTGGCCAAGCGTCAATTAACCTGGTTGAGGCGGGAAACCGAAGCCCTGTGGTATGATCCGCAGTGGGAAGACGCGCGAAAAGCGGTGCAGCAAGACTTCGATCGATTCCTTGAATCATGAGCTTGCAGCATCCAGATTAGTCGTATCTCGCGTCGTAGGGTCGAGCGACGGAGAATGAACACATAATAAAGGAGAGAACGGCCATGACTAAGGGTCAATCATTACAAGAGCCATTTTTAAATGCGTTAAGACGTGAACGTGTCCCAGTTTCCATCTATCTGGTCAACGGCATCAAGCTGCAGGGTCAAGTCGAATCTTTTGATCAGTTCGTAGTGCTGCTGAAGAATTCCGTCAGCCAAATGATATACAAGCACGCCATTTCTACGGTTGTTCCAGCCCGAAATGTGCGTGTGTTCGACGAGGAAGATGAACAGGATTAATTTTGTTTGACCGTGCTGAACGGGGTGACCGGGCGGTAATTCTCCACCCGGTTTTCAGGCGCACAGGACCGGAATCCCTGGACGAATACCAGGAGCTGGCGCGCTCTGCCGGAGCTGAGGTGGTGGGTGTTCTGACAGCTCCGCGGGACCGGCCCGATGCCCGCTATTACGTGGGCAAGGGCAAAATTGCACAACTGACTGAACTGGTAAAAGAAACCTCTGCAGACCTGATTCTGGTCAGCCAGGCGCTCAGTGCTGTGCAGGAACGCAACATCGAACAAACCTGTGGTTGCCGGGTGCTGGATCGCAATAGCCTGATTCTCGATATTTTCGCCCAGCGGGCGCAGTCCTATGAAGGCAAGTTGCAGGTTGAACTGGCACAGTTGCGGCATCTGTCCACCCGCCTGATTCGAGGCTGGACCCATCTGGAGCGCCAGAAAGGCGGTATCGGCCTGCGTGGGCCGGGTGAAACCCAGCTGGAAACCGATCGTCGATTGATCGCTGTGCGTATCCGTCAATTGAATGAGAAGCTCGATAAAGTGGCCATCCAGCGGGATCAAAGCAGACGATCGCGCGTGCGTTCACGTAACCCTCTGGTCGCATTAGTGGGCTATACCAATGCCGGCAAGTCCACTTTGTTCAATCGCCTGACCGGTGCTGACGTGATCGCCGAAGACCAGCTGTTCGCCACGCTGGACCCAACCGTACGGCGCTTGAGTGATCTCAGTTGCGGCGACATTCTGTTGGCCGACACGGTGGGTTTTGTCAGTGATTTGCCACATGAGTTGATTGCAGCCTTTCGCGCCACTTTGCAGGAAGCGCGTGAAGCAGATTTGTTGTTGCACGTAATTGATGCCTCCGATCCTTACCATTCAGAGCGCCAGGCCGATGTGGAAGAGGTGCTGGAGTCCATTGGTGCTGAGTCCATTCCGGTCATACGGGTGTTGAACAAGATTGATCGCAATGGGCAGGCGGTGCAGGCCCATGCCCATGAAAACGGCCAGGTTCACACAGTAGCGGTTTCAGCTCTGAGAGGTGAAGGCATGGAGCTGTTGCAACAGGCCATGGCTGATCGGCTTTCGGGCGATCGTTTTGTGGAGTGGATAGAATTGCAAGGCAAGGACGCACGCTTACGCGCTCAATTGTTCGAGCTGGGCGCGGTCAGCGAAGAGCGGATTGCCGACAACGGCGCCTGGTTGTTGCATGTGGATTTGCCGCTGGAAACCGCTCAGCGCCTGGCCAGGCTACCCAACAAAGGCGGTGCCGCGATAGAGCGAAAACTCGCAACACAGGCACGAGCCGCCATCTGAACGTACAATAAGCTTGCCTTGAAACATGCCCGCTTAAACCCAAGTTTGGCTGGGTACGAATTTTTTTGAAAGCTCTGAATTACTCATTCATGTAATGATTCAGAGTTTCCCTGAATTGAACTGATGCAGTACTGGAGAAGTTGATGCCTTGGAAAGAGCCTGGCAATGGCAGTAAAGACCCCTGGAAATCCGGTGATCAACCACCCGATCTGGATGAGGTTTTTCGTAATGTGAATCGTCGCCTGAAGTCTATTTTTGGCGGTGGCGGCAGCCGCAACAGCGATACAGGAAATAGCGGCAGCGGTGCCGGTGGCATTTTTTCCATCGCCCTGATTGCCTTGCTGTTGTGGGTAGGCTGGAATTCAGTGCATATCATTGATCAGGCAGAGCGTGGAGTCGTGTTGCGTTTCGGCAAGTACAACCGCACCCTGGAGCCGGGCATCAACGTGACATTTCCCAGCCCCATCGAAAGCCTGGACACAGTAAACATCAGCAACGTTCGTTCAGTAGAAGACCGTGGACAGATGCTTACCGAAGACGAAAATCTGGTGGAACTCAATTTCACAATTCAGTACCGCGTACAGTCGGCGCAGGATTTCCTGTTCCAGGTACGTGATCCCGAACTGACTTTGCAGTCAGCAGCCGAGAGCGCCTTGCGCGAGTCGGTGGGTACCAATCGCATGGATACCATCCTCGCCGGTGCCGGCCGCGAAAAAGTGGCGCAGGACACTGAGCGGGTGCTGCAGGAAACGCTTGATCTTTATAAGTCGGGTCTTCAGGTTACGGAGTTCACGCTCAGAGATGTGAATGTACCCTTACAGGTGCGTGATGCTTTTTCTGATGTGAACAAGGCTCGTGAAGATCGGCAACGCTTTATTGAAGAAGCAAGGGTACATGCCAACAGCGTGGTGCCTGAGGCCAGAGGCCAGTCTTCGCGTATTTTGCAGGAAGCCGAGGGTTACAAACAGTCCACCATAGCATTGGCTGATGGTGAGGCCACTCGTTTCGGGCTGGTGTTGGGCGAGTATCGCAAGGCACCGGAAATTACCCGCAAGCGCTTGTATCTGCAAACCATGGAAAGCGTGTTTGGCCGTTCATCCAAGGTTTTCCTGGATGCCCAGTCCAATGGCAACATACTTTACCTGCCGTTGGATAAAATGACCGGCAGCGCAGATGGTTCCGGTCGTCCTCCCATGCCACCCGTAGTTACACCGCAATCGGGTCAGGATAGTGGTACCACGACAACGACTCGCACACCCCGCAGGGAGGGTCGGCAATGAACAAGACTATACTCATGATATTGGTTGTCATCATTGGCATACTCGGCCTTTCCAGCATGTTTATGGTGACTGAAACCGAATATGCCATCAAGTTCCAGTTGGGCCGTATCGTCAAGGCGGACTACGAACCGGGCCTGCATTTCAAGTTGCCGTTCGTAAACAACGTTCGTAAATTTGATAAGCGCATCCTGACTCTGGATACACCTTCTGAGCTAATGCTCACTTCCGAGCAGAAATTTGTAAACGTGGATTCATTCGTCAAGTGGCGTATCAAGGACGTTTCGAAATTCTATATCTCAACCGAGGGCATAGAATTGCGCGCAATTAATCGCCTGGAGCAGATCATCAAGGACAGGATGCGGGCGCAGATCGCCAGCAATACCCTGGTTGAGGTGGTGTCACAGGAGCGTGTAAATATCATGCGCGGTATTAAGGAAGCTGCCAATAACGCCACCGGCGAGGAGTTCGGCATTGAAGTGCTGGATGTACGCATCAAGTCGATTGAATTGCCGGATGATGTGCGTGAATCGGTATTCCGCCGCATGGCAACCGACCGCCAGAAGGAAGCTAACCTATTGCGCTTCCAGGGCCGCGAAGAAGCCGAGACCATCCGCGCCAACGCGGATCGCGAAGTCCAGATCCTGTTGGCTGAAGCACAGCGTGATGGCGAAACCATGCGCGGTGAAGGTGATGCCCGGGCCACAGAGGTATATGCAGAAGCTTATGGCGCGGACGAGGAATTTTATGCCTTCTATCGTAGCCTGGAAGCTTATAAAAACGCTTTCGGTGGCAACAATGATGTGATGGTGCTGGACAGATCGTCCGAGTTCTTCAATTACTTCGGTTCCGAATCGATCCAGTAGCGCGAATAAAGGGCTGAAGGCTAATGATGCAAGATTTGCTGGCGGCCTTTGCCTTGCTGTTGATCATTGAGGGAATGATGCCAGGCATTGCACCTGCAGCCTGGCAGAAGTATCTGGCCGAAATCATTCGCATGAACCCGAAATCCATACGTGTTGCCGGAATCGTCAGCATGCTGGCGGGAGCTTTGTTATTGCAGTTTCTGCACCGATAAGCGTCTGTCGGACATTAAAAACAACACCTTACTCCAGCCGGTTGGCCGCGAGATCAAATCATGAATAAAAGTGTAGTGGTGCTGGGCACCCAATGGGGAGATGAAGGCAAGGGCAAGATCGTTGATTTGCTCAGCCATGATGCCGATGCCGTAGTGCGTTTCCAGGGTGGGCACAATGCCGGACACACTTTGGTCATTGCCGGCGAAAAAACCGTGCTGCACCTGATACCGGCCGGTATTTTGCAGCCCGGGGTGGAATGCCTGATCGGCAACGGTGTGGTGCTGTCTCTGAAGGCCCTGAAAAAAGAAATCGAAGCACTGGAGCAGCGTGGCCTGGATGTGAAATCACGCATCCGGATTTCACCCGCTTGCGCCATCATCATGCCTTATCACGAATTACTGGACCGGGCGCGTGAACAGGCACGGGGCGACAAAGCCATCGGAACCACCGGTCGAGGGATAGGTCCGGCTTATGAAGACAAGGTCGCGCGGCGTGGCCTGCGTACCTCTGACTTGCTCAAGCCAGCTGGTTTGGCCGAAAAAATCGAACCCGTGCTGGATTTTCACAATTTCGTGCTGCAACAACGTTTCAAAGTGCAGCCACTGGATTTACAGCAGGTGGTCGCTGAAGCCGTTGAGCTGGGCGAATATTTCAAAGGCATGGTGATTGATGTCAGCCGCCGGGTGTATGCGCTGCGCCAGCAGGGTAAACGCATCATGTTTGAGGGTGCGCAGGGCAGTTTGCTGGATATCGACCACGGCACCTATCCCTATGTAACTTCTTCCAACACCACCGTCGGCGGTGTTTGTACCGGTGCCGGAGTAGGGCCCAATGCCATTGATTACATTCTGGGCATCACCAAAGCCTATACCACTCGGGTGGGCGGCGGACCATTTCCCACTGAATTGTTTGATGCCAATGGCAAGCATATGGGAGAGAAGGGTGCAGAGTTTGGTGCCACCACCGGGCGTGCCCGTCGTTGTGGCTGGCTGGATGCCGTGGCCCTGCGGCGCATGATCGAACTGAACGGCGTCAGTGGCCTATGCGTCACCAAGCTGGATGTACTCGATGGTTTGCCAGAACTGAAAATCTGCACCGCTTACAAACTGGATGGCGAAGTGCTGGACTCCATTCCGCTGGATTCGGATCGCTGGCAGGACATAGAACCGATTTATGAAACCTTCGCTGGTTGGCAAGAACCAACTGCCGGGACGACTGAGTTTGATCATTTGCCACAAGCAGCACGGGATTATGTGGAGGCCATGGAGCGCCTGGTAGGTGCTCCGGCACATATTATTTCTACTGGCCCCGAGCGTAATGAAAACATTATTCGCCAGTATCCGTTTGCGAGAGCCTGAACTTTTTGGCCATCCGCCTTCAGTCATATTTCGGCGTTGAAGCATCCTGACCGGGTAGCCAATTGTCAAATTCCCTCGCCTGTGTTGACGGCTGAAGTTGCGTGATAGGCTTTCTGTTCAACTCGCCTCAATCGGCTCAGGATGCTGACAAATATCACGACTGAGCTTATGCTTTGTTCGGTGACCAGGGCTATGCCTCAGGTACAATGATTTCAACTTGATGCCCATACCCATTCTGTCAAAGGAGTAGCAATCATGAGCAAAGAAATGAAAACCAAAAAGGAGGCCAAAAAGAAGCCTGCCTTGACCATGAAAGAGAAAAAAGCAGTCAAGAATGCCAAGAAAGCCGCGAAGAAATAATAGCCAGTTACAGATGGTGTTTTAACCGAATACAGGCGGGCATCTTGGTTTAGCCAAGGAAACGAGCAGTCGCTGCTGTGCAATATAGTCTGACCCAATGACTCGGTCGGGCAGGGGCGGGCATCGTTACCAGAAATTGGGTCGACACTGGATCATTAAAAACCAATCTCACTCAATGTGGGCTGATCGTTCGGGCTAGAGTCTCCAACCCAGGCTGATCGATGCGCCCACCTGATACATGCGTAATGATATTTCCTGCCCGGGCCCAAGAGGGTTGTTTCCGGTCACGCTCCGTTCTGGTGCATAAAATACCATTCCTGATAACTCCAGCTTTTCAAATTGATGGGTGAAGCCGCCGGTGAAATGCCATTCCGGTACCCCGGGTGCAAGAATGTTGAACAGCACTTCACTTTCCGGAATTGGCTGCTTGCCATAGCTGACGCCAGCCCGCCAGGCGTGATTGACGTTCCGGTCCCATTGCCAGCCCAGCTTGAAGGTGGTCATGTCATCCCAGCCGAAACCCGCGCCGTTGTCGTCGCCGAGCCTGCCCAGCTGGAGATTTGGCAGCATCGGCGTGCCTACGGCGTCGATTTTTGAGTACCAGACGTGGTGCACGTCAAACAGCAAGTTCTGATTTTCAGTAAGCCGCAATGCCACACCCATATTGAGCATGGCTGGAATATCGAAGTCACCCTGTTCGGCGAACAGGCCGCGGTAACGGTCGAATTCATCCATGTAAATTCGCGAGCGATAGCTGATGCCGCCACGCAATGATTCGCTCAGCGCACCCTGCCAGCCCACTTGAATACCGAAGCCCCAACTCTGGTCAAAGCCACGATCTGACAGGTTCTGAGGGTCCGAGGAAAAAGCCGCGAAAGAAGCGACATTCTGGATCTTGAAACGTTGCCCGGCGATGATGGGGGCGATGCCAATCGCCTGATTTTCGCCAAAGCGATATGTCCAGGACGGTGAGATAAAGAGCTGTGCCAGGTCGACACCAGTCTGGCTATCAGCGCACGGCGGGCAGAATGTACTCTTTGGGTAATTCGTCTTCATGCCACCGTTGGCAAAAATGGAAATACCCACGGTGTGCCGTTCATTGATCTGGCGATTGTAGCCCAGGTCCGGAATCAGGAAGTGTTTTGAGTCGCTAGTGACCGAGCCAGGCTCCAGAAAAAAAGTACCCGGGGGTGGCGAACTCATTCCACCCTTTACCGAATAGGATCTCTGGGGGGAAAACCACTGTATGCCGAAATCCGCACGATCACCCACAAACGCCATGCCGGCAGGATTGAGTGCTGACGAAATGCTGTCCTGCGACCAGGCGGTGCCAGTTCCAGCCATCCCCATACTGATCGTGCCCCAACCGTGGCTAAAATAGCCATTGGTGGCCGACGCTTCTAATGAAAAGAGCAAACTCAAGACCAGGCAAACCGAGCGGATATAATTCAAAATGTCACCTCAAAATAAACGGTAAAAATCACTAATGTACTTGCAAGCCTAAGGGCGGCGCGTGTCGAGTAGTACGACTAACATGTGATATGCACATATTAAATTCGAATAAGTGCGCATTGAGTTCGGCAATGTCCACGATGTGATTTTCAGGGACGGCTTTGGCTCCATCCGTCGGGACCAAGCTGGGCATGATACCGTCCGCATATCACGGCGGGTTGTGGTAGAGATATTTCAGTCCATAATTCCGGATTTTGAAAAGGAATTGAAATGAAAGTGCGTGAAAGCGGTATGCCCGAAGAAACGTATTGGGCGTCTTTTTTTGATGTAGAAGGTGTGCTGGACGCTTTACTGACGCAACACACCACTCCGGAAAACATGGTGGAATTCGGTTGCGGCTACGGCACATTTACGCTGCCGATTGCGCAACGTGCCACGGGCATCCTGACGGCATTGGACTTCGATCCGGACATGGTTGAACGGGTTCGGCACAAGGCTGCGGAATCCCAACAGGCAAACATCCAACCTGTGCTGCGCGATTTCGTGGCCAATGGAACGGGTCTGGAGAAGGAGTCGCAGTCTCATGCCTTGATTTTCAATTTATTGCACCTGGAAAACCCCGTTTCGCTGCTGCAAGAGGCGCGGCGTGTGCTGAAACCAGGCGGAATGCTCGCCGTAATTAACTGGCGCTGTGACATAGCGACGCCGCGCGGCCCATCACTGGCAATTCGCCCCCAGCCAGCACAATGCATGCGCTGGATAGCAGAGGCGGGGTTTCGCGATGGAGTTGCGGTGGATTTGCAGCCATCCTGTCCCTATCACTACGGACTGGCCGCTTTTCGCTGAACTGCACAGCGAAAAAAGGGTCGCTACAGATTTGACCTGACCAAGCCGCCATCCACGCGAATGGTGGTGCCGGTAATGTAACTGGATTGGTTGGACGCCAGGAAAGCCACCAGGTTAGCCAGTTCACGTGGATGGCCAATCCGGCCCAAAGCACTTTCATTGGCGCGGCGCTGCAGAGCTTCTTCCTTGCTGATGCCGAGGTCGAGGGCCAGGGCTGCCACATTGCTCAGCACGCGTTCGCTCAGCAAAGAGCCGGGGCAAACATTGTTGACCAGGATTCCATCGCGTCCCACTTCGTCGGCAAGCGCTTTCGCGTAGGACACCACCCCGCTGCGGGTTGCCCCAGACAGAGCCAGATTGGCGATGGGTTGAAATACCGTTGAAGCCAGGATATTGATAATGCGTCCGCCTTTTTGCAAGCGCATATGTGGGATGGCCTCACGTGACATGCGCATGAAGAACAATAAAGATCGTTGAATGGCCACAGCCCATTGATCTTCAGTGGCATCAAGCACTTTGGCCATAGGTGGTCCACCGGAGTTATTCACCAGGATATCGACAGCGCCAAATCGGTCGACTGTGGCTTGCATCAGCGCAGCGGCGGTTTCTGGTAATTCCAGATCACCGGCAAAACACGCAACAGTAGCGTGGGTGGCGGTGGCAATTTCATCTGCCGTCTGCTGCAGGGCTGCCATCGAGCGACTGCACAGCATCACTGTGGCGCCTTCTTCAGTCAGTACCTCGGCACAGGCGCGTCCCAGGCCCTGGCTGGCTCCACCGATAACCGCAACCTTACCTTTCAATCCGTAGTCCACTATCGCTTCTCCAAATACTGCCTGGGGATCATTTGTTAATTATGCATCCTGGTGTGCATTGGGCGGGATTGAAATGAGCAATATGGTCTATCTACGCTTTACGGGTTTGGTCTGGAATTCTCGTCCCTGAACGGCATGGCACCATTCCAAAGCATTGATAGCAGTCTGATGAAATGATCCGTCATTAGGACTAAAGAAGCCCTGAATCACTCCCCATGGGTGATCCGAGCACGCCACGCAGCCATGATGTCTGCTGACTCAATTTATAGTCATCAAGATCGGCGGAACGTCCCTGTGCCGCGTCCTGTGCTATACCTCACACTGGCCAGGTAGCTTAACAAGGCCAAAAAAAAGGCCCCGCGTGCGGAGCCTTTTCACTTTTTCTTATTTTCTGTGCGTTCGTTCTTATTATTAATTCAAACAACGGTACGCATTTACCGCTTGAAACTGGTGCCCAGAAGAGGACTTGAACCTCCACTACCTTTCGATAACTAGCACCTGAAGCTAGCGCGTCTACCAATTCCGCCATCTGGGCTTAAGTGGGCAGAGGTTAAGGGGAAACCTCTGCCCGGGGTCGGTTCGAGGTAAGGGGGAACCTGCGAACCGGTGCGTACTTTAGTGATTCACACCCAGCCTGTCAACTTAAATCCAAGCCTTAATCAAGTATTTGAATCGACATAAAATTTCCCCATTCTGAAAGCTCCGGGTCAGGGCTGATACCGTTTTCAGGGATGAATCACGTTACAATGCGCCTCCCCGGCAGAAATTTGATCCATTCATGAGCAAAGACAAGAAAAATTCCAGTGAACAACAGCAAGGCGGCCATATTGACGCCGAGGCGCCAGAACGCCAGGACGTGCTGGACTTGTTGATGGATCAGGGCAGACCACTGAAGCGCAAAGAGATTGCTGCTCGCCTGTCGGTAGAGTCTGCGGACAGCCGCGAGATCCTGCGGCGACGACTCAAAGCCATGCTGCGAGATGGCCAGTTGGTCAAGAGCCGCAACAATTCCTATGGCTTGCCGGAAAAAATGGATCTGGTGCGTGGCCGCATCAGTGCACATCGCGACGGCTTTGGTTTTCTCATTCCTGAAAGCGGCGACAGTGATCTGTATTTATCTCCGCGACAAATGCGCCAGGTGCAACATGGTGACCAGGTCCTGGCTTGTGTCACTGGTATTGATGACAGAGGCCGCCGTGAAGGAGCCATTACCGAAGTATTGCAGCGGGCACACCAGAAAGTCGTTGGTCGATTTGTGCGTGAAAGCGGCGTTTGCCTGGTGGTCCCGGATGACCCCCGCCTGACCCAGGATGTGCTGATACCGCTGGATGATACCGGCGGTGCCAAACCCGGACAGGTAGTAGTAGCCTGGATTGTTGATCCGCCTTCCGAACATGAACCGCCGGTGGGTAAAGTGGTAGAGATTTTGGGCGAAACAGGCGCCCCGGGCATGGCGACTGAAATCGCCATCCGCAATTTCAGCTTGCCATTTGAGTGGCCCGAAGGCGTTGAGGCACAAGCGGAAGCCTTTGGCTCCAGCGTACCGGAAGAAATGAAGAACGGCCGGCGCGATTTGCGCGATTTGCCGCTGGTGACCATTGATGGCGAAGATGCGCGTGATTTTGATGACGCGGTATTCGCTCAGCGGCGCAATAACAGCTGGCGCCTGGTGGTGGCGATTGCCGATGTATCCAGCTATGTAGAGCCCGGCACTGCGCTGGATGAATCGGCGCTGGAGCGTGCCACCTCGGTGTACTTCCCGGGCCGGGTTATACCCATGTTGCCCGAAGCTTTATCCAACGGCCTCTGTTCGCTGAATCCGGAAGTTGATCGGCTCTGCCTGGTTTGTGATATGTCCATCAATGACGAGGGCAAGGTCACCCGTGCACGTTTCGATTCGGCTGTGATCAACTCCAAGGCCAGGCTTACCTACAACCAGGTGTGGAACTGGATTACCAGTGGCAAAGATGAAATACGCCCGGGTGCCACAGAAGTATCGCAGTCATTGCGCGACCTGTACGGCTTGTACAAAGCTTTGCGCAAGGCACGTACCAAACGCGGCGCGATTGATTTCGACAGCACGGAAGTTCGCTTCGTATTTGATGAAGAGGGCTCGATAGCCGACATCCTTCCTTATGAGCGTAATGATGCCCATTTGATCATCGAGGAGTGCATGATCGCTGCCAATGTGGAAGCGGCCAACTTCCTCTTGCAAAACGACATACCGGCACCGTTTCGTTCACACGATCCGCCGCAGGAAGGCAAGATTGAAAACCTGGAGCAGTTCCTCAAGGGACTGGGCATACGCAAAACCTGGAAAGATCAACCCCAGCCGCGCGATTTCGAAGCCATAGTGCAAAGCATCAAGGGCCGCGATGACGAAAGCCTGATCATGATCATGCTCTTGCGTTCGCAAAGCATGGCGGTTTATCAACCCGTCAATAACGGTCATTTTGGACTGGCGCTGACCGCCTATGCGCACTTTACCTCGCCCATAAGGCGTTACCCGGATTTGCTGGTGCACCGTGCAATCCACCATGTTCTTGAGCACCGTTCTGCCAAGGGCTATCGGTATTCCGAAAAGGACATGGTCAAGCTCAGCGAGCATTGTTCGCACTGTTCACGGCGTTCTGAAGAAGCCGAACGGGATGTCAGTGAGCGACTGAAATGTGTATTTATGGAACGGCATATCGGTGATGAATTCCGTGGCCAGGTGACCGGCGTAACTTCCTTTGGGCTGTTTGTTGAATTGCTAAACAATCGCACTTCAGGCCTGATACATATCACCTCTTTGCCCAGCGACTATTATCACTTTGATCCTATCTCGCACCGTCTGACCGGTGAACGGGCAGGGCGTGTATTCCAGCTGGCCCAGCGCTTGCGCGTAAAGGTGGCTGCAGTCAATATCGATGATCGCAAAGTGGATTTCACGTTAGTTGAATAAAGGCTGGGGTTGAATAAGGGCTGACAGATTTATGGCTGAGAAAAAAATGCAATGGCTGATCGGAATCCATCCGGTGGCCTCAGCGCTGAGCTCTGGCAAACACGGCATCAATCGCCTGTTGCTGGCCAAAGAAGCAGGCAACCCGCGTGCACTCGAACTGGAAGAGCAGGCCCGTCAACAGGGCATACGAATAGAACGAGTAACACGCAAGGAACTGGATCGTATTGCCGAGGGTGAACGGCACCAGGATGTGGTTGCGGAATTCGCTGCCAGTAATAACTGGGTCGAGTCGGACCTGCCAAGATTACTGGATGGCATTTCTGGTACGCCGCTGATACTGGTACTGGATGGCGTTCAGGACCCACACAATCTGGGCGCTTGTTTGCGCACGGCCGAAGCAGCAGGTGTACAACTGGTTATCCTGCCCAAGGACAAATCAGCCAGCCTGACCCCGGTAGCGCGTCGAGCCGCTTCGGGTGCTGCTGAAATTCTCGACATTGTTATGGTTACCAACCTGGCCCGAGTATTGCGGTTGCTGAAAGATAAAGGCATCTGGCTGGCCGGCGCCGCCGATGATGCTGCAGAGGAAATTTACCAGTCCGATCTGAGGGGTCCGCTGGCCCTGGTGATGGGTGGCGAAGGTAAGGGGTTGCGACGACTGACGGCTGAATTGTGTGATTACCCGATCCGTATACCCATGGCAGGCTCAGTCAGTAGCCTGAACGTCTCGGTGGCTACCGGAGTCTGTTTGTTTGAAATCATTCGTCAAAGGAGTGGCGCATGAGTTTGCATCATCATTTTGAAATCCACTTACCCCATTGGGTAGAGCCGTTTGTCGGTCATTGGCTGAATGAGCGTGGCCCCGCCCTGGATACGGTGGAGCACCGCATGCTGCTGGCCATTGCCTTGTCAGCAGAAAACGTCAGGCAGGGTACTGGCGGCCCATTCGGCGCCATCGTGGTTAACCAGGAAACCAACCGGCTGGCAGGCCTGGGTGTGAACCTGGTCACCAGCAGTGGGCTGTCAGCTGCGCATGCAGAAATAGTTGCACTGAGCCTGGCGCAACGCAACGTAAACAACTGGGACCTGGGAGCAAACTCCAACATGCAACTGGTCAGCTCCTGCGAGCCCTGTGC
>JBBKVS010000124.1:0-3964 GCA_037968555.1 Lysobacterales bacterium | reverse complement strand
GCTATGAGTTGTCGCACCACGTCCGGATCGGCCAGCGTTGAAATATCGCCCAGATTTTCATAATCGTTGGCGGCAATCTTGCGCAATATGCGCCGCATGATTTTGCCGGAACGGGTTTTCGGTAAACCGGGCGCCCACTGCACCAGGTCAGGTGTGGCGATGGGGCCAATTTCCTTGCGCACCATGAGTTTCAATTCGGCCAACAGCTCATCGCTGGGCTGCTGGCCCATTACCAGTGTGACGTAAGCGTAGATGCCTTCACCCTTGATGTCATGCGGGTAACCCACCACCGCAGCCTCTGCCACGGCTGCGTGTTCCACCAACGCGCTTTCCACTTCAGCGGTACCCAAACGATGGCCGGAAACATTCAAAACGTCATCCACACGGCCGGTTATCCAGTAATAGCCGTCCTCGTCGCGACGCGCACCATCACCGGTGAAATAGCAGCCGGGTATGGTGGAAAAATAAGTGTCGATAAAGCGTTGGTGATCACCATATATGCTGCGCATCTGCCCAGGCCAACTGGCGGTCAGTACCAGCAGGCCATCGGTGACGCCCTCCAGTACCTGGCCCTTCTCATCCATCAGCGCGGGTTGCACGCCAGGCAGTGGCAGAGTGGCGGAACCCGGCTTGAGGCCGGTGGCGCCGGGCAGGGGGCTGATCAGGATGCCGCCGGTTTCGGTTTGCCACCAGGTGTCGACGATGGGACAACGGCTGTCGCCCACCACGCGGAAATACCATTCCCAGGCTTCCGGATTGATGGGCTCGCCCACCGAGCCCAGCAGGCGTAAAGATTTTCGGGAAGTGCGTTTAACCGGATCATCACCTTCCCGCATCAGCGCACGGATGGCAGTGGGTGCGGTATAGCAGATATTCACCTGGTGCTTATCCACCACTTCCCAGAAGCGGCTGGCAGTGGGGTAGTTGGGCACGCCTTCGAACATCAATGTGATGGCGCCATTGGCCAGAGGACCGTAAACAATATAGCTGTGGCCCGTAACCCAACCCACATCTGCAGTACACCAGTAGACATCACCCGGGTGGTAATCAAAAACCATTTCATGGGTATAAGCCGCGTACAGCAGATAACCGCCGGTGGTATGCAGTACGCCTTTGGGTTTGCCCGTACTGCCTGAGGTATAGAGTATGAACAGCGGGTCTTCGGCGTTCATGTCTTCGGCCGGGCAATCATTGCTGACACCGGACTCCAGCTCATGCAGCCAATGATCGCGTTCCGGCTGCCAGCCGATTTTTCCGCTGGTATTGCGCACCACCAGTACAGCCTTGATGCATTTCGCCACAGCGGGGCGCAGACAGGCTTCGTCCACATTGGCTTTGAGGGCAACTTTTTTGCCACCGCGCAAGCCTTCATCTGCGGTGATGATGAACTCAGATTGGCAGTCCAGTATGCGCCCGGCCAAAGCTTCTGGAGAGAAACCGCCGAATACCACCGAATGCACCGCACCTATTCGTGCGCAGGCCAGCATGGCTACTGCAGCATCGGGAATCATGGGCATGTAGATGGTGACGCGATCGCCACGACAGACGCCCAGCTGCAACAGGATATTGGCCATGCGGCAAACTCGCTCATGCAGTTGCCGGTAGGTGATTTTCAGGTCGCGAGCGGGATCGTCGCCTTCCCAGATAATGGCGGTCTGATCGCCGCGTGTTTCCAGATGCCGGTCCAGGCAGTTATAGCAGGCGTTAAGTACGCCGTCTTCGAACCAGCGTATGTGCAGATCTGCCTTGTCGTAAGAGACGTCGCTGATTTTTTGCGGGAAACGTTGCCAGTCCAGCCGTTCAGCTTGCTTGCGCCAGAAGGCGTCTGGGTCTGCCAACGATTGCGTATAAAGCTGGGTATAGTCTTCCGCTTTGATCAGGGCGCCTGCGGCAAAGTCGGGCATAACCGGGTGATAGTGGTGCATGATTCTTTAGTTCTGCAAAAAAAGGTTATCAGGCATTGTAACGGCTCAGCCGCAGACTGCCACACCTGTTGTATCCAGCTGGCCTGCATGCCGCGGACATCAGCTGGAGCTTAGTGGATATAATTGTCGCAGTATAGAGCTCCAGGAGTGAAGGTCATGCAAAGCAGGGTAAGGATACTGGGCATTGTTTCCTGCTTGCTCGCGAATATGCTGGTGATGCCCGCTCTGGCTGAGGATTCAGCCGGGGAGGCCACATCCAATCGGCCAAAAGTCGGTCTGGTGCTCAGTGGAGGCGGGGCCAGAGGTATAGCGCATATTGGCGTGCTCAAGGCGCTTGAGGAAATGCATGTCCCTATCGATTGCATAGCTGGCGCCAGCATGGGAGCTGTTGTTGGCGGCCTGTATGCCGCCGGTTACACGCCAGAACAGATCGAGGTGCTGTTTGATGAACTGGACTGGGATGCGGCATTTACAGACCGGCCACCCCGTAAATACCAAACCATGCGGCAAAAGCAGATTGATTCCAGCTTCCTGATACCGCATCGGGTCGGCATGAACCGTGGTGAAATTCAGCTGCCGCTGGGTGCGATTGAAGGCCAGCACCTGGACCAGATTCTGCATCGCGCCATGCTGGCAGCCAAAGATATATCCGATTTCGACAAACTTCCCATTCCTTTCCGGGCGGTAGCGACTGACCTGGCAACTGGCCAGGAGGTCGTGCTGTCCAAAGGCTCCCTGCCAGACGCTTTGCGGGCCAGCATGTCGATTCCCGGCGTGTTTGCACCGGTAGAGCTTGATGATCGATTGTTGGTAGATGGTGGTATGGCCAATAATTTACCGATCAGCGTGGCCAGGGAGCTTTGCGCCGATGTGGTCATTGCGGTGGATATCTCTTCGCCCTTGCTGGCCAAAGATGAGCTGACCTCTGTACTTACCGTCACCGAGCAGATGACCAATTTTCTGACCCGCAAGAATGTGGAGCAGCAACTGGCCACACTGGGCCCCAGGGACGTACTTTTAATCCCTGAGCTCAAGGGTTTCAACGCAACGGACTTCGATAATGCGCTGACCATTGTGCAGAACGGTTATGACTCCGCGATGCTGCACCAACCTGCCATTGTCGGCTTATCAGCAGCGAATTACGACCGCTATGCAGGCATGACCGACATACGGGAGTTGGAACAAACACCTTTTGTAGTCAACTTCATTGAGGTCAAAAACGATTCGGTGCTGAACGATGAAATTATTCGTTCACGCATTCACCTGAAACTGGGCGAGCCGCTGAATCTCGACAATCTGGAGAGAAGCCTGGATGACATTTATGGCATCGATGTATTTCAGTCGGTGACCTACGACCTGGTTAGGCACGATGATGGTGAAACCGGAGTGGCCATCAACGCACGCGCACGACGTTGGGGCCCCAATTATCTGCAATTTGGCATGCGGGTGTCGGATGACTTTGGAGGCAACAGCGATTACACCATTGGTGCTGCCTACACACGCAACGCACTCAATTCGCTGGGTGGCGAGTTGCGGGTGGATTTTACCATTGGCCAGGAAGACCTGTTTGAGCTGGATTTCTACCAGCCCATCAGCCCGTCCGCCCGCTGGTTTATCGAGCCCCGTATTTCCTATTCGCGGAATATCCTGAATGCTTTCCTTGATAGGCGGTTGCGCGATCAGGTGGAGCTGAGTGGCTCAGGCCTGGGTTTCGCCCTGGGCCGCAACCTGAGCTCCACCGATGAACTACGTGTCGAATACATTTTTGGCAGGGGCGATATTGAAGTCGTTTTGGGTTCGGACCAGCTGGTCACAGACAGAATCAAGATGGGCGAGTTGGTTTTTGAACACCGCCACGACAGTCTGGACAATCTGTGGTTTCCGACCAGCGGTTTTCGTTCCGGACTGGCTTATCGTTATTCGCGGGAAGCGCTCGGATCTTCAACTGATTACGAACAGGCTTTTGCCAGTTTTACCGGCGCCCAGGCTGTGGGTAAAAATTCAGTTCAATTCAATTTTGAAGCAGGCTTCAGTTTTGA
>JBBKVS010000123.1:0-3318 GCA_037968555.1 Lysobacterales bacterium | reverse complement strand
GCCGCGGCCAGCAATTCCATTTCCCTGTGCACAGCAGGTCCGGAAGACTGGTCGGTGCCCAGCGCAAACACACCACCCGCTGCATGTATTTTGCGGATATTCTCCTGGGCTACTGGCGTCATCAGCTTCATCCACCAGGTCCAGGTTTCCTTCTGCCACTTGGCGGTGCCAGCCGTTTGCAGCTCTTTAATTTCATCCTGGTCCAGCACTGCCTGGTACAAAGGCTGGTCCAGATATTCCGGATGCTCCGCCAGACGACTGTAGTTCTCACCAATGGTGAGCGTGGTGGCTACAGGAATCTTCTTGGCCGCCATCAGCTTCACAAAACTGTCGCTGACCGGGCCCTGGATCACCGGATGCGCCAGTGCATCCACTCCGGCATAGATGGCTTCACGTGCCCGCAGCTCACTGGAGACATGCACCACGACTCGTATGCCGTGATCGTTGTAGTACTCGGTCAACTGCTGCATCAGCTCAACTGGCAACAATGGAATCATGGGTCGCGCGCCCCAACCCCGCTCTTCCAACGTCATCTTGACCATATCCGGTTGGCGCGCGATATGTGCGTCAACAACTGGAATCGCATCCGGCCAGGCATCAACCAGGTAAGCACCCGGGCCGGCGCCATGGCTGCCGGGGTAAGTCACTATGCCGCCGGTGGTGTAAACGCGTGGAGCTACGATTTTTCCGCTGCGCTCCATGTCTCGCAGGCCGAAAATGTAATCCGGCAGATTGCCTGCATCGAAAATGGCGGTTACGCCGGAGTAAAGATAACCCTGCAGAGCCTGAATGCCTTCAGCAAAATTCTCCGAGCCGGTAGTCAGACCGTCCTTGGTCACGTTGACGCCGCCGCGCAGATGAATGTGCACATCCATCAGCCCGGGTATCAGGTATTTACCGCTGCCATCAATGGTTGTGACACCTTTGGGTGCCTGTAAAGGCTGGCGCGAAATCTGACTGATGCGATCCGCTTCGATCAATACCGAAGCCCCTTCAATAGCCGGTCTGCCGGTGCCATCAATCAGGGTCACATTGCTGATCAGTAAATCTGCCTGTGCCGTACTGGCACACAGGCACAACAAAGCCATGCCCAGGCAGTGCTTCAGGTTAATCAAACGGACACCCTTAAAAGGCTTCATGGTTTGTGGCTATTCCTCGACCAGGGCCAAAACGCGCAAGGGACTACCCGAGCCCTGTTTGATTTTCAGCGGCGCTGAAAGAATCACCGCACCCTTGGGTGGCAGTTGATCCAGATTGGTCAGGCTGGCGAGTCCAAAACGATTGGCGCCGTGCATTCCGCCGTGACAAGGGAAAGGCGGATCAAAGGCAAAAGCCTGGCCAGCATCGGTGCCCACGGTTTCAGTTCCAAAACCCAGTACATCGCGTTCATTGGCCAGGAATTGAACTACCGCACCATCCGGACCCGGCGTATGCGCGCCGGTCTCATCAATGTTCATATAGTGATCAGGGTCGGTCCGTTTTGACCAGCCGGTACGCAGCAAAAACCAGCTGCCCGCTTCAATTTTTCCATGCTCTGCTTCCCAGGCCAGCACCCGGTCAACGGTTAACAGGAAGTCCGGATCCTTTTCCACATCCGCCACCACATCGATCACACAAGCCGGGGCGATAAAGCGCTCAACCGCAATGGTATCGGTGGCGTTTTTGTCATAGTCCTTGCCGCTGATCCAGTGTATCGGTGCGTCAAAATGCGTACCCGTATGTTCGCTGCATTTAAAATTGTTCCAGTACCAGGCCGGGCCCCGGTCATCGTATTTGGATATTTCTTCCATCTTGAAAGGCCAGTGCAGATTCCATTCCGGTGGTAATTGCAACACCGGCGTGTCGTCGTGCAGGGTGTTGGTGAGATCTATAACCTTGATTTTCCTGGAAGCAATCTCTGCTACAAGACTGTGCAATGTGCCGGGCATGATGGAGTTCTCCTGTTCGGTAGGCCTGCGATCAATTCGCTATCACTCTATCCGATAATGTTATATATATGAAATAGTTTTTGGGGCAAGCACCCCATATCCCCTGATTGCCGCAATTGTTTACCAGTCGACACAGCCAAGAGCCCACACCCATGAAAAATATTTTATTTGTTCTCAGCCTGTTCTTCCTCAGCAGCACACTGGCTGCAGACGGTGCTCTCAAGGGTGAAGCCCGCTTGCGTTGGGAGCGCATGAACCAGATCCGGCTGGACAAGTTCGACCTGATCCTGCCTGAAGTGATGCGAGAAAACGGCGTGGACATGTGGATTACCGTCAACCGTGAAGGTTTTGAAGATCCCCTGACTGAAGACTTTGGCAAAGGCTATGTAGTTGACTGGGGTTACTACATCTTCACCGACCGGGGTGGCGACCGGATTGAGCGTGCAGCTCTGGGCATTGGCACTTACCTGGTGGAAGAGAACGGCGCTTATGATATTTACAGCTCCGATTTTGATTTGGCCAAATTCGTAACCGAGCGCGATCCCAAAACCATAGCTCTGAACTTCGCCGAACACATAGGCGCAGCCGATGGCCTGACCAGCACGGCACTGGCCAAGCTAAGCCGGGAGTTGGGCGAAAAGTACGCGGCCAGGTTTGTATCAGCGCAAAAACTGGCATCGGACTTCCGTTCCCGGCGCGTCGCCAGCGAAATCGCCGCCTTTGCCGAAGCCGGTGAAAAATCCCGCATCATCGCCGAGCGTGCCTTATCCAACGAGGTGATCACCGCCGGCAAAACCACGCTGGAAGACGTGGCCTGGTGGATAGTTGAACAACAATTCCAGCAAGGCCTGGGCACCTCTTTTGGCATGCCTTCGGTTTACATCACCGGCCCGGAAGGCATTGCAGCCGTCTCCAGCGATCAGATCATCCAGCCCGGTGATTTCCTGGCATTGGACTTCGGCGTGGGTTACCTGAATTTCTATACCGACGTCAAACGCCTGGCCTACGTGCTCAAAGCCGGCGAAACCGCATTACCTGCCAGCATCCAGAAAGCTTTCGACAATGGCCGGGAAGTGCGCAAACTGCTCAAAAAGCATATTCATGCTGGCAAGACAGCCGGTGAGATATTTGAACTGGTGAACAATGAGATTAATCAGGCGGGTTTCCGCATCATGGATGGTTTTAACCAGCCCACCACAGATCAGAATATTATCGATGTGATCATAGGCTGCCATTCGGTGGGCAATCTGGGCCACGGCATAGGGCCATCCATTGCCTGGTTTAACCCGGAGCGCATGAAGTACATGATTCACCCCAGCAACCTGTTTTCCATTGAATTGTTTGCCTATACGGCCATTCCGGAATGGGGCGGCAAGAAGCTGCGCATCCC
>JBBKVS010000122.1:0-3158 GCA_037968555.1 Lysobacterales bacterium | reverse complement strand
TGGGAGTGGTGCATATTCCGGTCAGCGAAGAAACCTATACGGGCTGCCGTGATCTCGGTGCCCGGCGCATTGATGAACTGGGTGCCGTTACAGAAATCCGGGTACGCAAGCCCGCCGACGATCACCTGGTGGTCGTGGGCAGCCGCTCACATGCAAACCCGGATCTGGAGCAATACCTGGATAAACTGGGCGAGCACCAATTGATCAGCCTGGGCAGTTCATTGAAATTCTGCGTGGTGGCAGAAGGCAAGGCGGATTTCTATCCCCGCCTCGGGCCGACTTCGGAATGGGACACTGCAGCAGCGCATGCCGTGGTCGTGGCCGCGGGAGGCAAGGTGGTGAAGCTGGATGGGCAGCCTTTGCAATACAACCTCAAGGACTCATTGCTGAATCCGGAATTCCTGGTGATTGCCGATGACTCGCGCGATTACGTCAGCATCTTCCGCGATTACGCCGCCTGATCAGTGATTCCTTAGAAAGGTTTCAGAACCACCAGAAAAACCGTTGTCATCAGTACTAAAGTGGGGTATTCGTTGAACCAGCGAAACCATTTGTGACTGTGCCGGATTTCATCGCGCGCGAATGCGCCGACCAGCCGCGCACAATGCAGATGAAAAACAATCAGGCTGAGCACCAGCACCAGCTTCAGCTGCATCCAGCCCAAGGCCAGCCAGCCCGGCAACTGCAGTAACAACAACAGGCCGAACAGGCAGGCCAACACACCACCTATGTGCATCATCACCAGCAGGCGTCGTTCCATGATGCGGTAAACCGCACGCACGGCCTCATCCTCGGTCATGGAGTGATAGACAAACAATCGCGGCAGATAGAACAGACCGGCGAACCAGGTCACCATGAATACTATGTGGAACGCTTTTAACCAGAGCATTTCTACATTGTCCCTGACTATGATCTGTCTGACCAGCTTGACGACCCCCCTGCAAGGGCGTATAAACTTCAACCAGTTTTGGGGTCAGGTTATGGGACTGCCATTACTAATAATAAAACTACTAATAATAAAACAATAAAAGATAACTCAAAGAAAAAAACCAGCGGGGACTAAGCGGCTTAGGCCGCTTTTTTGTCGCCCCCGCTTTTGTCGTTTGAGGAACCCCAAAGCCTCTCACGCGTCAAATCCCAGTCCGGGCATTTTACAGTGAGCATCCGCAACCGAAACATGAATACCGCGCCCACATCTCCACCCAGCCGCAGGCCCAGTCGCTGGTCCGGCCATCTGCGATTTCTGCTCAAGATACTGCTGGGCCTGGCGCTGGCCTACTCGGTGCATGTTATTTCGGTAAAGTGGGCTGAGCCAGAACTTGAAGCCAAGAAAGTACGCATACGCGTCTTGCGCACAGAAGTTAAAGAACTGGGACATCGCGTTGAAACCAGCCGTGTGCGGCAGAAAATGGCGGAACGTCAGGTAGACGTATTGCGCCAGGCCAATAACCTGCTACGGCAGGAGGAAAGCAATCGCCAGGCCGAGATGCAGCGCTTGCAGGGCGAAGTGGATTTTTACCAGCGACTGGCAGGCACCAGTGGCTCACAGGAAGGACTGGCTGTTTACGAGCTGGAATTACAGCCCACCGCTTCCAGCCAGGTTTACCGTTTTGTATTGACTCTGACCCAGAACCTGCGGCGCTCCGCCATCATCAGCGGCACCGCCACCATGGAACTGGAAGGCACACGCCAGAACCAGCCCGCAACCCTGAAATGGAAAGATATCAGCGTCAATAACACAGCCCGTCCCGAATTCCGCTTCAAGTACTTCCAACAATTGGCCGGCTACCTGACTGTGCCTGAAGATTTTCTTCCGGAACGGGTGCAGGTGGTACTCAAGACCAAGGGCTCCAGCAAATCGCTGAGTCGTGATTTCAGCTGGGCTGAGCTGAAACAACCCGGCTCAGTTGCAGCTCAACCGGTGGCGGTTGACGAAAATGCCAACGCGCTGGAAAGTGAAGTGACGGACCCGGCTGAAAAGCCCTGAAACAGCGCTTTCTATAGCCATTCGCAGCAAGCGACAAGAAACTGCACAACACATTGAAATTCCGGTCATTGACCGCCATGTTGTTATCAACCTGATTACGGAATAACCTATCGCGTTATGGAAAGCAGCACACCAAGCCAGCCCACGCAAAATCAGCCCGTTATGGGTTTTACCGATTCTGCGGCACGAAAAGTCATGCAGTTGATCACCGAAGAAGCCAATCCGGAGCTGAAACTCAGGGTTTATATCAGCGGTGGTGGTTGTTCCGGTTTTCAATACGGTTTCACCTTTGATGAAATCCGGGCAGCAGATGATTTCGCCATTGATAAGGACGGCGTCACGCTGCTGGTCGATCCACTGAGCATGCAGTACCTGGCCGGGGCCGAAGTGGATTACACCGAAAACCTGCAAGGCGCCCAGTTCGTGATACGCAATCCGAATGCTGCCACTACCTGTGGTTGTGGCTCCTCCTTCTCAGTCTGATTGCCATGGCGGTTGATTTTGGCGCCAGCATTGATCAATTCACGCTCTCACATCGCAATCGGTTTACCTCGGTCCGGCTGGACCGCCTGGCCGAGTACCGTGACGATGCTGCCTGGGTCAGCAAGACTTTAAATTCCCCCGCTGCCTGTTTCGTCCCCTTGTGGCGCAGCCGCAGCCTGATTGAACAAACCCCTGAAGGCCAAATTGCTGTTTACCTGAAGCCGGGCAACCTGGACTCGCTGGACAGCATCCAACCGCCAACGCTGCTGGGCACCGATGGCAAGCGATACTTCTTTGCCGTCTCCATCAATGACCAACAACGTGATGAGATCCTGCAATTGCGCCCTCAGGCGCGTTTCCTGGACCTGCGCCGGGTTTCAGTGGATATGGATGCCAAACATGCAGGGGTGTTGGCTTATGCCAAGGCCCTGCACTACTGGCAGCACCGGCATGTATTCTGCGGAGTTTGCGGCCACCCGAACCGACTCCAGTCTTCCGGCCACAAGCTGGTCTGCAGCAACGAAGAATGCGCTCGCCAATCCTTCCCACGCATAGACCCGGCCATCATCGTGCTGGTTACGCATGACGATGCCTGTTTATTGGGGCGCAACGGCAACTGGCCAGCCAAGCGATTTTCCACGCTGGCTGGATTTGTTGAGCCGGGCGAAAGCCTGGAAGACGCGGTAGT
>JBBKVS010000121.1:0-3691 GCA_037968555.1 Lysobacterales bacterium | reverse complement strand
TTCATTCCTATTTCCAACTGGCATGGAAGTCAGTCCAGCCACCCTGAACGCCGCCAAACAAGGGGATGTCAAATGCCCCTTCAACGGCTTCATCGAGATAAACAATCTGGAAGGTTCCGGTGAATTGCTTCATGTTTGCTTCCATGATGGCCGCGCCGTAGACGGTGCCGGTGCCATTCCCTTTGAATTCAACATTGCTTTTTTCAGCATCTGTCACAAATAACACACCGAATACGCTGCCATGAATCGTTGTGTCTGCAGCGGAAATCAGAAAGACGGGCTTCAGGACCGACCCGACTGTCTGATTGGTTTTAATATCGCAGATGGCACCGCTGACCCAGTAAATGCCATGGGAACTCGCATTCAGGCTGTCACAATTGGTCAACCGGTTCGCGGCTGGGACTGTGTCCCGCACCAACTTCCAGTCCGTTTTGGGAATGCCAAACGTGTACAGGAACAGGTCACATGGAAAATTGGGGTCTACCACCACGTCCATATTCATGACGACGTCATTTCCCTGGCGGTAGCTCAGCAACCGGTCGTCAGTCTTTGAACAGGAACAAGTAGTGGTGGGGCACTTGAAGTCGGCTGGGAACTGAGCCACTCCGTACCATTCGTGCCGTTCACAGGTGGTCCAGGAACCGCTGACCGGGTCAGCCGCATTGGCCGGCGCATTGCAGGCAGGGTCCGGGTTGGCGTTAAGCCAGGTGGAGATCGGTACGTTTTCCCCGCCGCCGTTTGGGTTGGGTACGATTTCGACCGTTCCCTTCAGTTCCACGGATGTTCTGGCAGTCAACGGTACGCCGATGCCACCATGAGGCCCACCCGGCCCAAAACTGCCAATTTTCTCACTGACCAGTGCTTCCGCTTTACAGTTCCCCCCGTCATTTTCACAATCGGCCAGGCCTCGAGCAGCCAGCGTAATGATAAAAAAGCGCTTGTCCTGTTTACTTGTGTTGGTGCTGCAACCTTGCACAACCGGATCCAGCTTGCGGTCGATTTCCAGCATGCACAGCACTGCGTACAGGTCAACCTGCTCGTTGGGACTGACCGGATCACCCACATTCAAACCCAACAGCTTTGGTTTCAGTGGCAATTTCTTGAGGTCACCCACCTTGCCGGGATCGGCAAATGAATAGAAGTAGCTGCCATTGCGGAAAGCGGTATTTGATTCAGCAAAACAGGGGTGCGTCTGATCGGTAATGCCGGCACAGGGCAACCAGCGGGTGCTTACTGTGGGCGCCAGCCACCCACCGGCGTCGCGGGAGGACGCGGACGTGGAGTTGTTCAGCATGTATTGCTTGGCTTCCTGGATTGCCGCATCTGCCATGTGAAAGGCTTGTTTTTGGCGTACTTCATTGCTCGATTTCCGTTGTTCAAACACGCCGGTTTGAACAGCGTAAATCACCATTTCGGTCAACAGAATCAAGATCAACACCGCACTGATCATGGTAATCGCGCCAACTTGTTTGCGGGGGTACCTTGAATTTCCGCTAAATTTTTTGTTCATTTCTCGTTCCTTTTTGCACCTGAACTCGGGCTTGTTTTTACAGCTAAACGGTTGGCGATCTCATCAGGTTTTAACGATAAGGTCATTACGTACCCGAATCTCGTCAGTCAGTTCTCGCAAGATGGTGTTATCACGGATCAACCGGCCCTCGAGCCTTACATCGATCTGCCGGGTGAATTGCGTAATCGTTTCCCCAGCTTCACCCGGGATAGAACCACTGAAGGAATCGCCATTGCCCACGGTAAAATTGGTTATGTTGACAAAATCCGGATCGGTGATTGCAACCCAATCGTTGCTGGTCCCGGCACAGGTCGGAGCAGAACCACCAACCCACATTTCTATTCGGCCCACTCCACCGGCAGCCACCCGTCGAAACCCACCGGCCTTGTCGGTCTTGGCAACTCCATCAAAATCGCGGTCTAATCCATAAATCAAGCAATTATTATTGGTAATTAAAATGTCCGCAAACTGTTCAGTTGCGGTTTCAATTCCACAATCTGAATTACCGTAACAAAAGGCGGCATTTGCCGAATAATTGGCACGCCGGATATCCCGGGTGAGCATGCTCATGGTGTTGCGCATTTCGTCGGCGAGCTGCGTCATCAGAATGATTCGCGAAGTTGTGCCCAGTGAGTTGGCCATCAAAACCACCATGGCCGATGTAACGACCAGACTGAGCGCCAGAGAAATCATGGCCTCCATCAAGGTAAAACCCGCCTGTTTGCCACTCACGCCGTGCAGACACCGGATAGAAGAAGTGCGCTGTCTCGAGCTCATGTCGCACACTCCTTGAAACCAGCCACAGCTTTATTGGCAGCTTTTTTGGAACAAATTTTTACCCGACCGGTTACCGTCACGTCAACGTCGAGTGCATAGGTACTCTGGTCGGAGAGAAACTCCAGTTTGACTGTTTTAGCATCCTGGGTTAACCCGCGTACCGGATCGTAAACAATGGTGCCATTAGTACCGACTGTTGAGGTTTTCAAAACATCTGGGTGATTCAAAATGCCGGAGTTGAATAATTTCAACGTCCTTGTGTTTGCAGGCAACAGCTCTGTATCGAGCACACAAGCATTGCCTGCAGCAGGGTCGGTGACCCTGCAATCACATGTGACGTTAGCTGTATCGCCCGTCCTCATTCCGAAGCACCAATTACCGCCATTGGCCTGGTAATTCACGGCGACGAATTGATTGCGCTTGACGGACTCCAATTGGGCAGAACTGAGAAAAGCACCCAGTTGTTCAGCCCCACTGGTCACCTGGCGCTTTTCCATGATGGTGCGGTATGAAGGTAATGCAAGGGAAGTAATAATGGCGACAACGGCGATGGTGATCATCAGTTCGATGACAGTAAAGCCGTAGCGAGTGGAAATTCCTTTTCCGGTGCTTCGCGGGTCCCTCCTGATCAGTGCCTGTGTTGGCATAATGGACCTCAGGAGAATATGATTAACTTGTGTTACCTATTATAGGAGGCGATAAGCGGTCAATGTAGGGCCATGCAGACCGCTCATCGCAATAAACTATCCGCAGAGCCGTATCACTGGCCCCTCGGACCATTGGATCAGGCTGAATCAGGTGCGAGCATGATGAGCAGGTATGGAAACACGAAACGGGGTTTTACCGTTATCGAACTGATGATTGTATTGATTATTGTGGCCATTCTCGTCGCTTTGGCATACCCCTCGTACGTGGATTACGTACGCAAGGCACGCCGGGGAGAGGCGCAACAACTGTTGTTGAACTGGTCGATCAACCAGGAAATTTGGCGTTCAAACAATGCTACCTACGCTACAACTGGACAGCTTCCAGCGCCTACGCATGACGGCGGGAAGTACTACCTTTTCGACTTCGCAGTAGCGCCAACGGGGACTACCTATACTTTGCGAGCGGCGGCGCAAAACGACCAGGTTAAAGACAAATTGAAAGGAACAGCCGGCTTCTGCACGCCGCTGACGCTCACTCAAGCGGGTGTCAAGGCGCCACCCGGTTGCTGGCAGTGAACAAGCCTGCTTCGGCATGAGTCAGGCGTCCATTGCAAATGTAGGCGCAGAGCTGCCCCCTATTGGTTGGCAGACAAGGTAAACAATCTGCGCGGTCATCAAGCGCGTCAGTAGATCATGTCAAATCACGCAGTCGCCCGAAACTGAAACGCTTCATCGCGCGCATAGTAGAGACGTTTCC
>JBBKVS010000120.1:0-16820 GCA_037968555.1 Lysobacterales bacterium | reverse complement strand
TCCTATATGAGCCTGGTGGTCATGATTCCGCTGATTCCCAGCATCATCTTCATGGCCAATCCCATCAAACCGGATTTGTCGATGATGGCGGTACCGCTGTTTTCACAAAACCTGTTGATAGGGGAAATCATCCGCGGTGACCCCATACCGGCCTTGTGGTATGCCGTTTCCATAGGCAGCACACTGGCCATAGGCCTGGCGCTGGCAGTAGTTGCCGCCACCTTGTATAACAAGCCCCGGTTGATATTCAGCGGTTCCTGATTTCTCGGGACAACACGCTCAATTCTGACGGATCGTTCTCGCACATCCATGTGCTTCACGATCTGTGCACGTCCTGTGCAAAATCCCGGAATTCGCGTAGCGAATATCCGGGATCCACAACCCCTGATCCTGGTCCGTCAACCTAATTCAAAACAACGCACTCACGCAAAATTGACAGCGCAGATGACAAGATGAGCTAAGATTAAAGCGTACGTTCGCCACCCGCGCGTTAGACTGAATAAAGAGGAATTACTCATGCGTCATCTGATTGCTATTGCCCTGGCTCTGACCCTGATCGCCTGCACCGCACATGCGGGTGATCCACCCGCAGTAGGCAGCGCTGCGCCGGGCTTCAAGCTGCAGGACCAGAATGGCGACTGGCACGAATTGCAGGATTATCGCGGCAAATGGCTGGCAGTTTATTTCTACCCCAAGGACGATACCCCGGGCTGCACCACTGAAGCCTGTAATTTTCGCGACAATATCTTCGCTTTCAAAGCCATAGGCGCTGAAATTGTCGGTATCAGTGTCGATGATGTCGACTCACACCAGGAATTCGCCACCAAGTACAAGATTCCCTTCATCCTGCTGGCGGATGAGGGCGGCAAGACTTCTGATACGTACGGCGTGCTGCGCGATTATAAAATGATGCAGATTGCCAGCCGGCAATCTTTCCTGGTGAACCCCGAAGGCGTGATCGTCAAGCACTATGCTGAAGTGGATCCGGAAACCCATACCCAGCAGGTATTGGAAGATCTGGAAGCTTTGATGCAGCCTGCGGGGTAGGCCAGCTTGACGACGCGATTTGAAAGCAGTTCGGGCTTGGTCAGAAATGACTATGCCTGAGCCGTACAGGAATCGTTGACGTAATTTGGATCCCGGATATTCGCTTCACGAATTCCGGGATGACGTTTTTTAGGGTTCGTGAATTATTGCGTGGCTTCGGGGATACTGGGCAAACGAACCGGCCCGGTTTCGGGCTGGTTCTGTTCCAAGCGCGCTGCGCGCACCATTTCCCGCACATCGGACAGCAGCTCGGCAGCATCGTAAACCACGCCATCCTTGATGGTGTAGCGAATACCGCCACTGCGTACGGGCTGGTTGTCGGCGTTCAAGCGGAAATGTCCGGTGCCGTAAAGAATTTTGAAGTTGGCCAGCGGATTCTCGCGGGTAATCACCAGGTCAGCCAGTTTGCCAGGCCGCACAGAACCGATCTCGGCTTGCATACCCAGCGCTTCAGCACCGTTCCAGGTGGCTGACTTGATCACTTCCAGCGGATGAAATCCTGCTTCCTGCAGCAGTTCCAGTTCGCGAATATAACCAAAGCCATACAATTTCCAGATAAAACCCGAATCCGAACCCGTGGTCACGCGGCCGCCGTGATTTTTAAAGTCATTCAGAAATTGCATCCAGATCCGGAAATTCTCTTTCCAGGCGATTTCATCAGCGGTGGTCCAGTCAAACCAATAGGAGCCATGGGCCTCGCGTGAGGGCTGGAAAAAACTCCACAGATTGGGGTGGGCATAATCCGTCTGCCAATCGGCGTTCATCTCGCGCATCAGATCGCGACTGGCCTCGTAAATGGTCAGAGTGGGATCGATGGTGAAATCCAGCTCAATCAACTCGTCACGGACGGCGTTCCATTGATCGGAACCCGGTGCTGCAGCTTGTTGCCACAATCGGCCCGCCTGGCCAAAGCGATGCTGCTCATCCAGGTAGTTGTAGTCCAGCGGATAGTCCTGCAGGGTCTGATCGGTAAAAAGTGCTTCCGGCAGGCCGTACCAGTGCTCCATGGAAGTCAGACCGGCGCGGGCTGAATCCAAAACATTCCAATGGGCCACGTCCAGCTGTGCGTGATGCATGGCCGAACCCAGACCCTGCTTTTTCGCTTCATCAAGCGCAGCCCGCATGATATTGGCCGGAGCACCAAAGAACTTGATTCCGCTGGCGCCTTGCTTGGCTATATCTTGCACCCACTTGCGCGTCGTCTCCGGCGTCAGCAACGGCCCATCCACTCCCTGGCCAAAACCCACATAGGGCACTAAGCGTGGCGCTGCTATCGCATTACTCTGGCTGCGTTTTTGCTGCTGCTTCACCCAATCCAGGCCATTAAAACTACCGGGCTCGCGCACCGTGGTAATGCCGTGCGCCAACCAAAGCTTGGCTACATAATCGGCGGGAACACCCTGGTCATCCGTACCAAAATGCCCATGCATGTCGATAAAACCCGGCATCACGTAATGACCCTGCAATTCCAGCACTTTATCCCCGGCTTGCTCTACTGGCCGGTTCTCCGCCTTGATCGGTACGCCAGGGTTACCGACATTGTGGATTGACGTAATGCGATTGCCTTCGATAACAATATCAACCGGCCCCAGGGGTGGAGCACCTTCGCCATTGATCAGATTGACGCCGCGCAGTATCAGTCGCGGAAAAGGACCTTCACCGCGGTCACGATCGGGCGATAATTCCGGCGTGGCCAATAAACTGGCGCCTGGAATAAAAACCAAAAGTGCAGAGAGCAGCAGTAGCTTCATCAGGTCGTTTTTCATAATTTTATTCACAAGTGATGAATTTCGGTGCTACAGTATATTCAGGAAACGGATTTCCTGGAGCAATAATCAATGGACGACACTTCCAAAACCACTGCCAAGGTGGTTCCGGAGGACCTACCAGAGTCCTCGTTACACGACAAAATTCCGCGCGGATCGGAAGTCAGCAGCACATTTGTTGCTTTCATGGACGATTCTGCCAAGTCTGGTGAGTCACAAGGCGGTCATCAGCTTTCGACCACAGCTAAAGCCCTGGACCGATGGTTCAAGGAACGGCAAAAAGTGGACGCCCAGCCACGTTTGCTGGAAATTCCCAATGAAGCATTGATCACCAGCGCGGGCCCCTTGCGTATCACGGGCAATCTGACCCTGGTCAGCGAGGAAGGCAAAGTTACCTACGCCAACCACATAGACCTGTGTCGTTGTGGCAAATCAAAAAACAGACCGAACTGCGATGGCCAGCACCTGGATGCCGAATTCCTCCACTCGGGGCGCATGCAGGAAATATCCGATGCTGCAGCTTCTGACCGACCGACTAAAATCACTTTGTCATGCAACAAGGATGGGCCAGTGACTTTCCGTGGCCGTCTGCGCTTGCACAACAGCATAGGCCAGGACTGCACCAAGATACGTGGTGCTTTGTGTCGCTGCGGACAATCTGCCAACAAACCATTCTGTGATGGCTCTCACGAAAAAACCGGTTTTCGCAGCAAACGTTAAATGCTGACCAACCCGGATTGAATTTGCTTCAGGCCGGTGGGATGGGCACAATCCGCCGATGGACATCTTCAAAGTATTCCAGGTGGAAGCAGCTCACCACCTGCCCAACGTACCGGCTGGGCACAAATGTGCCCGCATACACGGACACTCCTTTCGCATCGAAATCCACGTCAGCGGTGAGGTGGGTGAAGACAGCGGTTGGGTGATGGATTTCGCCGAGCTGCGGGCCATATTCCAGCCCTTGTACGATCAGCTTGATCACCACTACCTGAACGAAATCGAAGGTCTGGAGAATCCCACCAGCGAAAATCTGGCGCGTTGGATCTGGCAACGCCTTAAACCGGATTTAACTTTGCTGTCCAAAGTCTGCGTACAGGAAACCTGCAATGCAGGCTGCATTTATCGGGGCGAATGACATAACGAACCTCTGAATAATTCATTCATGAATTATTCAGAGCGGGCCAAAAAAAATGGCCGGCTTATGGCCGGCCAATTCATTTCCAGGCCTGGAGAGTCAGATCCTGGTCCATCGAATTTTCGCATTAGCGTCTCATCGATGGAATCATTCTAGTCGCCCATCCCACTGGCTTAAATGACCTGGATCAGGCCATGTGGAATTGCTCAGGTTGCCTGCGCTGGCTGCATTGGCGTGCAGTTGACGCTTGTCAATTTCTCAATCCCGTCATTGGCGTAGCCTTCACGAATTGATTCAATGACTGGTCGAATAACAATGCAAGCAATTACCAACCATCGCTCGAGTGTTCGCTTTGATGCGGACCTGATCCGTCGCTACGATGTATCCGGGCCGAGATACACGTCCTACCCAACTGCCATGCAGTTTCACGAGGGTTTTGATACCCGGCATTACCAGACTCACGTTGCCATGAGCAATGACGAACTGATTCCGGCGCCGCTGTCCCTTTATGTACACCTGCCGTTCTGCCACTCGCTTTGTTATTACTGTGGCTGCACCAAGAAAGTGACTCGCAATGCTACTCACGGAATTGAATACCTGCAGCATTTGTCACGAGAGATCGACAGACAGGCCAGCTTGTTCGATTCAGATCGCAAGGTGACCCAACTGCATTTTGGTGGCGGTACGCCGACCTTTTTTGATGATATCCAGTTGGAGCAATTGATGAGCTGGCTGCGCGGGGGTTTTCCGCTGGACACCAGTGCAGAACGTGAGTTTTCCATTGAGATAGACCCGAGGACAGTGGATGAGGCCAGACTGCAGTGCCTGGCAAACCTGGGCTTCAACCGCATCAGCCTGGGCGTGCAGGATACGGATCCGGAGGTACAGCAGGCCGTTAACCGCGTGCAGGATACACAGGCTACCCTGCATTTGGTGGAAGTTGCGCGTCAGCAAGGATTCAATTCCGTGTCTATTGACCTGATTTACGGATTACCCAAACAAACCCCAAGCAGCTTTACCGACACCCTGGACCTGGTCACACAAGCCCGGCCTGACAGGCTGGCGGTATATAACTATGCCCACATGCCGCATATTTTCCGTTCGCAAAGGATGATCAAAGAAGCGGAATTACCCAGTGCGGAGACTCGGCTGGAGCTGATGGAATTGACCATCCAGAATTTGACTGCAGCGGGCTATATTTACATCGGCATGGATCACTTTGCCTTGCCCGAAGATGAACTGAGCCAGGCACAACAAGCCGGTCATCTGCACCGCAACTTCCAGGGCTACTCAACCCGTTCCGAGTGCGACCTGATCGGTCTGGGTGCCAGCGCCATAGGTAAAATTGGCGACTGCTTTGCACAGAATCGCAAAGACATAGCGAGCTGGTCTGCTGCTGTCGATGCAGGTGAGCTACCGATCTGGCGAGGTCTGAGCCTCAGCCCGGAAGACTTGTTGAGACAATCACTGATTGATTCCATCATGTGCCAGGGCCAGTTGGATTTCAGTGAATACGAAAATCGCTACGGCCTGGACTTCAATGATTACTTTGCCCTGGAAATTCACCAGCTGGAACTGCAGGCAGCTGATGGCCTGATCGAGCTGGATGAAGACGGGCTGCAGGTCACTCCGGCCGGCCGCCTGCTGTTACGCCACGTGGCAATGGTGTTTGATCAATACCTGCAAGGAGCAGCCAGCAACCAGCAACGATTCTCCCGTGTGATCTGACGGAGCCAGCGCTGCCAGTCTTGGGATGGCTGAGGGTTTTTCAGCCCTTGATGCGAGCTATGTAAGAGTATTTATGAGCGATAGGCAGCCTCTTAACTGTCTTCTTCTTTATACTGAGTCCATAAAGCGTAATTGGAGAGTAGCTGATGGCAAACTCAGCAAGCAGCGTTATACAGGATTTCAGAACCCCAACGGGCCGCACACAGGTAGCGTGCAGCCGCTGTTCACTGGGTGAGTTGTGCCTGCCACGCAGCCTCAGCCCCGAGGAGGTCGGACGATTTGAACAAATCGTCAACCGCTCACGTCCCATCCAGGCCGGTGAACACCTGTTTCGTACAGGAGACGAGTTCCGCTCAGTGGCCTCAGTGCGAGCAGGTTGCTTCAAAAGTTACGTGATCGGCAAGGATGGCCAGGAGCAGGTATTGGGTTTCTACCTGCCAGGAGAGATCATAGGCTTGGATGCTATCCATTCCATTACTCACATCTCGAACATCGTGGCGCTCAATACCAGCACAGTCTGCAGCCTCACTTTTGAGTCTGTTACAGGCATGGCCCGGCAAATGCCCGGACTGCAGAATGAGCTGTTCCGCGTTATGAGCCACCGCATCAGCGAACTGGAAACCATTGCCGGCGATTTGACCGCTGACCAACGGATTGCCTTGTTCCTGCTGTCACTTTCTGAAAGATTCGCCCGCAGGGGTTATTCAGAAACCGAATTCATATTGGCCATGTCACGCCGGGATATCGCCAGCTTCCTGCGCCTTGCGACAGAAACGGTCAGCCGCGTGCTGGCGCGTTTCCAGAAATCCGGATTGTTGCAGGTGAATCGCAAGGAGGTACGGATTCGCAATTTGGATGAAATGCGCAAAATGGTGCAGAGGACAGGCCACTAGGGAGTCGGGCAGACTGGCCCTTTGCCAGTGCGCCCGTTCTTTTTGTCAATTTTCTGTAGCGGCCCGGGGCAACCTATCAGTGGTGGTGACCACCCGGCCCGTGCACATGGCCGTGGTCTTTTTCTTCGCCCGTGGCGTCGCGCACTTCTGTTACTTCCACCTCAAAAGTCAGCGTCTGTCCGGCCAAAGGATGATTGGCATCCACATCCACATTGAAACGGCCCACTTTCACCACAGTTACCTGTACCGGACCCTGTTTGGTTTGCAGGCCAAGTACCTGACCGGGTTTCAGCGCCTTGGCATTGGGGAAGTGCTTGGCCGACACACGCTGGATATTGGCCGGTTTGCGTTCACCATAAGCTTCGGCGGGTTGTACGGTCACTTCAAAGCTCTCCCCTTGAGTTTTTCCCTCCATGGCCTTTTCCAGGCCCGGAATAATATTTCCAGAACCATGCAGGTAAGTCATCGCATCGCCTTCGCGGGATGATTCCAGCTGCTCGCCCTGCGCATTTTTAAGGGTGTAATGAAAACTGACTGCCGAATTTTTGCTGATTTTCATGTGTGAATTAGACCGTTGAGTTAGATGTTTTAGTTAACCAGTGCCGAGTGCCAACGAGGGAACCCTGATGCGTAGCAACCAGGGAGTCTGGTTGAACGACTTGTATGTTTCATTAATAAAAAGAACACCACAACAATTATACTGATAGTTCCCATGACACGGGCAATTTCCCAAGGGCCCGTATCCTGAGCAATGGAGAGTGAATATGAAGTCTTTGCTTTTGAATGTTTGCCTGTTTCTGGGTGTTCTGGTTGCAGGGCCTGCAGCCTTGCAAGCCAACGATGATATAACCATCAGCATCAACGAATGGGCCGTGCCCTGGCCTGACACACGCCCCAGGGATCCGGACGTGGCACCCGATGGCAGTATCTGGCTGGTTGGTCAGGGTGGGCACTACGTGGCACATTTCGACCCCGATACCAAGCAGTTCAAACGCCTGGAATTGCCGCCCGGTACCGGGCCGCACAATTTGATCGTGGCTGAAGATGAATCCTTGTGGATAGCGGGCAACCTGAAGGGCTGGATAGGCCAGATGGACCCCGAGACCGGCGCCTTGCAGCAATATCCCATGCCGGAAGCTGACGCCAAAGACCCGCATACACTGGTATTCAACGGCCAGGGCGAAATCTGGTTCACGGTGCAATGGGGCAATTACATCGGGCGCCTGAACCAGCGGTCTGGTGAAATTAAACTGGTGCCGTTGACAACCAAAAAAGCCCGGCCTTATGGCATCGAACTGGATTCCACTGGCCGTCCCTGGGTAGCCTTGCTGGGAACCCATGCGCTGGCGACCGTTAACCCGGAAACGCTGGAACTAACGGAAATCCCCTTGCCGCGCGAAAACGCCAGGCCCCGACGCATTGCAGTGAGCAGCGACGACCGGGTTTGGTATGTGGATTACACCGGCGGTTACCTGGGTGTCTACAACCCGGCTTCCGGCAACATCAAGGAATGGCAGAACCCCAGCGGCAACAATTCCGGTCCTTACGCCATGGCGGTGGATGCCAAAGACCGTATCTGGTTTGTCGAGACACGAGTGCAGCCCAACCAACTGGTGGGTTTTGACCCCGTAACGGAAAGTTTTTTTGTCAGTGCGCCTATACCTTCAGGTGGTGGCGCGGTGCGTCATATGGTCTATGACGAGGCACGCAACAGTCTGTGGTTTGGCACCGACACCAACAACCTGGGGCAGGCTCGGCTGCCCTAGATAATCAGCGTGAACCAGCCAGCCGCAAGGGTTGGCTGGTCTCTGGCCTTACTTCTTGGCTTTCTTCTCTTTGCTCTCATCAACCACGGTAATGTCAATTTGCTTGGACATGACAACCGGGTTAAAGGGGACGTGCATGTAATCCGCAAACATCAATTGCAGCGTGTGCTTGCCTTCTTTTAGTGTGATTTCCGTTTCGGTCTGCCCGGCGCCATAATGAATGATGTTGTCGGTAGCCGGCAGTGGCAAACTGGCACTGGAGATTGAATCAACGTCGATCAAGAGATGATGGTGACCCGTATTGGGTTTATTTTCTCCGGCCGGAACAACATCCATGCCAGTGACCGCAAATTTGACTACGAAAGTAGCTGGCAATACATCGCCATCCTTGATGTTGCTGATACTGACTGTGGCACCCTCAGGCGAAGGTGTACGGGCGGTTTCGGCCATGGCTGATTGCAGCGAAATCGCAGTCAGCAGCAAGACCATGGCTGCCGTTACAGTGCTTTGTTTGAAAAACTGTTTCATCAATATCTCCTGTGTATATGACTTGTTTTTTTCTTAAACTCAATTTTCAGGCCGTGGATCATAAGTCTAATTCCCGGCCCCGTCGAATCCGCCGGGTCGTTTCAATACTGGGCTTGAAGCATGGCTGACTAACCGGCGGCTTTGCCGGTTTGCTGGCTGGCAACCCAGGCCCGCACTTCATCCTGCAGAATGTCCAGAGTGACCGATCCCAGGCCGAGCACGAAATCATGGAAGGCCCTTACGTCAAAGGCCTCACCCAAAGCAGACTCCGCTTCCCGCCTAAGGTTCCACAGAGTGTACTCGCCCAGTTTGTAACTCAGGGCCTGGCCGGGCCAGGAAATATAGCGATCAATCTCGGTTGTGACTTCGTGCACGGATAGCGCCGTATTCGAAGCCAGGTAGTCCAGGGCCTGTTCGCGGGTCCAGCCCATGGAATGAATCCCGGTGTCGATCACCAGCCGGCAAGCGCGCCACATTTCGTAACTCAGGCGACCGAAATGCTCATAAGGCGTTTCGTAAATATCCATCTCCACGCCAAGCTTTTCTGAATACAGGCCCCAACCTTCGCCATAGGCCGAAATGTAATCGTTGCGCCGGAACTCCGGCTGACCCTGCAGTTCCTGTGCCAGGGCGCCTTGTGTGTGGTGGCCGGGCGCACCTTCGTGCAGGGTCAAAGCCGGAATGTTATACAGCGGGCGGCTTTCCAACTGAAAGGTGTTGACCCAGTAATAGCCACCGCGATGCGCTTCCAGTGGAGCAGGGACATAACGACCGCCGGTGTAGAAAGGTGCGATTTCATCGGGCACGGGAGCCACACCGTAAGGCTGGCGCGGCATATGGCCAAACAACATGGGCAATCGGCCGTCTATTTTTTTGGCGTAGTAAGACGCTGTGGCCAAGAGCTCGCGTGGCGTGCGAGCGTAAAACTGCTCGTCCGTGCGCAGAAACTCCAGGAAGGCAGGGAAATCACCGGCAAACTCCAGCTGCTGGATGATGTCATCCATTTCCGTTCGAATGCGGGCGACTTCACTCAGACCAATGTCGTGGATTTCCTGAGGGCTCAGGTCTACCGTTGCATAGCGACGGATCGCAGCCTGGTAAAACCGCTCACCTTCTGGCAACTGGAAAGCCCCCAGCGATTCACGGGCGGCAGGCATGTATTCCTTGTGAAAGAAATCAAACAGGCGTCGATAAGCCGGTATCACTGATTCGGATATCACTTGCTGGGCACGTGCCAGCAGGGCTGCCTGGGCCTGGCTGGGGATGGTATTGGGCATACTCATGAATGGTGCGAAAAACGGGCTGGCGTCTACGCGATCAACCAGTTGGGTGCGCATGGGCTCATCCCTGCCCGCCAGAATCACTTTTGGCTGGGTGATGCCCAGTTCGATACCGGTACGCATGAGAACTATATACTCGTCCATGACCGGACCCATCTGTTCCAGCCTGGAGAGGTAACTGTTGAAATCCTTTGCCGTGCTGAAGTTGGTATCTGAAGGTAGGCGACCCCACTCCATGTAGAAGCCCCAGTCGCTGTTGAAGGGGATCAAATAGGCCTTGGTTTCATAATCGGCGCGATAATCGCTGATTTGTTTCTGGTACAAACGGAAGTTGATGCAGTCTTCATGTGACAAACGCTCACAGGAAAGTTTGGATAGTTGCTGCTGCACATCGCCCCAGTATTCGTAACGGCGTTTCTGATCGGCCTCGCTGACGTGGCCAAGCTGGTCGGCGTAATCATTATTCCCGGTAGCCGTGGCCATCATGGGAAATTCCTTCAGACGGAATGCCCACTCCTGCTGATAGATTTTTTTGAAGGCTTGACTGTCATCGGCTGCCAGCACGCTGGCACAAGGTAAGGACCAGGCCAGCACCAAGACCAGTATAAGTTCCGTTATCCGGCGTAAAACCATGATCTGTTTCTCCAGTTGTGCGGTCGTAGGTTGATTGGTGTGGCGGATTCTTTTGCTTGAGTCCGTGTACTTCAGCCCAGCAGAAAACCCTTCGGCAATGGATCCCGTTCATCCAGCACAAACTGATGCGTGCCGGTCAACGATGCGCAACCCGTGACTTCGGGAATGATGGCAGGCAGCCCACCAACGGTTGTTGCTTCAGCACAACGCACACGAAAGCGTGTGCCGATAATGCTTTCAATTTCCAGGCTTTCACCGAGCTGTAGCTCACCCCGTGACCAGTGTATGGCAGCCCGGCCGCTGACGCCGCTGCCGGTGGGACTGCGATCCAGCTGGCCATCGGCGAACACGCAAGCATTGCGTGAATGACCCGCCTTTTCTCCTGGCCGGACAAAGATGCAGCCGTACAGAAAATTCAGGTCCGCATCACCCTCCGGGTGTTTGATTTGATAATGACTTGCGACCTCAGTTTTGATTTTCTGGCCAAAAGCTACCAGCCGGGATGCCTCATTTGGTAACAATTCAAAACCGTGCACGCCAGCATCGATGTAGGCATAGAAAGCACCGCCATAGGCGATGGTCATATCCACTGCCCTGCCATCCACCTGCACTGAATACTCAGGCTCCAATACAAACGAGGGCACATTCAAAAACGAGACTTCCTGCACCCGTCCATCGGCTGCCAGAATTGCTTTGGCGACAACCTGTCCTGCAGGCGTATCGATACGAACCGCATCCGGATTGACGATGGCGAACGACTGCTGCTCGATAGCAGCCGTTACCAGGGCGATGATGGCATGGCCACACATGGTGCTGTAGCCACCGTTATGCAGAAACAGCACACCGGTATCGCCGTTGCTGCTGACTGCCTCGGTTAGTACCGCGCCATACATATCGGCATGACCGCGCGGTTCCCGCAGCAACAGTTTGCGGTAGTCGTCCAGTTCATCGGCCATATAGCGACGCTTGGCCAGCATACTGTCGCCAGGTATTTCCGGGAGACCGGAAGTGATGATGCGCAGCGGCTCGCCGGCGGTGTGGTAATCCAGGGTCTTGATGAGTGTCGACATCAACTGACCAGGAAGCCTTGCCAATACGGATCGTCCTGCGGGTCAACGGTGATGCGATTGCGGCCATAGATGCGGGCCCAACCTTCAATACTGGGAATAATCGCCTTGTAATCGCCTACTGTGGTGGCCGCCTCAACCCGGCCGGTAAATTGACTGCCGATATAGGATTCGTGCACAAAGTTATCACCGGGTTTCAATTCACCACGGGCAGCCAGCTGGGCCATACGGGCTGATGTACCCGTGCCACAAGGAGAACGGTCGATGGCCTGGTCGCCATAGAACACGGCGTTTCGGGCATGGGAATCCGGCTTGATGGCCTTGCCGGCCCACAGCAGGTGGCTGAGACCGTTGATGCTTCGTTCCTGCGGATGCACAAAATGGTAACGCTGGTTCAGCCGCTCACGCACTAAAGGACTGATACGAATGATATCGCCTGCGCTCAATTCACTCAGATCCTGGTAAATGGCCTGGGGCTCGACGATGGCATAGAAATTACCGCCGTAAGCCACATCCACGCGCAGCACTCCGCCCAGTTCAGGGCAATCCACTTCCAGCCCTTCCGCGTGCAGGTAAGATGGAATATTGGTCAGCCGTACCGACTTAACTTTTCCATTCTCCTGCTGGTAGCGGGCTTCCACTTTACCGGCTGGCGTCTCAAGCACCAGCAGGCCAGGCTCACGTGGCGTGGCCAGGCCTTGTTCAATGGCGATGGTCACCGTGCCAATGGTGCCATGGCCGCACATGGGCAGGCAGCCTGAGGTTTCAATAAACAAAACGCCGATATCGCAATCCACGCGTGTGCTGGGATAGAGAATGCTGCCCGACATCATGGCGTGACCGCGTGGCTCAAACATCAGCGCCGTGCGTATCCAGTCGAAATCGCGCAGAAAGTGCTGCCGCTTGGCCGCCATGCTGTCGCCTTGCAGTTCAGGCCCGCCCGACACTAGCAACCGGACCGGGTTGCCGCAGGTATGCGCGTCAATGCAGTCGAACTCGTGTGCCTTGTTAGGTTGCATCAGCTTTTTTGTCTGCCAAAGCGTGTGATGGAAAAGGGCTGGAGATCCACATGCGGCTTCTGACCGAATACCAGGTCGGAGATGATGCGGCCAGACGTAGGGCCCTGCGTAATGCCGTAATGGCCATGTCCAAAGGCGCACAGCACACGATCGTAACCCGGCAAATGCCCCAATACCGGAATGGAATCGGGCAGCATGGGTCGTTGCCCCATCCATTCAGTAACAGACTCACCTTTCAGGCCGGGAAGAAACCGCTGTGCATGCTGCAACAAGGCCTTGGCACGGCGGTAATCCGGTGGCGCATCGATGTGGGCAAATTCCGCTGTACCCGCCACGCGCAAACCATCGCGCATGGGTGTCATCACGATGTATTCCTTGATCTGCATCAGGGGGTGGGACAGCTGCACATTGGGCTGTGCCAGCATGCTGTGGTAACCGCGCTTGGCGGTCAATGGGACGCAATGGCCCAGCTGTTGCAGCAGGGCGTTGGTCCACACTCCGGTGGCCAGCACCAGGTAGTCACCATTGATGGTTTTTCCACTCTGGGTTTTGACCACGGTTCCATTGGCATCGGAATGGACCTGGCTAACACGGTCGTTCAGCCATTCAGCGCCATCAGCAAATGCGGCTTCGGCAATGTTCCGCGTCACATCGGCCGGCGACAGCAAATGCTGCCAACTGTGGTCCATGATGGCAACGCCTTCCTTGGTCAGTTTCACATCCGGTTCGAGGTCGTGCAGTTCGGCATGACTCAGCCGTGACCAGGGCAGCTTGTACTGATCCTTGATGTCGTAGCGCCAGCGATCTTCATCGAACTCGGCCTGGTCGCTGTAGAGCAAGATCAGGCCTTTCGAGTCGCGCAATGATTCACTGTGGGTGGCTTTGAGGATGGCGTCATAATCCGCGTTTACGGAGCGCATCAATTGGTATTGGGCAGCAGAAACTTCCTGCACGCGCTGTGCGTTACCTTCGCGCCAGAAGCGCCAGAACCAGGGCAACAAAGCAGGTAAGTCGGGCCAGCGTATGCACATGGGACCCAGCGGATCGAGTAACCAGCCCGGCACCTGTTTGATGGCGCCGGGATAGGAGAAAGGATAAATCGATGAAGTTGAAATACAACCGGCATTACCAAAACTGGTCGCTTGTCCGGGCTGCACCGAATCAATCACGGTGACTTGGGCACCGCGCTGCTGCAGATGCCAGGCACAGGATGCGCCGACAATGCCGGCGCCAATCACAATGCAATGAGGTTTTTGCTGGGTCACGCTACCTACTCATTTGTTTTAATCGGTACTTGTTAATCATGGCCAACAAGCTCAGCTGAAGCGGTCAATGCCACCCACCAGCCGCTCCAACACGGCAATGGTGGCATCGGATGCTTTTTCGGCGCCGGTGGCGTCGCGCCGGGCTATCAATCGCGCCAAAGAAGCATGGGCTGTTATCGCATCAGCCAGCCTGACCTGCTGTCGATGAAAATACCAGAAGCGACGACTGTGACTGCGAAACGGAGCCAAAGCTGCAGTGGCAAATGGGTTGTTGGCACATTCATCGACCAGCTGGTCGAGCTCGTAATCCAGGCGCAGGAAATCATCCAGCTTCTCATGCACCAACGCCAGGTCACGGGCAATGGCCGAAAGGCTGCTGCGTTGTTCATCGCGGGCATTGAGCGCAGCTCTATGCACCACCAGGCGCTCCAATGGTTTGCGGGCTTCGAGTATATGCAGCATGCCGGTACGACTGACCGGTGTAACCAGCAACCCCTTGCGTGGAATGACCTGGAACAGTTCCTGGTTGGCCAGGCGTTGAATGGCCTCACGCACGGGTGTGCGACCGATGCCCGTCATTTCAATCAACTCACCTTCCGAAACCAGCGCACCCGGAGGCAACTGCAGGGTTACCAGCTTTTCTTCCAATAACTCATAAGCCTGTTGCGCCAGGCTGGAAACAGTGTGTTCGGCATTGGTGTTCACGGGTTCAGATTATTCATAGCTGGATTCAATGCCTGGTATACCGGACGCCTGGAATACATGTAGCCTAAAATACCGGTCGACTGGCCAAAGCCTGTTGCAGGATTTCTTCAACCCGGGTGGCGTCCTTTTCTGCCAGCTGCAAACGTGGCGCCCGCACCCGCGCGCTGCCTACGCCCATCAAGGCTTCTACCAGTTTGATTTGCTGTACGAACTTGGGACCGATATCGAGATGCAGCAGAGGCAGAAACCATTCATATAGCTCACGCGCCTGATCCCATAGTCCCGCCTGTACCAGCTCCCACAATCGTACTGTTTCACGCGGAAACGCCACCACCAGACCGGCCACCCAACCATTGGCACCCAGTGCAAAACTTTCCAGCGCCAGGTCATCAACACCGCAAAAAATGGAGTAGCGATCACCCGTCAGGCGACGAATTTCCGGAATACGGCGAGTGTCAGCTGAAGACTCCTTGATGGCGACAAAACGCGACTGATCCGCCAGTCGATCAAAGTCTTCAGCAGTCAAATCCGTGCCATAAGCCACCGGATTGTTGTACAGCATGATGGGCAGGTCTGTGGCTACAGCCACAGCATTCAAATAGGCCAGGGTTTCGCGCTTGTCGCTGGGGTAACGCATGGGTGGCAACAGCATGAAGCCATCAGCACCGAGATTCTCAGCCTGCTTGGCAAACTCCTTCGCGCGCCGGGTAGAACATTCAGCAATGCAAACGATCAGGGGCAAGTCCTTTCGTTCGCGTTTGGCAAAAAAACGTACGGTTTCGAGCTTTTCTTCATCGCTGAGGGTGGCGTTTTCGCCCAGCGAGCCCAAAACGATCAAACCGTGCACACCGGCGTCGACCTGGAAGGCCAAATGTTGGTCCATGGCAGACCAGTCAAGTTGGTCATCTACGGTGAACTTGCTGGTAAGTGCAGGGAAAACACCCCGCCAGACGGGATTATTCATAATTTGGCTTACTCTGATTTTTCACGTTTCAGGACTTGATATTCTTATGATATATCAGACGAGAACAGAAAAACCAGCAGCAACTTCAAATTCCTCAATGAATGCCTGGGAACAAACGCCGGCAGTAGGCGTTGATGCAGAATTAATCAGGGGTTCCCTGAATGTATGACTAAATCTTTCGGATGCGGATTCCGCCGTTTACGGTATCCAGATCTACTCGTGCCTCGCCACTGCCAATGATGCCGTTGAGGTCTTTACCCACAAAACCACCTTTTTCCACATTCAGATCAAAATCTTTGGCATCGATGCCACCATTCAGGGTTTCTGCACTTACTCTACAGCTGCTGTTACCCGGAAGGTGCAAGGTAATGCGGCCATTAACGGTGTCGACATTCACGCGTTGGGAGCCTTGCAATTGATCGAAACTGGCATCAATGCTGCCGTTGGTAGTTTCGAGACTGGTGTCACCCGCCAGGTTAACCAACTCGAGATTGCCGTTGACACTCTCGGCATTGACCGTGCCGGACACACCCGCAATGTCCACTTCGCCATTGACGGTGCTGATGGTGTCCAGGTTGGCCCAAGCTGGAACTGTCAGGGTATAGCTCACCTCACCACTGTTGTTACTGCCAAACCAGCGGCTTTCCGACTTTTCATGAACGGTTTCAATGTAGATGGCATCGGTATCGGCCTTGATCTTTACTTTCAGTTTCGCCAGGTCCTCGGCGTTGTCAGCACGTTTTTCTGCGGTTATATCGACTTTGCTGCCTGAACCACCAGTGATCTTGACGTTACCGTTGACGTTTTCCAGACTGATCCGGCCACCTTTTGCCAGTTCGTAACTGAATGTCTCCGTTTCCCGCTCTGCCGCCATCAAAGTCAGGCTGGAGCTGACGAGTATGGCCATTAATCCTGTGGCAATTGCGCGCATTTCTTTTCTCCCGAGGTGCGTAAATTCAATTGATTTCCGTTGTTTGATGATGGTAGTGCCCAAAGGGTTTAAACAAGCCCCAAAAGTAACAGT
>JBBKVS010000119.1:0-11295 GCA_037968555.1 Lysobacterales bacterium | reverse complement strand
ATTCACAGTGCTGCTGGTTGGCTTGTTCACGCTGGAAATTCTACAGCCGGTAGAACAGCACGTCATCCTGCCATTTACATCGGCTGTTGCGGATTTCAGTGTCTGGCTGATCAAATTCTTTGATGATGGAGTGGTGGCGTTTTCCAATGTCATACGTGACAAGGAAACCGGTTTTGGTGTGCGCATCGAGAGAGGCTGCAATGGCGTAGAGGCCATGATCATATTGTTCTCAGCCTTGTTTGCATTTCCGGCACCTCTTAAAAACAAGTTCATTGGTTTGTTCTTCGGATTCTTTGCCATCCAGGGTCTGAACATAATCCGCATTGTCAGCCTGTTTTACCTGGGTCAATGGAATCAGGTCGCTTTCGAGTGGTTCCATTTATACCTGTGGCAGGCGCTGATTATCATGGATGCCCTGGTGGTATGGCTGATCTGGTTACGCACCTTGCCTCAGGCCAAAGCGGCTCGTGAACGCAAAGCTGCTGCGAAACCGGAATAACACATCGCCAGTCCAAAATGAGTAGCTGATTATGTCCCTCTTGCCCATGAGTGAGGCCATTATTCAACGCTTTAATCGGGCATTACACGAAGCGCGGCTGGCCGGTGAAGTGGAGCCCACCGCCATGGTGCTGGCCACCTCCGATGGCGCGGCCAGACTCAGTACCCGTACCGTTTTGCTCAAGGCCCTGGATGCGGACGGCTTTGTATTCTTTACCAACCTGGAAAGCTTCAAGGGACAGCAGTTGCGCAGCAGCCCGCATGCAGCTGCGACGTTTTTCTGGAAGTCCAGCTACTGTCAGGTGCAGCTGCAAGGCGATATTGAGCAGGTATCGGATGAAGAAGCCGATGCCTATTATTCAACACGCGACCGTGGCAGCCAGATCGGTGCCTGGGCATCCTTGCAGTCCAGGCCGCTGGAAAGTCGAGAGTTATTGTTGCAACGCGTGACTGAATTTGAACAGAAGTTTGCCGGCTCTGAGGTGCCCAGGCCGGAATATTGGAGTGGTTTTCGTTTGAAACCGGATGTGGTCGAATTCTGGCATGGCCGGGAATTTCGCCTGCACGACCGATTCCGTTATGTTCAGCAGGATAACGAATGGCGCGAATTGCGCCTCTACCCCTGAATTATTCAGAGCCTATTTGGCACAGGGACGTGCCAACATTTTCAATGATTTAATATCATTGAAAATGAAGCCAAGCACCCATTAATTTCATTGGCACACTTTTTGTTTGGCGTACTCTGATAATTCATGGATGAATTATTCAGAGCCATAATTTACTATTCGGTGTAGAACTGCTGGCGGAATTCCAGATTGAATGGCTTGGCTTCACCAGGCACTAGAGCGCTGACTTTGAAGTTGTAGTTTTCCATGTTGTGTATGGGCATTTCGCCAATGTAGTACAGGCCACCTTCGGGTTCAGAAATTTCCCGCATCTCCACATCCCGCCGTTGCCCGCTCAGGTTGATCGCCTGGGTCACGATTTTTGCCTGAACTGGTTCGCCTGGCTCACCGCCGGACATGTCCATAACCGTTATGTTGACCAGTGCCCGGCTGGAAGATCGCTTGATGCCATAACCCTGTGCAACCTGTGCAGGTATCAAGTTGGCATTGATCACGTTGTAGTGAATCGTGTAGTTGCCGAAATCCTGCGATTGTTGTGCCGCCAATGGAGTACAGGCGAACATCAGGACAACTGCAGTGATATAGCTCAAGCGCTTCATCTTTCACCTCCTGGCTGGTCGGGCACTGAATCAGGTAAACAGATGCTTTGGGAAAAGGCCGTGGCCCGGCTGGCAGCATCTGCAAGTTTCTTCACCATCCTAGCAGACGAATCAGAAAATGTATGGCAATGAGCGCAAACAAAGCCGACAGGTCAATGCCTGCGATGGGTGGTATCACCCGGCGTATGGGCCTGAGTACAGGCTCGGTCAGTTGATAGAGCAGGGGTACAAAGGGATGGCGCAGGTTTTGTCCGATCCAGCTCAGGATGACTGAGGCGATGATCAGGAAGAAATAGGTCATGAGCAGTGTCATGCACAATTTTCTAACAGCGAAGGGGACAATCTGGGTCCAGCCCACTGTTTGTGAACTGAGTTGGCTGACCAGCCACACGCCGAAAATTTCCAGCACCAGCATTAAAACCACGGATGCAGTATCCAGCCGGCCTACAGCCGGAATCACGCGCCGCAGTGGAATGATGGCAGGGTTTGTCAGCTTGACCAGGAATTGCGACAAGGGATTGTAGAAATCTGCCCGTACCCATTGCAATAACAGGCGTAATAGTACGGCCGCAATAAACAGGTCTATCAATGTGCCGATCAGATAAGTAAAAGCATTGCCGGGTGATAGGTTCATGTTGCTTGCGACAACTCCTTGCCACGTTGCTCGGCAGCCTGTGTAGCCTGAACTACCAGCTGGCGTAAGCCACCCTGCTCGAAGGCCTCCAGTGCGGCCTGGGTGGTTCCGCCAGGAGAAGTCACACGCTTACGCAACTCTTCGGGGCCTTCTGGGGCTTGCGCCAACATGGCGCCGGCACCTACGCAGGTTTTGCTTGCCAGTTGGCGCGCGACAGCAGCAGGCAGGCCCATTGCCTCACCTGCCTGGGCCAGCGCTTCAGTCAGCAGGAAGAAGTAGGCCGGGCCGCTGCCGGAAATAGCGGTAACCGCGTCCATCAGCATTTCATCTTCTATCCAGACCGTATCGCCGGAAGCAGCAAGAATCAATTCTGCCTGTTTGCGGTGATGCGACCGGCAGTGGGCGCTGGCGCACAATCCGGCTATTCCCGCGCCGATCAAAGCGGGCGTATTGGGCATGCAGCGGATCACCGCCTGGTCGGGGTTCAATTGGCTGCTGATGTGGGCAATCGTGGTGCCGGCCGCGACGGAAAGTATCAACTGCGTGGGTAATATCAGACTCCGTATCTCCGGCAAAACCCGATTCATGACCTGGGGCTTGATGGCCAATACAATCACATCGGCATCACCTACCGCTTCAGCTGCGTTGGCAAAAGTCTCCACCGCGTAGTCTGAACGCAGACGATTGCGCGCCTGTTCATCAGGGTCTGCAACGCGAATATGCAGGCCAGTTTTTGGCTTGCGCAGCAATCCACTGATTAGGGCGCTGGCCATATTGCCACCACCAATAAATGCTATTTTCATAAATAAGTCCCTGTTACTTATATGATTAGTTTCTTTGGTATACGGACCTGCCAATATATTCGATGATGGTCAATCATTGAAAATGAAGCCAATCAATAATTGCCGTTTTGGGCGCAATTTTGTTTGGCGCACTCGGAAAATTCATGGATGAATTATTCAGAACCACTTACATAGATATTACGATCGTAGTCCGAACAAGTCAGTACCGATCCTTACCATGCTGCTGCCCGCCTGAATGGCTGATTCAAGATCAGCCGACATGCCCATGGACAATGTATCGAGGTCCAGGCCATCTGCACGTAATTCCTCGAACAGCTGGCGCATTTTAGCTAAACTGCTACTGTTTGGTTGTTCGACTGACGCGATACTGGGTATGGCCATCAGGCCTCTGAGCTTCAGACCCCGCAAAGTGTTGGCCAGGCGAGCCAGCTCTGTGATCTCTTCGGGTCTGGCACCGGCTTTCTGTGGCTCCAGGTCAATATTGACCTGCAGGCAAATGTTCAGTGGTGGCAGCGATTCGGGTCGCTGATCCGACAGGCGTTGCAAGAGCTTTTCCCGATCGACACTTTGTACCCAGCTGAAATGTTCCGCCACCTCGCGTGTTTTGTTGGATTGCAAGGGCCCAATGAAATGCCAGGTGATGTCCAGATCGACCAATTGTTGCTGTTTTTGCAGAGCTTCCTGGACATAATTCTCGCCAAAATGTCGTTGCCCTGCGGCATACAGGCTGCGAATCCGGTCAGTGGAGTGGCGCTTGCTGACTGCCAACAAGGCGACGGAATCGGGCGGACGCCCTGCGTTCCGGGTGGCCAAGTCAATTCTTGCACGCACGGTGTGAAGTTTGGTCTTTAAGTCATTCATCTTGCAGCAAGACTATGCATTGTTTTAAGGTAGAGTATGGCGAATTGGGTTTGGGGTACCATACAGGATGTAGGGTAATCCCAGTCGGCATTGTATCCTGACCAGGTAGTATCAAGGAGAGATCATGGATATCGCAGAACTATTGGCTTTTGCGGTTAAAAATAACGCTTCAGATTTGCACTTGTCTTCCGGCCTGCCGCCCATGATACGGGTGGACGGGGACATTCGACGGCTGACATTGCCCGCGATTGATACGCCGCAATTGGCCGAGTTGCTGTACAGCACCATGAGTGACCAGCAGCGTCGCGATTTCGAAGCCAATCTGGAAGTGGACTATTCTTACGCGGTATCGGGCCTGGCGCGTTTCCGTGTGAACTGTTTTCATCAGGACAGGGGACTGGGTGGCGCTTTCCGTACCATTCCTGACGCGGTCTGGAAGCTGGAAGACATAGGCGCACCCCCCATATTCCGTGAAATCATCGATATTCCGCGAGGACTGGTGTTGGTAACCGGGCCTACCGGTTCTGGCAAATCCACCACGCTGGCAGCCATGATTGACCATCTCAACTCCTATGTTGAGGGTCATATCCTGACCATTGAAGACCCTATCGAATTTTTGCACAAAAGCAAACGCTGCCTGATCAACCAGCGCGAGATACATCGCGATACGCATGGTTTCAACCAGGCTTTGAGGGCTGCACTGCGTGAAGACCCGGATATCGTCCTGGTCGGCGAAATGCGTGACATAGAAACCATACGGCTGGCACTGACTGCGGCTGAAACGGGACACCTGGTGTTTTCCACATTGCACACCAGTTCTGCTGCCAAAACCATAGACCGTATCATTGACGTATTCCCGGCCGGCGAGAAATCCATGGTCCGCTCCATGCTATCCGAGTCCCTGCGAGCGGTTATTGCGCAAACCCTGATGAAACGTACTGGTGGCGGCCGCGTGGCAGCCTGGGAAATCATGATTGCCAACCCGGCCATCCGCAACCTCATCCGCGAGGACAAGATTGCGCAGATGTACTCCGCTATCCAGACCGGTCAGGCCATCGGTATGCAAACACTTGACCAACATCTGGAATCCTTGAGTAGTCGAGGCATCATTACCCGGCAGGAAGCCGCGAAACGTGCTGTAGACAAGAAGATGTTCCAGTAGGAGAACGACATGAGCACCGTAGATAACTGGTTAAAGCAACTTCATGAAGAGGTGGGCTCAGACCTGTTCGTATGCGTAGACGCGCCGCCCTGCATCAAGGTGCATGGCAAAATCAAACCCATCTCCACCGATGTGCTGTCAGATGAGGATACGCGCGCAGTGGCTTACAGCATGATGAGTGAGCTGCAGAAAAACGACTTCATACAGACCAGTGAGTGCCAATTTGCTTATTCACTGGGTAGCGAAGTGCGTTTTCGTGTCAGTGCTTTCATGCAGCAAGGTGCCGTTGGTGTGGTCTGTCGTCGAATTGAAAGCAAAATTCCCACATTTGAGGAACTCGGTTGCCCCGATGTCATGGCCGAGCTGGCTTTGCAGAAACGTGGCATTGTACTGTTTGTAGGTGCCACCGGTACAGGCAAATCCACTTCACTGGCAGCCATGGTAGGTTATCGTAACCAACGTATGACCGGCCACATCATCACGGTCGAAGACCCTGTTGAGTACGTGCACCGGCACGGTAAAAGTTTGATCACTCAACGCGAAGTGGGCATAGATACTGAATCTTTTGAAGTGGCCCTGCGCAATACCCTGCGACAAGCACCGGATGTCATCATGATTGGTGAGGTGCGTACCCGTGATGCCATGGAACATGCGATTACCTTCGCCGAGACGGGCCACCTGGTGTTGTGTACCTTACACGCCAACAATGCCAACCAGGCACTGGATCGTATCCTGCATTTCTTCCCTGAAGATTATCGTGAACAACTGTTGCTGGACCTTTCCTTCAATCTCAAAGCAACCATAGCCCAGCAATTGATCCCGGCCATTGATGGCTCGAGGCGTTGGGCTGCCTTTGAAGTTCTGATGGCCACACCTCTGGTCAAGGACCTGATACGTAAAGGCGAGATCGATCAGCTGAAAAATGTGATGCGTGATTCTGGCCACCACGGCATGATCACGTTTGATAAGTGCATGTTCCGCATGTACAAGGAAGGCAAGATTTCCTATGACGATGCCTTGCGGCACGCAGACTCTTCGAATGAAGTCCGCCTGATGATCAAGCTGGATGAGGGGGGCGATGCGGATTCCCTGACTCGTGGCCTGGAAGGAGTTGAAGTGCTGGGCGGCAATTATTGATCGATTTCCCCACCACGAATGAAGTCGACCAGGGTCAAGATCTCTGGTACCTGACCGGGATTAACTGTTTGTTAACTGCTGCTGGCCTACCATGCTCGCTTTCCTGAGAGTGCAAACATGCGCATATTAATCATAGAAGATAATCCCGATATCGCCGCCAATATTGGCGATTACCTGGAAGACCATAAACACACCGTGGATTTTGCTGGCGATGGTGTAACCGGCCTGCACCTGGCGATCGTCAATGATTTCGATGCCATCGTGCTGGATTTGGCTTTACCGGGCATGGATGGACTGGAAGTTTGTCGCAAGTTGCGTGAGGACGCGGGCAAAGATACCCCGGTATTGATGCTGACCGCGCGCGATCGCCTGCAAGACAAACTAGCGGGCTTCAGCAGTGGTGCTGATGATTACCTGATCAAGCCCTTTGAGCTGCAGGAAGTCGAAGCGCGTTTGAATGTGCTGGCCAACCGTGGGCGCAGGCGCGTGCGGCGTGAACTGAAAGTCGGTGATCTGGAGTTCAATCTGGATACCCTGGGGGTACAGCGGGGCGACACGGAAATTTACCTCAACCCCATAGGCCTCAAGTTGTTGCAATGCCTGATGCAGGCCTCGCCCAACGTGGTTTCACGCAATGATCTGGAAGTGGAGGTTTGGGGTGAGGAATTACCTGACAGCGACAGCCTGCGGGTGCACATCCATTCCTTGCGCAGCTCCATCGACAAGCCCTTTGGCAGCAACATGATCCAGACCCGTCACGGCATCGGTTACAGGCTGGTAGAAGCGGATGTATTACCGCCGCAGGCTTAGAAGTCGGATAGTCCTGTCCTTCCTGTTATTCGGCACACTGCTGAGTGTGCTGTTTGCCATCAGTACCCTGTTCCTGCAGAACTACCTTGAAGATGAGCTGATAGGCGCAACTCTGGAGCAGGAACTGGATGATTACATCCACCAGTTGCGGTTGGATCCTACCGTAGTTGAACCTTTTTATACCCGCATCCAGGGTTATGTAACCCGGCCGGGCGATCCCAATCAAACTGTTGACGCCGATATACGTGAATTACCTGTTGGCGTGCACAATGTTCGCATTGGATCTGATGTATTCAAAGCGGCAGTTCGCAAAGAAGACGACCTGTGGGCTTTCCTGATTTACGACCTAACTGATAATCAACGACTGAAACAACAATTACTGCTGGCACTGATTGGGGTGGTATTAGTTTTCTCGCTGTTTTCTTTTACCCTGGGCGCCTGGTCGTCACGGCGGGTCATGAAGCCGGTTACCGATCTGGCCGACCGTTTGGAAAGCCTGGGTGGTGAAGGCCAGCCAGTGAAATTATCAACGCAGTTTGACGATGATGAAGTGGGGCAATTGGCCATGGCGCTGGACAGCTATGCAGAGCGCCTGCATCAGCTGGTCGAGCGTGACCGCGAATTCAATGCCGATGTCAGCCACGAGCTCCGATCGCCATTGACCGTAATCACCGGCGCCACGGAATTATTATTGGCCCAATCCGACCTGGATCCCAAGATACGTACGCGACTGTTGCGAATTGCCCGTGCTGCCCGCCAATCGGCCGATATCACCACGGCCTTGTTGCACCTGGTTCGGGCCGAGCAGGGTATAGACAGAGAATCTTCAGCACAGAATGTCGGTCAGGTCGTGCGAGAACTGGTGCATTTGTACGAGCCGCTGATCGGCAATAAGGAGTTACATCTGGAAGTAGTGGAAATTGACAAGGTCAGTGTGATTGCCCCGGAATCTGTCATCGCAGTAACCGTTGGCAACCTGATTGGTAACGCCATGCGTTATACCAGCAGCGGCCAGGTTGTGATCACCATAGGCGATGGTAAGGCGGTGATTGAAGACACCGGCCCTGGCATTCCGGATGCAGATCTGGACCGGGTTTTTGAACGTCATTACCGCGGCCAGAATATCAGTGGCAAGGGTGCTGGATTAGGCCTGGCTATCGTCAAGCGTTTGTGTGAGCTTTATGGCTGGTCCATTCAATTCAGTAACCGCAGCAGCGGGGGCTTGCGCGCTGAGTTGCAGTTCTACCCCAATCAGGAATAATACCTGCAATTGAATCCGAGGGGCTTGCCATTGAGAGCCTTCGCCGTTAACGTGGCAACCGGATTCAGTATGGGCCTGTGTCAAAATTGATAGCGGCAACCCTGATTGTGTTAACAGGCCCCGGGAGCATTTCGAATGAGCATTATTTTCTGTCAGGCCTGTGGCAAAAAAGTATCTGACAAGGCCGCTTTGTGCCGGCATTGTGGCTTTCAGCGTGGGGAAGTCAGTGAAGAGCAAATGGCCATATTCAAGCAACGCAAGGCGCGCGATAGCATTTATCGCTTGAACATGACCACCTACGCGGTCATTACCGTCTTCGTGGCTGGCTTTGGCTGGTATTGGTGGCAAACGGATGGCTATCAGCAGCCGGCTTCCTCTGGGCCGTTTATAGTGATGGCTGCTTCGGCCGTGGCTTATCTGGTGGTGCGGGCTTTCCTGTTCCAGGCCAAGCGCAAGCTCAAGTTGTTACGGCAGGCTGCTGCCTGATTGGTTCGACGTTTCGCCCTTCACGGGACTCTGTTAACCTTTGCAGCTGCAAAGTGCAGCGAGTACGTGCTGCATTCAGCCCGACTTCCAGTGAGCTATTGATGGCCAAATCCAAAATAGAGTTTTTCACCGATAACGAAAGTCTGCTGGATTTTCCGCCTCAGCCCGCGCGTAAAAACCTGCCTGACTGGTTCAAGCAGATGGCACCTTCGATCGACTTGCCTCCCGGGCAATCCAAGCTGCCTTTTGGCTTGTCCAAGGCTTTACGCTTGTCCAACCTCAATTCCACCATACGCCGCTGCCCGGGCATTATTTCCTATTTATCCGAGGGTTATATCATTCCATTGTGGGCAGACTTCCTGGTGCAGATACGTGGCCAGACCGTTTATTGCGTGGGTTCGAATGAACTGGCTCATGCCACACCACACAGCAAGCAGATGCAATACAACACCATGCCTCTGCCGGAAGAATATCTGCAGGACTCAGTGAAATTCACTAATCCCTGGAAAGTGCGGACGCCGCCGGGTTGGTCTGTGCTGCTTTCCCAACCCTATTATGATTTTGAGCAACGATTTTCAGTTGCCACGGGTGTGGTGGACTCGGATGTGTATCACCACATCCATGTGAATACCTTTTTCCAGCGCGGAGACCGGGATCATCAATTGAAAATGGGCATGCCCTTTGTGCACGTGATGCCCTTTCAGCGTAGCGTTTTGGAATTGGAAGTCAGAGCCAGTACGGAAGCTGACAAACAGCGATTGAAAAAGCTGGATTTCAAGTCCAAAAGATTTTTCGGCAAAAACGCAGCGATTCGTGGCCTTGGTGACGGCGACGACTGATCAGGGTAAACAATTCGAACAGGCCGCATGCACTGTGCTTGCGGCCGGCGAATTCAAGTTTGTGCGGATACCAGGCGGTTCAGGCAGCGCTTATTGAATGCGCTCTACGCGACACTCCGAAGAGTAACCTTCCACCGACAGACGCCAGGTGCGGAAAGCACCGGGTTCAATTGTGACGACCGGGTTTTCTACAGCCTTGACGTAAAATTTGTCTTTGTCAGCCTGTTCCCAGATCATGCCATTATCCAGTGTGAAGACGGTTTGCCCGTCCCAGCCCTGGAAGCTTCCCACAATGCGGCTGGTAATGGTGGACCGATCCGATTTGCGCATTTGCTCGGTTTCAAAACCGCGCGCATCGCCGCTGTCACCACTGTAAATGGCAGCTCCGCCGGCTTTGGGTGAGTCCAGCGTGGCCAATGAACGACTGCGTATCCAGGCATTCAGGGCTTCCAATTCTTCTGCAGACAATTTGCTCAGGCCGGTGGATTGGAAATCCTTACCGGTCATCTGTTCTTCCAATGAAGAAAATGACGTCTCAGCGACGACTGCTTGGGTAAAAAAAGTGGCCAACAGGGCCAGAAGAATCTTTTTCATCGATCAACCTTAGGGCGCGAAACCGCGCAAGTCTAGCACGACACGACAACTGAATGCTGCATTGACTGAGCCTTGCAGTTCACTTGACAGGATAGTTAAAAAACTCTACCCATGGACCCAACTGAGTCTGTAAGGGTTCCATCTGTGCAGAAAAATGCCGCCAGCGAGCAATTGAATCCTGATACAGCGGGCGGGTGACCTGCTGATAGCTGGGGGTGTCGATTACACGATGTTGGGACTTTTGTCTGTATTGAAGAATTTCATCATTCCAGGGCAGGTCCAGAAACTTCAGTATCGCACGCAGGGCTGCTTCAAAGTCCGTCACCAGGCTTTCATAGCGCTGGAAGAATACCGGGTTGCTGATCAATTCCAGGCTCTTGTGCGCAAGGCTCATAGCCGCATGATAATAGTCAGCGGTTTTTTTTAAGTCCAGAAAGTAGGGCATAGCGCCTTGTAGATCGAAAGACTGGAAAAAGCAGGACAGGCAGACATCCCGTGGATCCCGCTGCATGAAAAGAATACGGGCATCGGGAAACAGCCGGTGGATCAGGAACAGGTAGAGCAGGTTCAAGGGCAGTTTATCGACCACGCAAGCTTTGTTTGACAGTCGCCTGGCTTGCAGGGCCTGGTGATATTGTTGGCGGGCAAGCTGCAAGTCTTTTGGGCTCATTTGAGCGAGGCTTTGCAAGGCATTGCCGTCCACCCAGCTGCGCCTTACTTCGTCGAAAAACTCGTATTCTTCCAGTACCTCGATATCCGGATGGGCCGACAAGGCCTGGTCCATCAGAGTCGTACCTGAGCGGGGAAAACCCACCAGGAACACAGGCGGCTGTGAATAGGGATCTCCGGGATTTTCTTTGGCTGGAGCTGTCCAGCCAGATGGCGGATTAATGCCCAGCCAGTGCTGCAACTGATCGATGGTCGCCAGGCCATAACTGCCATCTTCAACCGGCTTGCCCAGGGGGTGCTGTTCCCGTAACAGCGC
>JBBKVS010000118.1:0-4583 GCA_037968555.1 Lysobacterales bacterium | reverse complement strand
AGGACGTTATTTTTTAGAGTTCTTGAGCCAATGCGGTAGGCGGCGAAAATTACAATGGCCGTAACTGCTGGCTTGATGCCATATAAAACTCCTGCGACCGCTGGAATATCGCTGAATGCAAGATAGACCCAGGTCAAGGCTATAAGGATGAAAAATGAAGGCAGCACAAACAGGACACCGGCGGCAATGCCCCCCCAAGTACCGTGCATTAACCAACCGATATAGGTAGCCAGTTGTTGCGCCTCTGGCCCGGGCAACACCATGGTGTAATTAAGGGCATGCAGAAATCGACGTTCGGAAATCCATCTGCGTCTTTCCACCAACTCCTGGTGCATCATGCTGATTTGCCCAACCGGCCCGCCGAAACTGATGAACCCCAGTTTCAGCCAGTATGATAAAGCTTCCCGGAAGCTCACTGGCGTGGGTTTTTCTTTGAGGCGTTGGGCTTCGGTCGGCATGGGTCTAAACCTTCGTAAGGCTGGATTGGCTCTTTCTCAACCAGCAGATTGGACACTATGCCCAACATCCTGAGCATGAGATGAAGCATGCGCTACTTGCACTATTTGCGCTATTTTTTGACCTCCCGTGAATGCACCAGTCGGTAAAGTGCGGGTAGCACCAGGAGGGTCAATAACGTTGATGAAATTATCCCGCCGATCACCACGGTTGCCAGTGGCCGTTGGACTTCCGAACCTATGCCGGTATTCAGCGCCATGGGTACAAAGCCCAATGATGCCACCAGCGCGGTCATTAAAACGGGGCGAAGTCTGGTTATTGCCCCTTCGGTGATTGCATCGTCAAGTGTCCGGCCATGGATGCGTAAATCCCGGATGAAAGCCACCATGACCAAGCCATTGAGCACAGCAACCCCCGAAAGAGCAATGAACCCCACTGCGGCTGATATTGAAAACGGTATGTCCCGAATCAGCAAGGCAATAATCCCACCCGTTAACGCCAGAGGTACTCCCGAGAATATGACCCCGGCGTCTTTTACAGAGCCTAGTGCCATTACCAGTAATCCCAAAATCAAGACCAGCGTCAGTGGAACCACAATGGCAAGTCGCCGGGTAGCGGATTCCAGTTGCTGAAATGTGCCGCCATATTCCGTCCAGTAGCCGGGTGGGATTTCAACTTTGGCCTGCACTTGCAGTTGAACCTCGCGGACAAATGAGCCAAGGTCACGCCCACGAACATTGGCGATCACAACCACCCGGCGTTTACCGTTTTCTCTGTTTATCTGGTTATAGCCCGATTCCAGTTGCAGCGTGACCAATTCCCGGAGTGGCACATAGTTGCCATCAGCGAGCGGAACGGGCAGGTTGCCCAACCAGTCCGTGTCGGATCTCAGGTGCTCAGGTAAGCGAACCACGATGTCAGAGCGGCGGTCACCTTCATAAAACTGTCCCGCAACGGTGCCACCCAGTGCAGTTGCCACCAGGTCCTGGAGCTGGGTGATGCTGACTCCGTATTGCGCAAGCGCTTTGCGATCCGGCGCTATGGTCATCACCGGTAGGCCAGTGGCTTGCTCTACTGCAACATCCGCTGCACCGGGAATTGTGGAAAGTACTTTTTCAATCTCATCACCAATGGCAATGAGTTGGTCAAAATCGTCACCGAACACCTTGATGGCGAGTTCGGCACGTACACCGGCTATCAATTCATTGAAGCGCATTTGGATAGGTTGTAAAAACTCGTAGCGGTTTCCAGGAATAGGAGTCACTTGTGCTTCCAGGTCTGCAACCACCTCGGACTTGGTTTTGTCAGGGTTGGGCCACTCATTACGCGGCTTGAGAATTATGAAATTGTCCGCCACGCTGGGAGGAACGGCCTCCGTGGCCACTTCAGCCGTGCCGATCTTGGCAAATACGCGTTCAACTTCTGGAAGTTTTTTGATTTCTGTCTCCAGTTGCTCCTGTAGACGAACTGCCTGCTCCAGTGATGTTCCCGGTATGCGTAGCGCGTGCATGGCGATATCGCCTTCGTCCAGGTTGGGAACGAATTCCGACCCCAGGCGCGTGGCTGAGTAGCCACAAAGCGTTACCAGCACAATGGCGAGAACGATCACACTCCAGCGAAAACGCAAAGAAGCTTGAAGCAAGGGACGGTAGAGCGATTGGGCCGTGCTCACGAGAAGGTTGTCCTTTTCCCGTATGGGTTTACGAAAGAGTAGTGCAATACCCGCTGGTACGAACGTGATCGATAAAATCATGGCACTTATGAGCGCAATGACAACGGTAATGGCCATGGGATGGAACATCTTGCCTTCAATGCCGGTAAGCGCAAAGATCGGAATGTAAACTGCCGTGATGATGAACACTCCGAACAGGGCAGGTCGGATAACCTCCCGGGTGGCATCAGAAACTACATCTAGGCGATCTTTCAGGGGCAGCACACCATTACGGGTTGCTTCGCTCAGGCGACGCAAACAGTTCTCAACAATAATCACCGCGCCATCAACGATAAGACCGAAATCAAGTGCGCCGAGACTCATGAGATTGGCACTGACTTTGGTTTGAACCATGCCGGTGATGGTCATCAGCATGGCGACAGGAATCACTGCGGCAGTGAGCAGTGCAGCGCGCACGTTACCCAAAAACAGTAACAGCACGACCACTACCAGCAGTGCTCCTTCCAGCAAATTGGTCTGCACCGTCTTGAGTGTCTTATCAACCAGCCCCGTGCGGTCATAAACGGCAGTAACGGTTATGCCTGCTGGCAGGCTTGCCTGGACTTCATCCAGTTTGGTTGCCACCCCTTTGGCAACCGTGCGACTATTCTCACCGATGAGCATGAACACTGTGCTCATCACTACCTCACGGCCGTTCTGGGTGGCCGCACCGGACCGAAGCTCCTTGCCAAGGCTGACAGCAGCGACGTCTTTTACCCGAATGGGTACTCCTTCACCCATGTGTACGACGATGTCACCCAGGTCTTGCATGCGACTGGCTTGCCCGGGAACCCGCATTAACCACTGCGCTCCATTGTGCTCGATGAATCCGGCACCCCGGTTATCGTTGTTCTCCTCAACAGCAGTCACCACGTCGCTGTACGTCAGATTTTGAGCAAGCAGCTTGGCGGGGTCCGGGGCAATGAGAATTTCCTTCTTGAACCCTCCTATGGGGTTTACCTCAACCACTCCGGGAACTCGCAGTAACTGTGGACGTATGATCCAGTCGTGAACTGAACGCAAGTCAGTTGGTGTTACCGGGGAGCCGTCGGGATTTTGAGCCTCCGGTTCAGCATCCACGGTGAACATGAAGATCTCACCCAAACCAGTGGCAATAGGCCCCAGCGCAGGCTCAACTGTTGCGGGAAGGATGGAACGGGCAGCATTCAGTCGCTCACCTACTTGTTGGCGGGCGAAATAGATGTCAGTGCCTTCCTCGAAAACCACCGTGATCTGCGACAGGCCGTAACGAGAAACGGAACGGGTGTAATCCAGCCTGGGTAACCCCGACATGGCATTTTCCAGCGGAAAACTGACACGTTGCTCGACTTCCAACGGTGTGTATCCCGGCGCCGAAGTGTTTATTTGTACCTGGATGTTGGTGATATCCGGCACGGCATCGATGGGCAGCCGCGTGAAGTTCCACAAGCCAAGTGCGGCCACGGCCAATACCAGTATTATGACCAGGTTTCGACGTCGTAAAGACAGCGTCAGGATGTAATCAAGCATGATGTGTCCTCAATGATCGTGCGAAGCGCCGGACTTTTCGATGTCGGCTTTGATGAGATAGCTGTTACTGGTCACATAGCGCGTACCCGGAGCTAGCCCACCCATCACTTCAACCCATTCGTCGTCCTGTTGTCCCAACTCCAGCATTCGCACTTCGTATTCGTCATTCACTTTGGCGTACACCACGGTGAAGTCCCTGAAAGCCTGCAAACCAACCCGCTTTACAGCCAGTGGGACTTCGAATTCAGCTACCTGGATCTGGGCTCGTACGGTTGATCCTGGAAAGAACTTTCCGTCAGAATTGTCAAGAACCACGCGGGCTATGACGGACTGGTTACCCTCGGCAACAACACTCACCCGGTCTATCGTGCCGAAAGCCGTGTTTTCCCCACCTATTGAGAAGATCGTCACTGGCGCACCTACCCGCACCCGTGGAAGGTCGGTCGGGAAAATTGCCAAGTCTACCCAGACGCTTGATGGGTCCATGATGGTAAACAGCTCTCGTCCAGCCGTTGGCTCGCCCACATTGGCATTTCGCTCTGTGACGGTCCCACTGATGGGGGCTTTTACCTGGTAGGGCTTGAGGCTTTGATCACTCTCGACAGTCAGCACGGGCTGTCCGGCTTTAACCGTTTGGCCTTGTGAGACATGGATCGATTGAATCAAACCGTCAAACCGGGCACTGATCGTACTAACCCGCTCTGCGTTGGGTTCAACACGACCATAGACGTCAATCACCTGGTGTATCGTGGCAGGGCCAGCGATTTCGGTTTCCAGCTCAAATGCCTGGGCTACCTGGTCATCTATCCGGGTGCGGCCTTCAAAATTATCGTATTCCCATCGATGACTTACTCCACCCATCGTTGCTTCGATAGTGACCGCGAATGAGTGCGGTTCATATACCACC
>JBBKVS010000117.1:0-6726 GCA_037968555.1 Lysobacterales bacterium | reverse complement strand
GTAACACCGATTAATTCCGATGCAGCGTGGGCGGAGTTCGAGAGCTGTGGGCAGCAATCTGCGCCTGAATTTCTGTATCGCCCATTGACCCTTGAGATCGATGCCCAGAAACGGGCTCTGTTCTCCATCCCGTTTGAGCATCTCGAAGACCCGGTGCTCTATGACATCTACCGGGGAAAACAGCAGGAGCTTGATCTTCAGCTAACTGCCCTGAATTTGCGGGACAGCACGCGGTTCAGAGAGGCCAGCGCCCTGTTGTATGGGCCTGTGAAAGCGGACTTGCTGAAAATGGCGGAGGATATCCTGGCATTGCCGGTGGGCCCTTCCATTGGAACGGGTGCCCTTGAGGGACCAGTGGATTGCCATGAAGTGAAAGCTGCTGCTATGCGAATGATTGGCGAGTATCGCAATGCCTATGACGGCTTCAACGCCACCGTTTCCATCCGCGACGATCTGCCAGCCGGCCTGATGGTATCGGGCTCTTGCCTGATGATTTCGCGCAGCACGTGCATGTCCCGGGCCCGGGTTGAGGCCTTGCTCAGCCATGAGATTGGCGTACACATCATGACCTATTTTGCGGGCGACGCGCAGGGTCTCAAAATCTTCAGGACGGGACTTGCAGGCTATGAAGGCCTGCAGGAGGGGCTAGCCGTATTCGCCGAATACCTGGTTGGCGGGCTGACCCCCAGGCGGCTGCGATTGCTTGCCGCCCGCGTTGTCGGATGCGCCGCGATGCTGGATGGTTCGGATTTTACGGAAACCTACCGCATGCTCAAAATTGACCATGGATTTTCCGACAGCGCGGCGTTCAATGTGACGGTACGCCTCTACCGTTCAGGCGGGTTTGCGAAGGATGCGATCTATTTGCGGGGACTGCGGGATATTCTGAACCATCTGGCCGCGGGAAAGCCGCTTGATCCCTTCTGGTTAGGCAAATTCTCGACAACGCAGATTCCGATGATCGAAGAACTGACCGCGCGCGGTCTACTCAAAGCACCACCCGTTTTCCCAACATTCCTCAAGCAACCGAGTTCCATCAAACGCCTGGCCGAAGCCCGCAAGGGACTTACGCCGGTCGATCTTATTTCAGTTTAGGAGTCTGTCATGCGTATCGCATTCTTCGTCAACGCCATCAAAAATGAATATGCCCGATATACCACAACGGTATTTGCCCTGGCCGCCGCCTCGCGGGGACATGAGGTCTGCTACATCACGCCGGGCGACTTTGTGTTGCGGGCAGATGACAGCTTGCATGTCAGCGTTGTGAATTTGCCTGGCAAAATCTACAAGAAGGTGGAGACGCTGCATAAGGCGCTGCAATCGGATGAGGCCACGCGCGAAACGATTGACATCACAGACATCGATGTACTGATGCTGCGAAACGATCCCTCGGAGGATGCCGAACAACGGCCATGGGCTGCAAATGCCGGTCCCATGTTCGGACGCCTGGCGGCAGCCCGGGGCGTTCTTGTAGTCAATGATCCTGATGGGCTGTCACAGGCTCAGAACAAGCTTTATCTGCAAGGATTTCCCGAAGCAGCCCGGCCGGCCTCGCTGATATCCAAGAATATCAAGGAAATCCGGGAATTCATCGACAGCCAACCCAATGGCATCATCATCAAGCCCCTGCAGGGATCGGGCGGTAAGAACGTGTTCAAGATCGACGGCCCTAAAGATTCAAATATCAATCAGATCGTTGAGGCTGTCAGTGAAGAGGGCTATTTGATCGCCCAGGCTTTCATGCCTCAGGCGGTGGACGGCGATGTCCGGGTCTTTGTCATGAACGGTGTCCCTTTGGAACGCGACGGAAAGTATGCCGCCTTGCGACGGGTGCCGGCCAAGGGGGATGTCCGTTCAAACATGCATGCCAAGGGAACCGCGGCCAAAGTCAAGATGACGGATGAGATCCTCGCCGTGGCCGAGCTCGTCCGCCCGAAACTGATTCACGATGGATTGTTCCTGGTCGGGCTCGATATCGTCGGAGACAAAATCCTTGAAATAAACGTCTTTACTCCGGGCGGATTGTGGAGCATTTGCGATATGTATGGAACCGACTTTACCGGAAAGGTGATGGACTCTCTGGAGAAAAAATTGGAGATGCGCAAAGGGAGTCAAAGCGATTTGTCCAACAGGGAACTTGCAGTGCTTTAAACATCTCGATTGCGCACTTGATAGGAAATCCAGCCGATTCCTGGTCGTCGCCTTTGAGTGTTGGATCTGCATATGCCATCGAGCAGATTAGCGCTTTGAGGCTGGCCGCGTGTTCTGTTTCTGTATTGCTATGTTTGTCAACGTACAGAGATGACACAGCTCACGGTTCATACTCCTCCGGATGATCAGAGCGCAAATCAAGCACCATCCCTAAACTATTCAACACATTCTGGGCAAACGCTAAGAAGTAAGAAGGGGTCCAGTTGCATGGTTTCTTGCAGAGCCATATTGAATACCGACCATTCAAGTGATGTTGAGTAACTTCATGAATCAAAAAATTTCAATAATATGATGATGGATTTTGACACCTTCAGGCAAGTGACTTTGAATTTCTGTCAATATGAACGCAGCCTGCCAATCGATCTGGGAGGCCCGGATTCGGAACAACTGGATTGGCTGGTCACCCGGTACAAAATAAAGTGGACTCAGCGCACAATTACTCCCCACATCAGTGCAATCTCAGCTAAGGCGTGGCTTCAAAGATGAAGCTTCGCGGATTGCTGGTGCTGGCGGCACTGACTGTTGTTGCTGCGGTGGCTTTTTTATCCTTACGGTCAGCAGTTACGCCACAATTGCCGGTAGAACCAGTCACCATCGCGGTACCGAATTTGATCAACTCCGCAACGATGATTGTCGCCACCACCCAGGGCTTGTTCCAGAAGGCCGGTGTAGAGGTCGCCAGCAAACCTGCCCCGCTTGGCAAGGATGCGTTGCAGTCGGTCATTGACGGTAAGGCGGATCTGGCGGTGGTAGCCGATACCCCGTTGATGTTTGCAATTCTCGGCGGCCATGAACTGGCTGTCGTCGCCGGCATATCGCAGAATCGCCGAAGTCTGGCGATCGTCACCCGCAATGATCGCGGTATCCGCCAGATTGAAGACCTGAGTGGCAAGTCTGTCGGACTGAGCATGGGCACTAATCTTACCTATTTCCTCGATATGATCCTGCAAAATCATGGCGTCCCAAGCGACAATGTCAAGCTGGTCGATTTGAGCACAGAGGAGGTTATCAGCGCTTTCAAGGAGGGGCGGATAGACGCGGCAGTCGTGTTTCAGCCTAACCTGATCAGGCTGACAGCGGAGATGGGCGATCGGATAAAGCTATTCTATGGGGAAGACGTCTATTCATTCCGCTTCTTGCTGGCTGGCAAGGCGTCATACGTCGATAGCCATCCACAGGAGATTAGACGCATCTTGAAAGGCTTGGTAGCCGCCGAGCAGTCGATTCGTAACCATCCGACAGAGGCTCGCCTTGCGGTTGGAAATGCCGTTGGGGTGGATGACACAATCATGTCAAAAATATTTCATCCCGGAGACCATGTCATATTTCTTGATCAGTCCATGCTCCTGGCACTGGATGATCAGTCGCGCTGGGCGGTGCAGCGCGGCTTGGTCAATGCCGGACCGGTTCCGAATTATCTGGATATCCTGCGCTATGAACATCTCGAAGCAGCCCACCCCTCAGCGGTGAAGTTGGCGCTTTAAGGACCGCCATGAGAATACGCACGCAATTAAATACCTTGCTGGCGCTTGGAGCCCTGATGATTCCAGTCACCATTGGAATGACAATGTATTCGGTCCAAAATGTCGCGGAAAAGGGGCAGGATAGTCAGGCTACTGAGGAATTGATTATAAGTGTCACACGCTTACGGCTTATCGCGGTTGAAACAGCTTTGTTTCCTGAGGCACGCGTACAGGAACAATGGCAGCGCAAAATTGCCAGTGTGAGCCTTGAGCTTGATCAAAAACCTGCCAACACTCCGCACGAGAAAGTGAATCTCTTACGCATTCGCGAAAATGTCGGGTTGCTGAACCTAATCTATCCACGCCTGGTCCGCACAGCTGCCTCGATCACATCGGTACCCGACCAGGCAGACATCGAAGCCGCGGTCAAAGCGCGCGCCGTTGCATCACTGCTGGTGGTTACCCAGGAAATCATGGATCTTGGTCAGGACCTGCTCCTGGAAAACAAGCAGGATTCAGCTGCGGCTTTGCGATTGATGCAGGTATTGATCAGCTTGACGCTGTTGGTGTTGGGTATGCTCTTCGCATTTGTTTGCTACCTGTTAAACAAGCGCATTCTGCGGCCACTTCGTATTTTCGATAAGGCCACCCAGCAAGTCGCCGCAGGGAATTACGCGCATCGAGTGAGATTGGCGCAGGGCGATGAGATCGGTGAATTGGCGAATGCATTCGACGCAATGGCCATGCGTGTCGAAAGTACCGCCGCAGAACTTGGCGAGCACCGCAACTTTCTTGCGGACCTCGTCGATTCAAGAACCGCCGAACTGGAGAAAGCAAAGGAGCGTGCGGAATTTGATTCTCAATACGCCCGCAGCCTGATTGAGGCGAGTCTTGATCCTTTGGTAACCATCAACACAGAGGGCAAGATAACCGATGTCAACAAGGCCACAGAAAAAGTGACCGGCAAGTGCCGCGACACACTGATCGGCAGTGACTTCGCAGACAATTTCACGAACCCGCAGAAAGCGCGCGCAGGTTATCGTCAGGCATTCGCTAAAGGTTTTGTCACGGACTACTCGCTAGCCATTCATCCTGCATCCGGTAAGGTCACAGATGTACTCTACAATGCCAGTGTCTATCGTGACGGCAAGGGCAAGGTCGCGGGTGTGTTTGCGGCCGCGCGCGATGTCACAGAGCGCAGACGACTGGACAAAACCTTGCGGGAAAAAAATGTTGAGTTACAACACGCCACAACCGCAGCGGAAAAGGCTAACCTCGCCAAGTCTGAGTTTCTCTCCAGCATGAGCCATGAGCTACGTACCCCGCTGCATGCCATCCTGGGCTTCGCTCAGCTGTTAGAAACAGACAAGCCGCCGCCATCGGCCCAGCAAACTGACTCTCTTAACCATATTGTAAGAGCCGGCTGGCATCTGCTGGAACTCATCAACGAGGTCCTCGATCTGGCGGTGGTTGAATCCGGAAAGCTATCATTGTCGCTAGAAGCCGTGCCTTTATTTGAAATTATGCAAGAAAGCCAAGCCATGATCGAGTTACAGGCCATGGAGCGTGAAATCGAAGTTAGTGTTATTCCCTGCGATAATAAAGTGTGTGTCGAGGCCGATCGAACCCGGCTTAAGCAGGTACTTGTCAACCTGCTTAGCAATGCGATCAAATACAATCGCAAGCAGGGAACAGTCCAGGTTGTCTGCACCTGCACACCGGATCGCGTGCGTATCAGCGTTCGGGACACTGGTGCGGGCTTGTCTGCGGAGCAGCTGGCTCAACTATTCCAGCCCTTTAACCGTCTCGGGCAGGAAAATGGACTCGAGCCAGGAACAGGTATCGGCCTGGTTCTTACCAAGCAACTGGTTGAGCTGATGGATGGCTCTGTTGGCGTGACGAGCACGGTCGGGGTAGGTACCGAGTTTTGGATTGAACTGATCCGTACCGATATGAACCAACCCTGTTCAGTGATGCCGGGTTTGCGTACCTGAAGACATAGCCACCCGATCAGGATCAGTCTGCTTCTTTACGAAAACCCGGAATCTCCCAATAAGTAAAACCGTCGCTGAACTTACAGTAAATATGTTAAAGGTGGCAGGCATCAAACGTATCTATGGCCGCGGTTATATGCATCTGATTAAGCGCTTGTATGATGCACACCGCTGGGGCGACGTGTACAGAAAATCGTTTACACACAATTCGACAATTACACAAAACTATCCATACAGACGCCCGCCCGCTTCCCGCATATGCTTTCCATCAAGCTCGGCACTCACTGCGAACTGCCGGACCCAAATTGTGCACTTTACCTATAACAATGAGGATTGATGATCATGAACTTGCGTTACCTGATACTGATGGCTGGATTGATGCTGAACACCGCTTCGGCGGATTTTGTGGATTCGTCGGTCCAGTTGCATCCTTTTTATCCGTTTGACGGACCCTATGTGATCGAACTCAGCGGAGAATGGCCCAACGACTGCCACCCGGGCGAGCAAAAGCCGGTAATCCGTGATTACACGGGTGACTCGGTGCTGATCGATTTCGAGATTGTCGTAGAACACATCACCTGCAACCAGACGCCCACTCCTTACCGGGTGTTGGTGGACATGGTTAAGCTGGTGGGCACCGTGGCCGGAAACTTCCAGGATCTCGAAGTCACCTTCCGTTTCGGCGGAGTCGAAGTAGTAGAAACCCTGCTGCTGGACTGTGGTGATGGGGTTCCATGTAATGCGCCCGCATTTACCTACGTCAATCCGGAGAACGGCTTTTTCCACAACCCGGGCCTGCAAACCCAGGGCATGCTGCTCTCCCGGCAAAATCTGAGCATGGCGGCGTATCCACTGACTTACGATGCGGCTGGCAAACCCCGGTGGCTGTTCGCAGGCGGAATCATTACTGGCGATGTGTATTTTGGAGATCTGTATGAAATAAGCAACGGAGGCTGCCTTGGCTGTCCCTTGCCGGCTCAGCCTCCGCTGGCAAAGCCCATCGGCAACCTGACCCTGCTGATGGACAGCCCGGGCCGCATTCAGGCCAGTTATAACGG
>JBBKVS010000116.1:0-4434 GCA_037968555.1 Lysobacterales bacterium | reverse complement strand
GGTGGTATATGAACCGCACTCATTCGCGGTCACTATCGAAGCAACGATGGGTGGAGTAAGTCATCGATGGGAATACGATAATTTTGAAGGCCGCACCCGGATAGATGACCAGGTAGCCCGTGCATTTGAACTGGAAACCGAAGTTGCTGGCCCCGGCAAAATCAGCGAAACCATTGAAGTCTATGGCCATGTAGACCCCAATCCAAAACTGATGAGTACGGTCAGCGCCCGCTTTGATGGCTTGATTCAATCGATCAACGCCAATCAGGGGGATACAGTGAAAGCCGGGCAAGTCCTGCTGACCATAGAAAGTAACGACAGCCTCAAGCCCTACCCGGTCAAGGCTCCCATCAGCGGAATTATCACTGAGCGCAAAGCCAATATCGGTGAATCAACCGCGGGGCGTGAATTACTCACCATCGTTGATCCATCCAGTGTCTGGGTACATCTGGCGATTTTCCCGACTGACCTGCACAAGGTGCAAAGCGGTGCAACCGTCAATATTTATTCGCCAGATGGAGAGCACACAGCAATCGGAACTATTGACCGCATCAACGTATTTGCGGAAGCCAACCAGGCCGTTCTGGCCCGCGTGGTAATGGACAACACCGCAGGTCATTTTTTCCCGGGATCAAAAGTTCGCGCTGAAGTTCAGCTTGCGCAATACGATGTTGCTTTGGCCGTTAAGCGAACGGGATTGCAGACCTTCAGGGACTTCACTGTGGTGTACGCCAAAGTGAACGACGAATACGAAGTGCGGATGCTGGAGCTGGGTCAACAGGACGATGAATGGGTTGAAGTGCTGGGCGGACTCGACCCAGGAACAACTTATGTGACTACCAATAGTTACCTGATCAAAGCCGACATCGAAAAGTCCGGCGCTACGCACGACCATTGAGGACGCACCATGCTTGATTACATACTCGCGCTGTCCTTACGACGACGCAATCTGGTCATTACCCTGGTGCTGGCTTTGGTTGCACTGGGCTTGTGGAACTTCACCCGCTTATTGATCGATGCGGTACCGGATATCACCAATGTCCAGGTACAGATCAACAGCTCGGCACCCGGCTACACACCGCTGGAAGTGGAGCAACGGGTCAGCTTTCCACTGGAAAATGCCATGTCGGGCATACCCCGTCTGGATTACACGCGATCGGTCTCGCGTTATGGCCTGTCGCAGATCACCGTAATTTTCGAAGAAGGCACCGACATCTATTTCGCCCGCCAGCAGGTGGGTGAACGGCTGAGTGCTGCCCGCTCTTCGTTGCCCACAAACGTTGAGCCGGCGCTGGGACCCATTGCCACTGGCCTGGGTGAAATTTTCATGTTCACCGTGGGCGCCGAGCCAGATGCGCGCAATCCGGATGGTTCCCCGATCACTCCAACAGACTTGCGCTCGGTGCATGACTGGGTCATCCGTCCACAGTTACTGCGCGTTCCCGGAGTGGTTGAAGTCAACCCCATTGGTGGTTTCAAGAAGGAAATTCTGGTTGCGCCTGACCCTGCCAAGCTGTTCGCTCACGACCTGGCTTTCCGCGATGTGGTTACTGCCATCGAGCAGAATAACGACAACCGCGGCACCGGCTTCATTGAGCACAACGGTGCACAGTGGCTGATGCGGGTGCCAGGCCAGGCCCTCGACATGCAGGATCTGGGTGACATCGTGGTCCAGCAGGATCACGGCATACCCGTCCGCCTCAAAGACTTGGCCGAAATCGGCTTGGGCAAAGAACTGCGATCCGGTGCTGCCACCCAGAACGGCAGTGAGGTGGTGATGAGCACCGTGTTCATGCTGATCGGCGAGAACAGTCGCACCGTTGCCAAAGCAGTTGCTGCAAAGCTTATTGAAATCCAGACCAGCTTGCCTCCGGGCATCAAAGCCACAGCCGTTTACGACCGCACCGGACTGGTTGATAAAACACTGAAAACCGTTCAGACCAACCTGGTGGAAGGCGCGCTACTGGTGGTGGTGGTGTTGCTGCTGTTTTTAGGAAACGTCAGGGCAGCCTTATTGACCGCCGCGGTCATCCCGGTGGCCATGCTGATGACCATCACTGGAATGGTTGAAAGCAATGTCAGCGCAAACCTGATGAGCCTGGGTGCGCTCGATTTTGGACTGATCGTCGATGGCGCAGTGATTATTGTTGAAAACTGCATGCGACGATTGAGCGAGAAATCCCGCCAGGGCGTACTGCCTCTGAATGAGCGGCTTGCAGTCGTTTCCGACGCCACCCGAGAGGTTATCCGTCCAGCACTTTTTGGTGTTTTCATTATTACTGCGGTTTACATTCCGATCTTTGCGCTTACGGGCATTGAAGGAAAAATGTTCCATCCCATGGCCATCACGGTGGTGATGGCACTGATCAGTGCAATGATCCTGTCGATTACTTTCATACCCGCGAGTATTGCGCTGCTGTTTCGCAAGCCCATACAGGAAAAAGAAAATATTATTGTTCGCTCTGCGCAATCGCTTTATCGGCCATTGCTGCGGTTTACACTGAGATTCCGTTGGAGCGTAGTCGTGCTCGCCATAGCTCTGGTTGGCCTGTGCACGGTTGCCGCTACGCGCCTGGGATCTGAATTCATTCCGAATCTGGATGAAGGCGATATTGCCATGCATGCTCTGCGCATTCCCGGCACTTCGTTGGAACAGGCGGTCCGACTACAGGAAGAACTGGAAACCGCTATCCGCAAACTTCCGGAAGTAGAACGAGTGTTTGCCAAAATCGGTACTGCTGAGGTGGCAACCGAAGCCGTTCCACCCAGCGTGGCGGATAACTTTATTATTCTGAAGTCACGTGAGGACTGGCCCAACCCTAAAAAACTGAAATCCGAACTGGTCGCAGAAATCGAGGCCACGGTAACTCCCATTCCCGGTAACCTTTATGAGTTCACACAACCCATCCAGATGCGCTTCAATGAGTTGATTGCCGGTGTTCGCGCCGAGTTGGCCATCAAGGTATTTGGTGACGATTTCGACCAGCTTGTTGCCATAGGCGATAAAATTGAAAAAGTACTTTCAACAATTCCCGGCGCCGCTGATGTTGCTGTTGAGCAGGCCACGGGTCTGCCCGTAATGACCATCGCGCCCAATCGTAATGCCCTGGCTCAGTTCGGAGTCAGCATCACCGAGCTACAGGACCTGTTGGCCACTGCACTTGGCGGCACCGTTGCGAGTCAATTTTATGAAGGTGATCGCCGCTCTGACATTGTGGTTCGTTTGCCTGAGAATTTAAGATCCGACACGGACTGGTTGGGTAACCTGCCCGTTCCGCTGGCCGATGGCAACTATGTCCCACTCCGTGAATTGGTCACATTGACACTGGAGTCGGGCTACAACCAGATAAACCGGGAAAACGGTAAACGTCGCGTAGTGGTCACTTCAAATGTTCGCGGGCGTGACCTCGGCTCCTTTGTGCGCGAGGTGCGAAAAGAAGTACAAGCCACAGTTGAAATTCCACCCGGTTACTGGACCGAGTTTGACGGCACCTACCAGCAACTGGAATCTGCCGCAAAACGACTGTCCATTGTGGTTCCAGTGACCCTGGTGCTGATCCTGGGATTACTGGTTATGGCACTGGGTTCCATAAAAGATGCAGGCATCATATTCTCTGGCGTGCCGTTGGCTTTGACCGGCGGCATCATCGCCCTGCTGCTACGCGACATTCCATTTTCAATCTCTGCCGCAGTTGGCTTTATAGCCCTGTCCGGAGTTGCGGTGCTCAACGGCCTGGTGATGGTGTCGTTTATCCGGGATTTGCGGGCACAAGGACGAACACTGGATGCGGCCATCGGTGAAGGGGCCTTAACCAGACTTCGTCCCGTGCTGATGACCGCTTTGGTTGCATCATTGGGATTTGTGCCCATGGCGTTGAATACCGGCATAGGCTCGGAAGTCCAGCGGCCACTGGCAACCGTGGTGATCGGCGGAATTATTTCCTCAACCTTACTGACCCTGCTGGTACTCCCTGCTCTGTATCGCCTGGTACACGGGCGGGAGAAAAACATCAATGGCAGCTAATCCTCAGAGAATTCAGAGCTTTATGTGTGACAAACTTTTGCCGTTTGGTGTCGCTGGCACCAAGCCTTTAGTTGGTTCTAAACCTGAGAGTGGGAGAAACTGCCCACAGGTGATATCAATATTTTGTCATCATTCAAGATAAGATCATCCAATTGCTGAAATTGGAACTGGTATCAGTTGCTATAGATGAGCACTAACGTAAACATATGGCAGGGAAGCGCGGCAATTTTCGCTGGTGTTGGGGTTTATCGCGGCAAGGTTGGTGACAATAAGCTGCATCGCCATTGGGCCGTGCAACTGACTATTGGCCTGGATGGTCCGTTCGGAGTGGATAGCCGGCATGGTCAATACCGCACTGAAGTTGCCCTGATTGGAACAGACACGCCACACAGATTACTGGATGGAAACGT
>JBBKVS010000115.1:0-4481 GCA_037968555.1 Lysobacterales bacterium | reverse complement strand
CCAGCCATACATTTTCTCAGCTCTGTGGACGCCTTTGAGCGGGAACGCCTGCTAAGCGAACTGAACCCGGCAACTACCGTTTTGGTGCTGGTATCAAAAAGCTTTACCACCAGCGAAGTGCTGGCTCACGGCCACCGTATGCTGGCTTGGATGCAACAAGCCCTGGGAGAGGAAGCGACCAGGCAGCGCTTGCTGGCGGTGACCTCGGCGCCGCAAAAAGCGCTTGCCTTTGGAGTGCCGGAAGAACAGGTACTGGCCATGGGTGAATGGACCGGCGGGCGATTTTCCATCTGGTCCCCCGTTGGCCTGACCGTCGGCATTTCGGCCGGCGCAGATGTGTTTGAGCGTTTCTGCGCGGGTGGTGCAGCCATGGACGAGCATTTTCGTGATGCGGATGCTGCAGACAATCTGCCCCTGATCCATGGCCTATTGTCGGTCTGGCATCGGAATGTCTGCGCTTATGCTGCGCGCGGACTGATTCCTTATGACAGCCGCCTGCGCGGCTTACCGGGCTGGCTGCAACAGCTGCAAATGGAGTCCAATGGCAAATCGGTGAATCGCGATGGTGCCACGCTCAAGCTGGAAACATCGCCGGTGGTGTTCGGTGATTGCGGTACCGATGCCCAACACGCCTTGTTCCAGGCTTTCCACCAGGGTACGCAAGTGGTACCGCTGGATTTTATCGGTGTGATCCGGCCTGCTCACAAAGATTCTGATGCCCAGCAGGAGTTGCTTTCACACTTGCTGGCACAGGCGACCGCGCTGGCTTTCGGCCGCAATGAGGATGAAACCCGTGCCATGATGCAGGCCGAGGGAAAAACCGCAGAACAGATTGAATTCCTGCTGCCACATCGGCTGATGCCCGGCGAACGACCTTCTTCCATCCTGATGCTGGACGAGCTGACGCCGGAAAATCTGGGCATGTTGCTGGCATTTTATGAACACAGCATTTTTGTGGAAAGTGTGATCTGGCAGATTAATGCCTTTGATCAGTGGGGTGTGGAGTTGGGTAAGGTATTGGCTGGACAGATTCAGTCAGCAATGAATGCCGACAGCGATAAGAGCAGTCAGGAGATAGCCAATCTGCAAGGCCTGCTGTTGCACATCAGGCAACTCAGTAGCTGACCCACGACTCGCTGGGTCTATTTTTTGATTGCGCCCAGTATGCCTCGCATGATTTCGCGCCCCAGTGTGGTGCTCATGCTGCGCAAAAAGCTTTTGACGGCTGCTTCGGTGGAAGACTGTCGATTACTGCTGCGTTTTTTGGCTGGAGTTTTGGCCTCCCTGGCATCATCTTTGGCCTCAGCTTGCGCTTTCGCCTCAGCCTGTTTGGCCGCTTCTTCAGCACGCTTTAGTAAAATTTCAGAAGCTGATTCCCGGTCCAATGGTTTATCGTAATTGGCGCCCACCGGACTGCGTGAGCGGACTTCCTGGCGTTCTGCATCAGTGATAGAGCCAATGCGCGAAGTGGGTGGTCGGATCAGGCAGCGATCGACCATGCCGGGTACGCCCTTGGCCTCCAGCATGGAAACCAGGGCTTCGCCCACACCCATCTCGCTGATCACGGTTTCAACGTCAACGTCGGGATTGCTTCGAAAGGTTTGAGCGGCAGCGCGCACGGCTTTCTGGTCACGTGGCGTATAAGCCCGCAGCGCGTGCTGAATTCGATTGCCGAGTTGGCCGAGCACCGAATCAGGAACATCCAAAGGATTTTGCGTGACGAAATATACGCCCACGCCCTTGGAGCGTATCAGGCGTACGACCTGCTCAATTTTCTGCAAAAGCACCGGTGGCGCATGGTCGAACAGCAAGTGCGCTTCATCGAAAAAGAACACCATGCTGGGCTTTTCGGGATCGCCCAGTTCCGGAAGATTTTCCCAAAGTTCAGACAAAAGCCACAGCAACAGGGTGGAATACAGCCTGGGTTTGTGGATCAGCCGGTCTGCAGCCAGTACATTGATCACGCCACGTCCATTCAGGTCACGACGTTGCAGGTCGCTTAATTGCAAGGCGGGTTCACCGAAAAACTCTTCAGCTCCCTGTTCATCCAGAACCAGCAGACGCCTTTGTATGGCGGCCACTGAAGCCGCGCTGACATTGCCGTATTGGGCGGAGAAGTCCTTGGCGTTTTCGGAAACAAAATGCAGCAGGGCACGCAGATCTTTCAGGTCCAGTAATAACAGGCCCTGTTCGTCGGCGACCCGGAAAGCGATGTTCAAAACACCTTCCTGGGTATCATTGAGTTCCAGCAGGTTGGCCAGCAATAAGGGGCCCATTTCCGAGACCGTGGTCCTGATCGGATGTCCGCTTTTGCCAAACACGTCCCAGAACACCACTGGCCAGCCGGCCGGGCTAAAATTTTCTATGCCTATGGTGGCGATGCGCTCATCCACTTTGGGGTGTGGGCTGATGGGTTGAGTCAGGCCGGACAGGTCGCCCTTCACGTCCGCCAGGAATACTGGTACGCCTATGCCTGAAAAACCCTCAGCCAATACTTGCAGGGTGACGGTTTTACCGGTTCCGGTAGCGCCTGCTATCAGTCCGTGCCGGTTACCAAAGGCGGGTAACAGGTATTTCAGTTCGGCGCCTTTGCCGATGAGGATGGGATGGGTTTCAGTCATGTGTATTCCAACCATGGTTTGATGTAATAAGCCTACCTTATTTATTGCAACAAGCCACAGACATGCGGGTCAGCGAGAGACTGAATTGGCTACAGCGCTTTTTTCTGGCCTTGGGAGCAGTTAAGCTTCCGCTGCACTCAAGCAAGCTCCGAATAATGTATCCATGAATTATCAGAGCGTGCCCAACAAAAAGTGCGCCAAGAACATTATTTTTGTTGGGCTTCATTTTCAATGATTTACAATCATCGAAAATAGCGGCGCCTCCTTGTGCCGCAGAAGCTCTGAATATTCAGGGTTTCCTTAATCAGTCTGAACCTGCCCGTGGCTGATCGCTGGCAGAAAGGTAAATTCACGAATGTCACAAGCGCTTTACAATCCAGCCGAACTTGAACCAACCGTACAGCAGCAATGGAACGAGCTGGACGCTTTCCGTGCCGACGAAACTGCGCCCGGAGAGAAATACTATTGCCTGTCCATGCTGCCTTACCCGTCCGGCTATCTGCATATGGGGCATGTGCGCAATTACACCATCGGCGATGTGATCAGCCGTTATCAGCGCATGCGCGGTCGCAATGTGTTGCAGCCCATGGGCTGGGATGCATTCGGGCTGCCGGCGGAAAACGCCGCCATCAAGAACAACACCGCGCCGGCCAAGTGGACATACGCCAATATTGAACATATGAAAGCCCAGCTGAAGCGGCTGGGCTTTGCTTATGACTGGTCACGCGAATTCGCCACTTGTACCCCGGAGTACTATCGCTGGGAGCAGTTGATGTTCACCCGCCTGATGCGCAAAGGCCTGGCCTATCGCAAGGACTCGGAAGTGAACTGGGACCCGGTGGATCAAACCGTCCTGGCCAACGAACAGGTGGTGGATGGTCGTGGCTGGCGTTCTGGAGCGCTGGTGGAGCGCAAATCCATCCCGCAGTGGTTTTTGCGCATTACTGACTATGCCGATGAATTGCTGCAAGGCCTGGATCAGCTTGAGGGATGGCCGGATTCGGTCAAGACCATGCAACGCAACTGGATTGGGCGCTCCGAGGGAGCCGAATTCCGCCTGCCGGTCTGTGATGAGCAGGGGCAGCTTCAGGGCGACCTGGCTGTGGCGGTGTATACCACGAGGCCGGATACCGCTTTTGGTATGACTTACGCAGTGCTGGCACCGGAGCATCCTTTGGTGACTGAGCTGGCGACGGAAGCACAGGCCGCTGCCGTACAGGCCTTTGTCAACAGCGCCCGCGCTGCCAGTGATGCAGATAGATTGTCGACCGAAGGCAGCCTGCAGAAACGTGGAGTTTTCACCGGCACCTATGTGCTGAATCCTTTTACGCAAAAGCCCGTGCCGGTGTATATCGCTGATTATGTATTGATGGGTTATGGCACTGGAGCCATCATGGCAGTGCCAGGGCAGGACAAGCGCGACTGGGATTTTGCCATCAGCCACAATTTGCCCATTCTGCGCACTGTGCAACCGCCCGAGGGCTGGGAAGGCGATGCCTATACCGGTGACGGACCCGCTATCAACAGCGATTGGCTGAATGGGTTGGAAGTGACCGAGGCCAAGGAAAAAACCATCAACTGGCTGGAACAACATGGTCACGGCGAGCGCACGGTCAATTTCCGTCTGCGCGACTGGGGTGTGAGTCGGCAGCGCTATTGGGGTTGCCCGATTCCCGTTATATATTGCGATAAATGCGGTGCAGTTCCGGTGCCGGAAGACCAGCTGCCGGTGGTGCTACCGGAAAATGTGCAGTTCATGGGTGTGCAATCACCCATCAAGACCAACCCTGAGTGGCGCAAGACGCAGTGTCCGGAATGTGGTGCAGCAGCAGAACGTGAAACCGATACCTTTGATACCTT
>JBBKVS010000114.1:0-17001 GCA_037968555.1 Lysobacterales bacterium | reverse complement strand
AATAATTCATCCATGAACTATCAGAGCACGCCAAACAAAATTGTGCCAAAAACAGGCAATTGGTGTTTGGCTTCATTTTCAATGATTTAGAATCATCGAAAATGTTGGCACATCCGTGTGCCAAGGAAAACTCCGAAGAAATCAGAGTTTCCCGAAATAAACAAACCTCAAGAGCGGCCCAGTGGATACCCCTATGATGACTACTTCGCAGATATTTACCCTTCCGGGCTGCTCAAACCCCTCCAAATTGGCATGGTTGCTGATTTTTTCTGTATTGAGTCTGTGGCCAATGAGCCAGCTGTACGCAGCTGACAGCTTGTACCAAGGCAGCGCCGTGGTGGTGGATCAATCTCCGGCCGAGCAGGAAAAAGGCATGCGCATAGCCTTGCAGGAGGTGTTGGGAAAGTTGTCAGGCCTGAATCAGTTTGCTGCCTACCCCGAAATGTCATCGGCCTTGTCTGCTGCGCGGAAAATGGTGCTGGCGTTTTACTATGAAAATCATCCCGTGTTGTTACCCGATGGCAGCAGCACTGAAGAAAAGCGCCTGGTAGCAAACTTTTCTCCCAAAGCCGTCGATAAACTGCACACCGATTTGCAGTTACCCCGTTGGAATCCAAACCGACAGGCTCTGAAGGTATGGCCCATTGTGGCGTATGGGCAAGAGCGCAGCATCATGCCCATAGAGCTGGAATATGCCTGGGCTGGTATGGCTGACCTGGCGCTGGGCAGAGGCATGCCCATGCGCTGGCCTGAAGCAGATGAAAATGGTGAGTATGCCGTTGACGTGCAGTTACTCTGGGGCGGCTATACCGACGAGCTGAATGAGCAGGGCCCAGGCGAAACCCTGGTGGTTGCGGCTTTGCAGGATGGCCCCGAGTGGAACGTGCGCATGAGCCTGGATTATGAAGATCTGCGCTGGTCTGAGCGCTTCCGGGGTGCAGACCTCGAAGCCGTGCTGCAGCAAGGCCTCAACCAGGCCATAGACCAGGTGGTCGCAGCCAGTTCCATTGCTGCCGCTGACAGCGGCAATTGGCAAGTGGACATCACCGTCACGCACCTGACTAACGCAGAAGATTACGCACGCTGCCTGGCTTATTTGCAGGGGCTGAGCGTGGTTGAAAGTGTGATGGTGAAAGATGCTTCAGCCGGCAAGGTGCGTTTCTCACTGGGCCTGAATGCCGCCCCCAATTATTTGCAGCAATACTTGCAGGCCGGAAAAACACTGTTGCCGGGTGCTGCCGAAGGGCAATACCAGCTGCAGCCATGAGTCTGCATTTACTTCCCAATACCCTGACACTGTTTCGCATGTTGTCAGTGGGGCCGATCATGTATTTTCTTTTGACCGGCCGTTATCGCAGCGCCTTCCTGGTAGCGTTCTGCGCCGGAATCTCCGATCTGCTGGATGGCTACCTGGCGCGACGCTTCGGCTGGATGACCCATTTTGGCGGGATATTGGATCCGCTGGCAGACAAGCTATTGCTGGTCTGTACCAGCCTGACGCTGGCCTGGTTGGGTTTCTTGCCATTGTGGCTGGTAGCGTTGATGGTGTTCCGCGATCTGCTGATTATTTGCGGCGCCTGGTATTTTAATAAGCGCATCGCGCGCATCACTTCAGCCACGCCCAGCATGTTAAGCAAATGGAATACCCTGTTCCAGATTATGTTGGTAGTTTGTGTCATGCTGGGATTGGCTTTCCCCGATTTTCAAGGCCCCTGGATCAGCTGGCTGATCATTCTCGTGGCCATCAGTACCGTGCTGTCGGGAGCACAATATGTCATGGTCTGGTCAGCCAAAGCCAGGCGGCTGAGTGCGGCATCCAAGCAATGAGAGGGCAGCCATGAAGAATGATGCGCGCATATTGTGGGCTTTGATACTTGCAGTATTCCTTTTCTGGTTGTTGTACCGACTGGCGCCGGTAATCACACCCTTCGCTATGGCCGCAGCGCTGGCTTACCTGGGTGATCCGCTGGTTGACCGCTTGGAACGAATCAAGCTTATCCGCTGGCCAGTAAGTCGCACCCTGGCGGTTACTGTGGTTTTTGTTTTGCTCAGCATGCTGGTATTGGGCATGTTGTTGCTGGTTATACCCAAAACGCTGGAACAAATTCGCCACCTGGTCGATCGCGTTCCCGACATCATGGCCTGGGTGGTGAATACCGCCATACCCTGGGTAGAGACCAAATTGGGCGTGTCCTTTCCAGCCGTGGATGCCGTCAGCCTGACAGCAACTTTCAAGACCTACTGGAAGGAACTGGCAAGCGCTGCGGTAAATGTTATTGGTTCGGTATCGGCAGGCGGCCAGGTGTTGTTCAACGGCCTGATGAATCTTGTGCTGGTACCGGTTGTGACTTTCTACCTGCTGCGCGATTGGGACAGATTGATTGCCGGTATAGGTAGACTTATACCCACCCGCGTAGCTCCCATCGTCAGCGGCCTGGCCAAAGAAATTGACGAAGTCATGGGCGCTTTTATCCGCGGCCAGTTGCTGGTCATGATGGCACTGGGGCTGATTTATACCGGTGGCTTGTTGATTATTGGAGTGGATCTGGCGTTTGCCATCGGCATGCTGGCTGGACTGCTGAGCATAGTGCCTTACCTGGGCACTTTGGTGGGCCTCGTGGCAGCGCTGATAGCCGCATTCTTCCAGTTCCAGGACCTGATCCATCCTTTGTTGGCGCTGGCGGTATTCGGCCTTGGCCAGACTCTGGAAGGCATGGTGCTGACGCCCAAGCTGGTGGGTGACAAAGTTGGTTTGCATCCGGTGGCGGTGATATTTGCGGTATTGGCCGGCGGTCAGCTGTTTGGCTTCCTGGGTATATTGCTGGCACTGCCGGTAGCCTCGGCGTTGAATGTACTGTTGCGTTATGCCGATGTGCAGTATCGCAAGAGTCACCTGTTTCAAGCGCCTGAGCCATGTGAGGATGCGCAGGATGGCGCGGACGATCGTCCGGAACCAGCCGCTGAAGGATAGTCTGATATGGCCGAAAACCAACAGATATTGCTGCCCCTGGAAGGGCGCCGTCCGGATCGTTTTGAAGATTTTGTGGCCGGCGAGAATTCGGCCTTGCTGGATGCTTTGCAGGAACTGGTCCAGAACAGTGGACAGTGCCTGTTTCTCAGTGGCGCTGTTGGCAGCGGCAAGACCCACTTGCTGAATGCCGCGTGTAACCGGGCGGGTCAACTGGAGCTGCAAGCGTTTTATATTGCACCCGGACGATTGAATGAACAGGCCGCTGCCGGCCTGGCCGATCTGGATCATATGGACCTGGTATGCGTGGATGATATCCACCTGTGCATAGGCCAGCGGGTATGGGAAGAAGCCCTGTTTCATTGCTTCAACCGCTTGCGGGATGAAGGTGGCAGCCTGGTGGTCAGCAGCAGCAAACCCTTGTCAGCCCTGTCTTTCAGTTTGCCCGACCTGGCCTCGCGCCTGGCCTGGGGATTGCGATTGCAGCTACAGCCGCTGGATGACCGAGGCAAAGCCGAAGTCATGCAAAGCTGGGCCAGCGCTCACGATTTCAAGTTGCCGGAAGATGTGCAGAACTATTTGCTGAAGCGGGGTGCGCGCGACTTGCCGTCTTTGTTGTCCCGGCTGGAAGCTGTGCGACAAAGCGCTTTGTCGGCCAAGCGCAAAATCACCGTACCGCTTGCCCGGGAAGTGCTGCAATCTGCAGAGTAGTTGAAGGGTGGCTGGCGTATGACAGTCATAGGGGTCAGATCCCTTTTTTGATTAAGGCGTAAAAAAATTAATTTAAACGCAAGAAAAAGGGCTCTGACCCCTTTTATCTCGCGCCGGTATAATCGGCAGCAGAAATCAAAAACAAGTACATCAACAGAACAACCGTGAACTGTGCGGTATGGAGGCAGGCATGCTCACTAAACTCGAAATCACCCGCAACTGGCTGCCACGCTATACCGGCATGCCGCTGGAAAAATTTGGTGAATACGTACTGCTGACCAACTTCGGCAATTACGTCAAAACTTTTGCCGAGCAGTTCGATTGCGAAATTTACGGTGAAGACCGGGCCATGCAGGCCTCCACCAATGATGCCGGGCTGACCATCATCAATTTCGGCATGGGCTCCAGCCAGGCGGCCACCATCATGGACTTGCTCACTGCAGTGGCACCCAAAGGCGTGCTGTTCCTGGGTAAATGTGGCGGGCTGAAGAAATCTACTGAAATCGGCCATTTCATTCTGCCCATCGCCGCCATCCGTGGCGAGGGTACCAGCGACGATTATTTCCACCCGCATGTACCTGCTTTACCTTCTTTCAAACTGCACAAATTCGTCTCCAACAAAATTCTCGAACACGGTGTGGATTACCGCTCGGGTGTGATCTACACCACCAACCGGCGGGTATGGGAACACGACGAGGATTTCCACCAGATGCTGCACGAAATGACCTGCATCGGCATTGATATGGAAACTGCCACGCTGTTCATCGTCGGGCATGCCAACGAAATATCCCGCGGAGCCTTGTTGCTGGTATCGGATGTGCCGGTCACACCAGACGGTGTGAAAACGGAAGAGTCCGACAAGAAGGTGACTTCTGACTGGGTGGGACTGCACTTGAAGATTGGCATCGAGGCGATGACTGAGCTGGGCCTGAAGGGCGAGAAAATCAAACATTTCAGGTACTAGTCCTACAAGCTCTCCCAATACCATCACTTCAACCTTTCCCTGAACCGGTCGTGCTTTAGTTAATAGAGCCATCGACTGGTTTAGCTACCGTATCCCCATATCCGCCGCCCTTCGGGTTTCGACAACCGAACTCAGCTATCGAAGGGATCGCTCTCGTGCATCCTGCACTCCGCGATCTTTGAACATCCCTGTTCAAATGCGGCGGTCGGCCATACTCCTGTCCTGAGTCGGTCCGCCGTTCCCCATCACTACTCGGCAGCTACCAGGGGCTACAGTACGTAAACCAGCCGAGGGCCCGACTAACTTGAAAAATATTAAGCACACCAGTTAAAGAGGAATCCGTGCCTTGATAGATTTTGCACAGCCCTTGTGCGTCGTTATCTAAGTGTATCCAGAACAAAAACGCAGCCGACGGCTTGATGTACTTGAACAATTCTTAGCTCGTTGGCTGAAGGGATTTCCGAGCCCGTAAACGCAGCCGAGTGACGACCGAGTGCAGGCGAAATGAGCGACAGGATGTCGCGAAAGGCCCGCCCGAGCAGGAGCGTTTCGGGCCGTTCGCCGGAACGACCGAGGAACGAGGGAAGCCGAAGGCCAAGGCCCGGGATCGGAAATCCCTTCAGCCAGCGGGCGACTGTACAGCTATCAAAGCAAGTGCCTTGATACGGGGATACGGTACCTAAACCAGCCGAAGGCTGGCAAACAATGAAAAGCTGAAAGCGCCACGACTGATTTGCCGTGGCGCCAAAATATAAAAAACTTGAAGTCAGGGATTCTTGAACGTCATTTTCGAGTCAATCGTCAGGCCATCCTTGCTGAAGCTCACCCGCGTATCCGAGCGGTCTGCAACACTCTTGTAAACAGACTGGGCCGTTTCGGCAAAGCCGCCCCGGGATGAGTGTCCGCTGGCAGCCATGGCGTCCTCGCTGAACTGGTTCGTTATATCCAGGTAAGTGGCCGTATCGTAATTCGCCGACAGGAAAGTGCCATTCGCTTTGCCTTTTTGGTTGATAAAATCAGTCAGCGCATCCTGCTCGCCTGCACCTACCGATAAACCGATAGCCGATTTGCTTTGGGCGGCAAAGAGCACCATTCCGGGCAAGGGGATCATGTCCGGTGGTACTTGCACCGGTGGCTCACCAGCAGCCAGGTTCAGGTCTGCCAGGTTGGGCAGCAGCATTTGTGCCATGCCGACCAGCATTTCCGGTTGCGATACGTGCAAAGCAAGCAGTCCTTCAGCGGATTCAGGAGCGTTCTGGCCACCCATGCGGCTGATGGCGACTCGCAAGCCCAGCAGGTTATTGACCATGGGCGGTATGGGCTGATTGAGTTGATCGGCAGCCTGCTGGGCACGATCGTTCATGCTCTGCAGAAACTCACACTCATAAGGCTGTTCAACGATGGCCATAGCCTTGGCGCGCAGGAAGTCACGCAATGGCCCGATTTTCAGCCCCAGGGCCAGTTCTGCCAGGTAGGAGCTTTTGTCATTGGCTACCGGTACATCGGAAACCAGGTTCATCAGTTCGCTTGCCAAAGATGTTTCGGTTTCTATGACCATTTGGTTGGCAGCTACGGTTTCGCTCAAGGCTGTGACGCCGGAATAGATAAAAGGTGTATGGGCAATGATGCCGCTGATTTCGGCTCGGCACTGGTCGGTATTGGCGCGGGCCAGATCATGACCCTCGCTGGCCAATAATTGCCCAGCCAGGGAATCCGGATTCAGTAATTCGTCGACAAATTTTTGCAGATCCAATACACCTGTGCCATAAGGCGTGTAGCTGAAACGCTGGTTGATTTCTTTGAGTCGGGCAGCGGCAACTGAATTGGCAGGCTTTTCCAGTGCCAGAAAAGCGGGCAGAACAGTGCTTTCCGCCGCGATAGGCAGCAGGCCCAGCGCCAGGTGGTCTGACAGGATGGCGACATAGATAGCCAATTTGGCCTCATCGTCGCTGTCGGTATCAACAGCATTCGAGTCATCGTCATAAACATCGTTGTTATGCATGTCGGGGACGATGCGCCAATACGCCTGGCCCTGGAATTCCAGTTCAGGCGCTTCTATATCGGCATTGTTCAGGACCCGCTGCACCGTCGCGCGCAAGGCGCCGGCATCGCTCAGACTGCCTCTAGCCACCGGAAAAGCACCGATGCCATAAATTACCTGCACAGCACTTAAATCAAAACCCAGGCTTTCCAGCCCGGCCCGATTCAGTTTGCCATCCATTTCCTGCAGCAGGGCATGAATAACACGTTGTGCTGGATCGTTGGCCAATTCATCCGGATTACTCTCAAGATCTGTCCTGGCTTTATTCAGCTCCGCCTGCAGGCTCACCAGGGCGGGCTCAAAGCGTGTCAAATAGCTGTCGATGATGGCATCCGGCACAGGGGCCAGGTTGCCGCCCAGGTAGGGCGTATCGGCAGGTACCAGCGCCAGTAGTGAGTTCTGTCCGGAAACAACAGCGGCTTGCTGGTTTTCAGCTTCGTCTTTGCCACAGGCGGTCAGCAATAGTGCAGTCAGCAAAAACAGGGCTAATGTGCGTACAAACTTCATGGTGGAAATCCTCAGGGCAGTATTTACGTGTTAAGGTGTTTTACCACACTACAACACTAATATCAATTATTCGTGGTTCAGCAATCAGCAAAGCTCTGAAAGATTCAGAGCTTTGCGAATGCAAATGCGGGCTCGCCAGACGCTTGATACCAATAGCAGGCGAGGCCCATGGCTGACGGGAAATCAGACCGCCTTAACTCCGGCGATCAGTTTCTGTGCCACATCCTGGGCATCGCCGTAACACATGCGGGTGTTCTCTTCGAAGAACAGCAGATTTTCGATGCCGGAGAAGCCCGTACCCTGGCCACGCTTGATGATCACCACGTTGCGGGCCTTGTCAGCATCCAGGATAGGCATACCGTAAATCGGGCTGGACTTGTCCTTGCGCGCCGCCGGGTTGACCACGTCATTGGCGCCAATCACCAGCGCCACATCGGTCGTGGGGAACTGGCTGTTGATGTCCTCGAGATCATAGATCAGGTCATACGGCACACCGGCTTCAGCCAGCAGTACATTCATATGTCCAGGCATACGACCGGCAACGGGGTGTATGGCAAATGATACCTTCACGCCTTTTTCGATCAGCAGCTTCACCAGTTCCCAGATTTTGTGCTGGGCCTGCGCTACCGCCATACCGTAGCCGGGAATGATGATGACTTTTTCGGCATATGCCATGGTGATGGCAGCGTCGCTGGCATTGATAGCCTTCATGCTGCCGCTGATTTCCATTCCTTCGCCGCCGTCATCGCCGGTACCAAAGCCGGAGAACAGCACATTGCTGATGGGCCGATTCATGGCCCTGGCCATCAACTGTGTCAGCAGCGTACCGGCCGAGCCCACCACAATGCCGGCAATCATCATCGCCGGGTTCTGCAGCACAAATCCTTCCAGACCTACGGCCAGGCCGGTGAGGGCGTTGTACAGCGAGATCACCACCGGCATATCGGCGCCACCAATCGGTACCGTCATCAAGACACCAACCAGCAGGGCCAGGCCGAAGAACAGGTAGAACTCGGTGCTGGAGAATTCAGTGCGAGCCAACATAAAGCCCAGGCCTATCAGTGCCACGAACAACAGCGCGTTGACGATTTGCTGGCCGGGGAAGCGATAAACCTTGCGCATGATGCCCTGCAGTTTGGCGAAGGCGATCAAAGAACCGGAAAAGGCAATGGTGCCGATTAATGCACCTACTACGGCCAGTTCGCGTGCAGCAAAGGCTTCGTGAGTTAGTCCTGCACCGTTCAATACCCGCAGTAACTCGACCGCAGCGATGGCTGCAGCCGAACCGCCGCCCATACCGTTGTACAGCGCAATCATCTGCGGCATATCCGTCATGGCCACCCGGCGGCCGGACCACCAGGCGATGATGCCACCCACGCCAATGGCGGTGGTCATCAGCAGGTAATTGTGCATGGCCGGTTCGAGGTAAGTGATCAGGGTAGCGACCACCATACCCACGCCGGCCCAGATGATGCCGCTGCGCGCGGTACGCGGGTGGCTCATTTTCTTCAGGCCATAGATGAACAGGATGGCGGCTATGAAATAACTGGCCTGTATCAACCAGTGGGCGAGTTCCACGCTGAAAATGTTGTTATCCATCAACCATTCTCCTTGGTGGATTTGAACATCTCGAGCATGCGTTCCGTCACCACATAACCGCCCACCGCGTTGCCAGCACCCAGCAGTACGGCGATAAAGCCGATGATCTGCTCAGCCATGGTATCGGCGTGTCCCAAAGCCACCATGGCACCCACCAGCACGATGCCGTGGACGAAGTTGGAGCCCGACATCAGCGGCGTGTGCAGAATGGTCGGCACCTTGGATATGACTTCATAGCCGGTAAAGGCTGCCAGCATGAAGATGTAGAGTGCGATAAATCCTTCCATGAATGCTTCCTATTTGTGTATGTGCTGTTCGGTGTGGGCTTGGCTGCGGCCTGGAATTCAGGCTGACAAGGCCTTGGCAGTCGCTGCATGTACCAACTCACCACCGTGGGTCAGCAGGCAACCGGCAATGACATCGTCTTCCCGGTCTATGCTCAGGCTTGCATCTTCCTGCAGTAATAAATCCAGCAGGTTGATCAGGTTTTTGGCGTACATTTCGCTGGCGTGTATCGAAGCCTGGCTGGCCAGGTTCAGCGGACCATCAATGATGACGCCCTGGTGCACTACTGTACTGCCGGGTTCCGTCAACTCGCAGTTGCCACCGGATTCAGCCGACAGATCGACGATCACAGAGCCCGGATTCATGCCCTCAACCATGGCCCGGCTGATAATTTTCGGAGCCGGTCGGCCCGGAACGGAGGCGGTTGAAATCACCGCATCGGCCTTGGCCAGGTGTTCGGCCAGCTTGGTCGCCTGTTTCTGCTTTTCTTCGTCAGTGAGTTCGCGCGCATAGCCGCCTTCGCCTTCGGCGTTCACACCCGTATCGATCATGCGCGCACCCAGCGATTCCACCTGCTCACGGGCAGCGGCGCGAATGTCATAGGCCTCCACTCGTCCACCGAGGCGGCGGGCGGTAGCAATGGCTTGCAAACCGGCTACGCCAGCACCGATCACCACCACGCTGGAAGGGCGCAGCGTGCCAGCAGCAGTAGTCAGCATGGGAAACAATCGGGGTGATAGCCAGGCGGCGCGCAGCACGGCTTTGTAGCCAGCCACGGTGGCCTGCGAGGAAAGTACATCCATGCTCTGGGCGCGGGTAATTCGCGGCACCAGCTCCATGGCCAGGCAGCTGGTATTCGCAGCCAGCAAGGCATCCACGGCTTCACCCTGGCGATGGGCATAAACCTGGCCCATGCCTACAGCACCTGCTTTGAGCTGTGCAATCCGCTGTTTCGAAGGTGCCTGGACCCACAAGTAAACATCGGCCTGCGACAGGGCAGCGGCCTCATCGCTGACGATCTCGGCAGCACTGTACTGGGCGTCCGAGAAACCAGCGGCATCGCCTGCTCCCGATTGAAACAGGATGCGTAAACCGCGTTCGGCCAATTTGCTTACGCTCACCGGATCCAGCGCCACGCGTCGTTCTCCATCCGCCTGTTCCTTCAGGACAGCCACGCTTAAACTCATCAATATTTCTCCATTGGCGGGATAATCATTAGCCGCCTATCTTGTTGTGGCAGCCTGGCAAAATCAAGCTTGGGTCTTGCAAGGATTCATCTGCAGTTGATTACGTAGCGCTTCCAGGCGCTCCAGGTTACCAATATCCTGCCATAAGCCGCGATACAGCTCGCCCGTGACCAGGCTTGCATCAACGGTTTTCCGCAACAGGGGCACGATGGAATAGCGACCCGGTTTGGAATTGACAAACAAACTTGGGTGATAAACCGCCAGGCCACTGAAAGTATGACAGTTTTCAGCAGAGCCCTGAATTTGCGGATTGCGGATGCGGGCGCCTTGCAGCAGAAAATCACCTTTCTCGTTATGTGGCGGGTTGGGCACCAGCACCAAGTGTGCCTGGTCGCATTTAACCGCACGCAATCGCGCCAAAGGGTAATCGGTGAAGATATCACCGTTGACCAATAGAAACGGTCCGTTGCCCAACAGGGGCAGTGCCTGGAATATGCCGCCACCGGTCTCCAATGCGTCGGCCGGTTCCAGCGACCAGTGTATTCGCACACCCCAGCGCTCACCCTGGCCCAGCTGTTCCGGTAACAGGTGGCCGAGGTGGCCCTGGTTGATCACGATGTCCTGAAAACCAGCCGCAGCCAATCGCTCAAGGTGATATTCGATCAGCGCCTTGCCGCCCGCTGGTAACAGAGGTTTGGGCAGGCTGTCTGTCAGCGGTCGCAGCCGTTCGCCGCGGCCTGCCGCCAATATCATGGCGCGCATTCGAGGCGCTCCAGTAGTTCCATCATGGGTTGGGTTTCCGCATACAACGGCAGTACATCCAGCAGGTAAGACCAGAAGCGTGGAATCATTTCCAAGTAGCCTTGTTTGCCATCGCGATAATGCAGGCGGGCAAAAATGCCCATTATCTTGAAGTTACGTTGCAGGCTCATCCAGTCACAGTAGCGCAGCCATTGTTCCGCTTCGACTTCCGGGGCGACTCGTTGACGGAATTCTTCTATCCAGCCTTCCAGTCGTGAACGCGGCCAGCTGATGTAGCGATCCCACAGCAAGGAGATCAGGTCATAACTGATGGGACCGCGTACCCCGTCCTGAAAGTCGATCACGCCCACATCCGCCTGCCCCAGGTCCAGCAGATTGCAGGAATGAAAATCCCGGTGCACGAAAACCTGGGGCTGTTGTTGGGCAGAAGCGATCAGGCGGGTGCACAGGTCTTCCCAGATATCCCAGTCTTCGCAACTGAGTTGGATGTGTTTGTGTTCCTGCAGATACCAGTTGGGAAACAGCTCCAGGTCGGTCAGCAAGCGTTCGCGGTTGTAATCCGGCAAACCCAGGTAATCAACCTGGCTGGCCATGGTTTGCAAAATATCGAATAAGCCTGGAAAAATCTGGTCGGCGTTGTTGGTGTGCAGTACTTCCCGTATCTGGGTATCACCCAGGTCTTCCAGCAGCAGGAAGCCCTGTTCCAGGTCGGAGGCAAAAATTTCCGGGGCATGCGTGCCCGCCTGCCGCAAGCGTGCAGCGATATCGACAAAAGGGTGGCTGTCGTCGGTTTCAGGCGGTGCATCCATCAGGATGCGGCTGTCTTCTGTTCCTTGCAGGCGGAAATAGCGGCGGAAGCTGGCATCGCCAGAAACCGGCTTGATTGCAGTCAGCTCGAAAGGCAGATGCGCCAGTGACCAGCGTAAGCCGGCATCCAGGCGGCTGTCGTCAGAAAAATCTGCATTCAAAGGGGAAACGGACATGCAGCCCATTTTGCCCAATCGGGCAGCGCATTGAAACAGCCCATTGAAGCAGTCAGTAAAAACACCTAGATGAATTACATTTCCAGTAAAAATGGGTGGGGAGATTGATATAGGACTAATATGGTACTATTTACCTTGTACCGGATTAAATTAAGCAATTTCCTGAAATTATGCTGCGTATCTCAAAACTGACGGATTACGCCATCCTGTTGATGGTGGAACTGACACGCGAAGGCGAAATGCTCAGTGCACATGCATTGGCGGATCGCATTCACGTCGAAGTACCGACTGCTGGCAAAGTGCTGAAGCAGTTGTCCAGTGCGGGCCTGGTGGAATCTTTTCGTGGCGCCAGCGGCGGTTACCGCGTTTGCAAAGCCGCTACTGATATCAGCGTGGCCGACGTGATTGCGGCCATTGAAGGGCCGATTGCCATGACCGAATGCAGTGCTGAACCCGGGCTTTGCCAGGTGGAAGACAATTGCAATCTGCGTGGCAACTGGCAACGCATCAGCATTGCCGTGGCGCGCGCACTGGCGGAAGTCAGCCTGGCAGAAATGGCGGCACCGGTACCGCGCAACCGCAGCGCCTTACGCATCGTCACCCTGAATGCAGGGTGAGACCATTCAAAAGCTTTGGATCAAGAGATTGGCATGAATACAGAAGTTAGCTCCAATACCGCCAGCACGTCAGCCGTGGATCGTTTTGTCCAGGCTCGCTACAAGCATGGCTTTGTCACCGATATTGAATCGGACTCATTGCCGCCTGGCCTCAACGAAGAAGTGGTGTGCTGGATATCAGCGCGCAAAGGTGAGCCCGAGTGGTTGCTGGACTGGCGACTGAAAGCCTTCCGCCACTGGCAGAAAATGCCCACGCCACACTGGGCACACCTGAAGATAGACCCGATTGACTTCCAGGCCATCTCCTATTTTTCGGCTCCGAAATCCAATGCCGACAAACCGCAAAGCCTGGACGAAGTCGATCCCAAGCTGCTGGAAACCTACGACAAGCTGGGCGTGCCCTTGCACGAACGTGCACGGTTGGCCGGCGTGGCGGTGGATGCAGTATTCGATTCTGTTTCTGTAGGTACAACATTCCGTGCCGAATTGAAAAAGTCCGGAGTAATTTTCTGCTCTTTTTCAGAAGCTGTTAAAGAGCACCCAGAGTTGGTACGAAAGTATCTGGGCACTGTAGTGCCTACCCGGGACAATTATTTTGCGGCACTTAACTCAGCGGTATTTTCTGATGGCAGTTTCGTCTTCATTCCCAAGGGTGTGCGCTGCCCCATGGAATTATCCACTTACTTCCGCATCAATGCGGCAGAAACCGGGCAATTCGAACGCACTCTGATCGTCGCCGAAGAAGGCAGCCAGGTCAGTTACCTGGAAGGTTGCACGGCGCCCATGCGCGATGAAAACCAGCTGCATGCAGCGGTGGTTGAATTGGTGGCGCTGGATGATGCCAGTATCAAATACTCCACGGTGCAAAACTGGTACCCCGGTGATGAAAACGGCGTGGGTGGTATTTACAACTTTGTCACCAAACGCGGTGACTGCCGCGGTGACCGTTCACGCATCTCCTGGACGCAGGTCGAAACCGGTTCGGCCATCACCTGGAAATATCCTTCCTGCATTTTGCGCGGCGACAGCTCGGTAGGCGAGTTCTACTCGGTGGCTCTCACCAACAACTACCAGCAGGCGGACACAGGCACCAAGATGATTCACCTGGGGCCCAACACCAAGAGCACGATTATTTCCAAAGGCATTTCTGCCGGTCACGGCCAGAACAGTTATCGCGGCCTGGTGAAGATGGGTCGTAAAGCGGTGAATGCGCGCAATTACACTCAATGTGACTCGATGCTGATCGGCAAGAAATGCGGTGCGCATACTTTCCCCTACATTGAGGTGGGCCATCCTTCGGCCAAAATCGAACACGAAGCGACGACTTCACGCATTGGTGAAGACCAGTTGTTCTATTGCCTGCAGCGCGGCATCTCTGAAGAAGACGCGGTGTCTATGATTGTTGATGGCTTCTGCAAACAGGTATTCCGCGAACTGCCGATGGAATTTGCGGTTGAGGCGAAGGCTCTTCTCGAAGTGAGTTTGGAAGGGGCGGTTGGGTGACGTTTGAATTTTCCTCGCTAGCCCGACGGAACGCCGCCCAAGGGTTTCCTTGTCGGGCACGCTCGAGACATCCCTGTGCGCTACTCGGCTGTTCCCGACAGCCGAGTGCCCTCCAAGAAATCCCTTGGCCTGCATTCCTTGGGGGAGAGCTTCTGAAATCGCCCATACGCCAGCGGGAGAGGCGGGAAATATTTTTCCAGCGGCCTCGGATGTCGGGAACATCCGAGGAGCGCACAGGGAGTCTCGAGCGTCCGCTGGAAAAATGTTTCCCGCCGCTCACGCGGAGGTACTTTGCAAGCTGCAAGCTGCAATCCGCGAACGCACGGGAGTCTCGAGCGTCCGTCGGGAAAAATACCCAGCATCCGGACGCAGCAACATAGAATTCAGCACTAGGAAATGAACATGTTAGAGATCAAAAACCTTCACGCCACCGTGGGTGGAAAAGAAATTCTCAAAGGCCTGAGCCTCAGCGTCAAAGCAGGCGAAGTGCACGCCATCATGGGCCCCAATGGCTCGGGTAAAAGCACCCTGGGCAATGTGATCGCAGGGCGCGAAGGCTATGAGGTCACCCAGGGCGAAGTGCTGTATCAGGGCAAAAACCTACTGGATATGGCGCCGGAAGAACGCGCCTGTTCCGGGGTATTCATGGCCTTCCAGTATCCGGTGGAAATTCCCGGTGTGAACAATACCTATTTCCTGCGCGCTGCTTTGAATGCACAACGCAAATTCCGCGGCGAGCCGGAATTGGATTCCATGCAGTTCCTCAAGCTGGTGCGCGAGAAGCTGGAAATTCTGCATATATCGGATGATTTGTTGCACCGCGCGGTCAACGAAGGTTTCTCCGGTGGTGAGAAGAAGCGCAACGAAATATTCCAGATGGCTGTCCTCGAACCGTTACTGGCGGTGCTGGATGAAACCGATTCGGGGCTGGATATCGATGCCTTGCGCTTGGTGGCCGAAGGTGTCAACCGCTTGCGTAAACAGGATCGCGCCATCATCGTGATCACCCACTACCAACGCTTGCTGGATCATATCGTGCCGGATTATGTGCATGTGCTGGCGGATGGAAAAATCAGCGCCAGCGGTGGTGCCGATCTGGCTGTCAAGCTGGAAGAACGCGGCTACACCTGGCTGGAAGAAGGTGGCATTGCACCGCTGACTCAACCAAGCAGCGCACCTGCTGCGGGAGCCTGAAGCGCATGGCTGTTGCTCAACCACAGGCTATACATCCAGTGAAACCATTACCGGCACTCTGGCTGCAACAATTGGCGGTGAACCCGGCAGACAGCAGTATTGCCTGGCTGGAACAGGCCAGGAAAAAAGCTGTGGCTGAGCTGGCCGCATCAGGTCGCTTGCCGGGCCGCAAGGATGAACGCTGGAAGTATTTTTCCTTGCAGGCACTGGAAAACATACAACCTGCCTTGAATCAGGAACAGTCGGCCACAGGATCATCCCAAGCCACATTATTAGCCGCAGCAGACGGGGTGTTCTTGCCCCTGCAAATGGGCGCTGAGCTGAAATTCGCTGCAGAAACCTTGCAGGCATTGCCACCGGGCTTACGCCTGCTGAGCTTGCAACAGGCGGTAGATCAGCCAGAACTGGCTGAGCAAGTAAAAGGCCTGATCAATGCGACTGAGCTGCAAGGACCCAGCCGGATTTTTGAGGCGCTGAACACCGCCAGCCTGGAAGACGCACTGGTTGTCCACGTGGCTGCCGGGGTTGATGGGGGTCGCCTGCATATCGAGTGGCTGCAGGAAGCAAGCAACCGGCTGGATAATTTCCGAATGTTTTTGCTGCTGGAAAAAGGTGCTTCACTGCAATTGCTGGAAACCTGGCCAGCTGGTTCAGAAGCCGACGAACAGAGCAGCCAGGTCATCAATTTGCTCAGCCAGGTAGAACTGGCCGACGCAGCGCGCCTCGATCACTTGCGGGTTCAAAGCGCGTCTGCGCAGCAGCATCTGCTGCAGTTCGTCAAAGTGAACCAGTCCAGTGATAGCCACTATCGTTACACCGGTTTCGAGATGGGTGGCGGGTTGGTGCGTAATGATCTGGATTGCCAGCTGAATGGACCAGGCGCAAGCGCCGATCTGGCAGCTGCTTTTATCGGTAACGGCGAATCCTGCATCGATCACCATATCGTGGTCGATCATCACGCCACCAACTGCCGCAGTGAACAGAATTTCCGTGGCGTGTTGGGTGGACGCAGTCGCGGCGTATTCAATGGCAAAGCACTGATACGGCCGGGTGCGGATGGTTCCAGCGTGCGGCAGTCCAATGCCAACCTGTTGCTGTCTGAACTGGCTGAAATGAACACCAAGCCGGAGTTGGAGATTTATGCCGACGAAGTAGAGGCCAGTCATGGCGCTACGGTAGGGCAGTTGGATGAATCGGCGTTGTTTTACCTGCGGTCGCGCGGCCTGGCTGAGGCCGATGCACGGCGTATGCTCACCGGTGCTTTTTGTCGCGCTATTGGTCATCGTTTGTCAGACCGCCAGCTGGTGGAACAGATAGAAGCCATGCTGGATGCGGCCATGCCTGGCACTGAAGACATGCTTGAGGATTTGTCATGAACAGCGCAACTGCAAAACATCTGGGATCGGCAAAAGCACCTGGGTTGGATATAGAAAAAGTACGCGCGGATTTCCCCATCCTTGCGCGCGAGGTACATGGCAAGCCGCTGGTCTACCTGGATACTGCCGCATCGGCACAACGTCCTTTGGCTGTGATCGAAGCTACTGATCAGTTCTATCGCCTGCACAATGCCAATGTGCATCGTGGCGTGCATCAGCTCAGCCAGGAAGCCACTGATATTTATGAAGATGCCCGCCGGGTGCTGGCGCAACATATCAATGCTGCCAGTGATCGCGAGGTGAT
>JBBKVS010000113.1:0-2504 GCA_037968555.1 Lysobacterales bacterium | reverse complement strand
CCCGGTGTCCAGGGCACGCCTGCCTGGTCCAGCTCCTGCCTTAAGGCCGGCAATTCCGACCCGGAGATTTCAGCCAGGCGAGTGGAGAGAGTGGAAAACTCCTGCTCAGCGATCTGCAGTGATTGAGTATGAGTTGGGGTGGGGCCATAGGTGGATCGGAATGTTCCCAAAGTTGCCACTTCCAGTCGGCGGTTAATGGACACCCGGTCTGGTTGGTTGTACAGGCTACGGCGCTCATTACCGGCCAGATTCTCTTGCATATCCAGCAGTTCCAGTTCCAGCGTTCGTACGCTTGTGCGCAAAGATTCGGCAGCGCTGGAGCGTTGCAGGGTGCTCTTCATGGCACCCGTTTCCACCAGCAAGGCGGTAATGGCCGATCCAGCGCCGCTGACCTGGCGGTTCAGCTCATCCAGCTGACGGGTGAAGGCCACCACCTGTTCAGCACTGGCACCTTCCAGGCCCGGTTTGCGCAGTTGTTTCACCACGAAGTCCTGATCTGCTGCAAGGCTGGTCAACTCACCCTTGCTGCGTTTGGCCAGGCTGACACGGTAGTTGCCAGGTGTTGCCAATGGGCCGGGAATTTCAATATAGGAATCTCCAGCAGGCGTCGGTGTCCAGGGAGACGACAATGGATAACGTAAGTCCCAGGCTACGCGGTGAAAACCGGCCGTGGTCGGGCCACTGATCTGCCGTACCACTGCGCCCTTGCTATCGCTGACTGTCAGCAATATTTCTGCTGCTTCTTCCAGTTCCTCGGCGCGAACGGCATCCCACCCCGGAGTGGGTGTGTCTTCACCTTTTTCGGCCAATGGTTTCTCGGCTTTGCGCCGTGCTTCGGCTGTAGTCAGCAGGTCCTCTTTCAGGTAGTAAGTGAAGACCGCACCAAAGGGCGGGTTGGGTGCGACGAAGTAGGCATCACCCTGCTGCGACTTGCCACCGGCTTCAAAATCGCCCAGCGTCAAGCGCGGTAAATACCACCAGGCATCACGGGTGGGGAACAGTAAGGCAGCTTGCTGTAATTGTTCATTATTGATATTGCGCAGCGGTGAGTAGTCATCGAGTATGAAAAAGCCGCGGCCAAAGCTGGCAGCCACCAGGTCGTTTTCACGTTTCTGGATTTCCAGGTCGCGCAGTGAAATGGTGGGCATACCGCCGGCCAATTTGACCCAATGAGCCCCTGAATCGACGGTGAAGAAAACACCGGTTTCCGTGCCCAGGAACAACAGGTCGGGCTTGATGTGATCCTGAACCAGGCGCCAGACCAGATTGCGCTCGGGCAAGTCGCCGCGCAGGCTGGTCCAGTTGCGACCACGGTCCTTGCTGCGGAATACATATGGGGTGAAGTCGCCGCTTTTGTGATCATCGACGGTGATATAAACGGTATCAGCATTGTGCAGATCAGCCTTGATATCGTTGACAAAGAAATCATCAGCTACATCGGGTAGGCGCTCCACCGCACGCCAATTGGCACCACCGTCTTCACTGATCTGTATGCGGCCATCATCGGTACCGGCATACAGCAGTCCTTCCACCAGTGGCGATTCAGCCAAAGAGGTAATGGTGCTGTACTCGGACATCGCATACAGATCCCAGGGCGCATCTATGCTCCATACCCGGTCCATCATGGGTAGGGTCAGGCGATCACGGGCATGCGTCAGGTCGCCGCTGATGGCCCGCCAGCTGTCACCTCTGTCATCCGAGCGCCAGACTCGCTGACTGGCGTAATACAAGGTGGCGGGATTGTGCGGGCTGATCAGTATCGGTGCGTCCCAGTTGAAACGCTCCGGGGCTTCGCCGGCAGCAGGCTGAGGTTGTATGTAAATCATTTCACCGCTGCTGCGATCAAAGCGCGTCAGGTTGCCGCCCTGCCATTCGGAATAGACGATGTCGGGGTTGTCGTAATCCACTGCCTGGTCGTGGCCATCACCGAACAGGGTGATGAACCAGTCTTCGTTGCGAATTCCGTGCACATTGTCGGTACGCGATGGGCCACCCTGGGAATTATTGTCCTGGGTGCCGCCGTAAACATTGTAAAAGGGTGTGTCGTAATCCACAGCGACCTTGTAAATCTGCGTGACCGGCAGATTGGCGATATAGCGCCAGGTTTTGCCCAGGTCAAAGGACTCATACAGGCCACCGTCGGTGCCAAACAGGATGTAGTCGGGGTCATTGGGATCAAACACCATGGCGTGGTGATCGCCATGCTTGTAGCCGTAAGGCTGGGCCAGGAAGGTGCTGCCGCCATCGATGGACATGAACAGGTTGGCATCCATCTGGTAAATGCGGTCAAAACGATGCGGATCGGCGAAAATTTCCTGGTAATAATGTGGCCCGGTGCCGCCGGACAGATAGTCGCTGCGTTTTTCCCAGGTTTCGCCGCCATCAGCTGAACGCCAGAATCCGCCCGTGCGGTTACCCAGTTCAATGGTGGCGTAAACCACATCGGGATCCTGGCTGGAAATGGCCAGGCCAATTTTGCCCATGTCTTCTTCCGGCAGGCCGGT
>JBBKVS010000112.1:0-4430 GCA_037968555.1 Lysobacterales bacterium | reverse complement strand
GGGCACGCTCACTCCAGCATCATCCAGCAGATACAAGGCGTCTGCTTCAGCGCTCTTCCAGGCCGCTTCCCGCTCCTCGCGGCCAAACTTGGTCGCCTTGTTCATCGCCCGCGCCTGCCGGCTACCGCGTGTTTTGCGACCTTCCTGGTATTGCACACGGCTCTGGAAGCTGCGCTGGTCCTTGTCTTTGTACACCTTGGCACACAGCACTTCCTCACCCCGGCGTACCACGTAGACGGAGGCTTCTTTGCCGCTTTTGAGCGAACGCATGACGGCGTCGATGATGCCGTCGTCGATAAGTGGTTGCAGACTTTTGGGGATTTTCATTCAATACCTGAGGTTTATTGCGGTCCGGTGACCATTATCGGCTTTTTACCGGGTCTTTATTCTGTTGTCATGCCAGCGACCCAAATGTGGTGGATCACCCGCGTGGCTGCGAACGGTACCAACCTGGCCTTTCTGCTAGAGTGCCGTCTTCACATTTTGCTTTTCGAACTAACCATTGAAGGAAGCCCATGTCCAGTACTCCCATACCCGTTTCTATGTATCACGCCAGTGTTCCCGTTTTCAGACAAATGCTGTTGGCACTAAGCGGCATACTGGACAAGGCGGAAGCGCATTTTGAAGCCAAAAAAGTAAGCCCGGAAGTGTTGCTGCAAAGCCGTCTTACACTGGACATGTTTCCGCTGGTACGCCAGGTGCAGATCGCCTGTGATTTCGCCACCAGCGTTACCGCCCGGTTGACCAATGTTGAAGTTCCAGCCTATGACGAAAGCGAGCAGGATATTGCCGGACTACAAAAGCGCATTGCCAGCACCGTGGCTTTTCTTGATGGCATGAGCGAGGCCCAGTTTGATGGCAGCGACGCACTGGAAATTGTTTTACGCCCAGGTACGCCTAAAGAAAAGACGCTTAGTGGCCGGGCCTATGTGTTGTCGTACGGTCTGCCGCAGTTTTTCTTTCATGTCACCACCGCCTATAACCTGCTGCGGCACAACGGCCTGGAAATCGGCAAAAAAGACTTTATGGGCAGTTACTAGCGCCAGCACAGCAACCTCATCCGCTCGTTCGTCCCGCATAGGGTGAATAGGCAAACAAAAGCCTTTTTAATGAAGCTCTGATTTCTTCAGAGCTTCAAACCCTTAAAAACCCGCCACACCCGTAGGCCATGCCGGTGAATCGCCCAGATCATGGCCATGCTCGTTTACGTGCTGAATAGCGGCGTGCATGATTTCCAGGCCCTCGCGCAGGACCGCCTCATCACAGTTGAGCGCGGGGTACATGCGGATGGCGTCTTCACGATCACTGATAGCCCACACGCCGTGCGTCAACATCTCCTCACGCACTGCCCGGGAGACCCACCAGTTTTTCTTCTCTTCATCCGCCTGCGGTTCATGGAATGCCACGCCCATCAGCAAGCCATTGCAGCGCACTTGCTTGACAATGTCGTATTGCTCCCAGCTACTCATTACTTCCTGGGCGATGCGCCCCAGCTGTGCCGCATTGTTGACCAGGTCCAGACGTTCGTAGAGTTCCAGCGTTTTGATACCGGCAGCACAACCCGCTGGTGTACCAGCGAAAGTTGAGCCTGAAGAAAATGCATCGTTGTTGCCCAGGATATCGTCACGTGCGGCAATGCCCGCGCAGGGCTCAATGCCACCCGAGAGGTTTTTACCCACCACCAGGATATCCGGCACTACATCGTAGTGATCGATGCCCCACATTTTGCCGGTACGGCCCAGCCCGGTGAGCACTTCATCGGAAATCATCAGCCAGTCGTTCTTGTCGCAAATCGAACGGATGCCTTGCAGAAATTCCTTGGACGGAATCCAGTTACCGCCCTCGGCCAGTCCCGGCTCCACCAGGATGCCGGCGATGTTGTCGCGTGGCACCATAGTGTCGGGGATATGATTGTCCAGATACCACAGGCAGTAATCGACGTACTGATCCTGCGACATGTCCGCTGGCATGCTGTTGTTGTAGGGGTACGGCGCGCGGATGACGCCACCGGTCCAGGCTTCCAGATAGCGGTTATACTGGCCACCCAATCCGCTCATCAGTTTTCCGGCAATGCTGTTGCCGTGATAACTCGAGCCGAAACTGATGATGTAACGTCGTTTGGTATAGGTCAGTGCGAGATGCACCGCGGCTTCTGCGGCCTCGGTTCCGGATACTTCATAGTTGAACCGTGACAGCGCTTTATCCGGCATGATGGCCAGCAATTTTTCGGCCAGTTCATAGCGCAGCGGATGGTCGTAATGAAATCCGTAACGCTGGTGTGCCGCATGCACCGCTGCTATCACTTCAGGGTGCGCATTGCCCACCGGGTTGGTGGCCCAGCCATTCTGGAAGTCGATATAGCGCTTACCATCCAGATCCCAGATGAAATCGCCCTCGGCCTTGTCGACAACTATCTGGCGGGCGGCCCTGAAACCGCGGCGACCGGCTTTCTCCATCTCGGACTCGAATACCAGGCCGTTACGGAAAATCGGAATGCCACGCTCCAGCATGGCGCGGGTTTTTTCACCCGGGAAATCATTACTCATTCGCTTGTGTCCTTACCATCAATGCCATCAGGCAGGTCGAATTATATCGATGCAATCCCAATCCTGCCCTGAATCCATGGACTTCGGCTCAGAAGTTCTTGAATCTCTTCTTCAGCGTGTGGATTCTCTCCCAAATTTTCGTATAGTGTTGCAACCCCAAATGCGGAGCCCGCAGCATGAGCCACACACCAGCCAATGAACCCGCCTGTACTGAAGCTGCAGGCACCATCAGCCTGCGCATAGAGCCGCACGAGAAAGACCTGGGCGAATTCACTGTGCGGCGAGTTTTGCCTTCCGCACAGCGGCGCGCAGTAGGTCCTTTTGTATTTTTCGATCATATGGGGCCCGCCGAATTTCCACCAGGTAAAGGTATCGCGGTGCGGCCACATCCGCACATTGGTATTGCCACCATTACCTATCTGTTTGACGGTGAAATCATGCATCGCGACAGCCTGGGTTATGTGCAGGCCATACAAGCCGGTGCCATCAACCTGATGACGGCCGGTCGCGGTATCGTTCATTCCGAACGCGCGGGAGATGATCTGCACACGGTATCGCAGCTGCATGGCATCCAGTCCTGGATAGCTTTACCCACCGAGCAGGAAGAATGTGAGCCTGGTTTTCTGCATTACCCAGCCGATTCGCTTCCGCAAATCGATACCCCAGGCTGTACCGTGCGCGTCATCATGGGTACTGCCTATGGCCAAAGTTCACCGGTCAAGACTTATTCAAGCACCTTGTATTTGGAATGCCTGCTCGAAGCAGGTGCCGAACTCGACTTGCCCGAAAACGATTCCGAACTGGCGATATACGTAGTCAGTGGCAAAGTAGACATCGATGGCCAGCTTTACCCGGGTGGCCAGATGGCCGTGGCTACGGCCGGCAAAGCCGTGCAATTACAGGCTTCAGAGGATAGCCGTTTCATGGTGATAGGCGGAAATCCGCTGGGGAAACGAACCGTCTGGTGGAATTTTGTTTCCAGCTCCAAAGACCGCATTGAGCAGGCCAAGGCCGACTGGAAGGAAGGCCGTTTTGAGTCTGTACCCGGTGACGATGAATTTATTCCTCTGCCGGATTAGCCTCGGGTTTGGCCATGCGTTTTCGGCCAATGGCCAATAAATACAGTGGTCGCTCAACTCTTCGGTAGTAGAAGTGACAGATAAAAACGATATACAGCAGCAAAGCCAGGAAACCCAACTCAACCACCAACTGCGATTGCCTCGCCAACTCATCACGCCAACCCCATTGATAAAAGGCTGTGATTATGAACAGATGCCCCAGGTAGAGGGTATAGCTGGAATCTCCCAGGCCCACCAGCCAACGCGGGCCCACAAATATTCCGTTTACTTCCAGCTGCAAAGCCAACATCACGATGGCAGCTGCGCTGACGCCCAGGTACAGCACACGACTGTCATGCTCCGCGGTGTGGCCCACTGCCATGACCAAACCGCCAATTAACAACACGGCAGACAGCACTATCAACCCACGCTGGGCCAGCACATCGCGGTACAGATAGATCAACACACCGTAAAAAAACTCCAGCATGTAGGCCGAAACCCAAAAATACAGGTTGGAATCCGGATCGACTTCGATAAACAGGGTGCGCAGCAATATGACCAGGAACAGCAGCAGCATCACCCGCTTGATGACGAGGTTGTTAAGCAGGAATACCGCGCCGAAAATGCCATAGAAATACAGCTCGTAAGCCAGCGACCAGGCCACCGGCAAGGCCAGTAGGCCAATATCGGCACTGCTCAGTGTCAGCGTTCTGAAAGTGCTGACCTGGGCCAGATTGTCCGGACTGTGCAGCGGCAACACATACAAGGCCAGCAAGGCAAAAGGCCAGTAACCGAGGAATATCCGCGACAGGCGATGCCGCCAATA
>JBBKVS010000111.1:0-15241 GCA_037968555.1 Lysobacterales bacterium | reverse complement strand
CGACTGCAGGGATGCAGGAGGTAGAGCAACGCAGGAGCAGTTGCCGAGAAGATCCGGTTGTGATCAGGAAAATACTCGCTCACCTGAATGGCAAAACGACTACTCCAGCAAAAGATCTGATGCCGGAATGCCGGGCTCCACCGCAGGCTGGCCTGTTTGAGGAAACCCATCGTTCAAACATTCGGCTGCTATAAATTTAGCAGCACGGCGTCTTTTGCCCTGCAAGCAGGAATCAGCCTGAAATAGAGCTACACCACGGCAGAATTCAGCTTGGTAACTTCAGATCCTGTGAGATTTCGCCAGATTTCGCAGCCTGCGGAAGGTAAATATTAGTTTATGGGCCGCCCCGTAACTGTGAATCTCGGGCAATATAGCTTTTATGCTACCTATCCTCTACCTATCCTCAAGACCGATGCTTACCTGGTCTCCGACCTGCGGCTTGGTTACCGTTACGCAGGCGAATCCTGGTCTTTCGAATCGTTTGCCGGCATCTACAACCTGTTCGACGAATCCTATAACGGTAATATCCGCGTCAATGCCGCCTTTGGCCGTTATTATGAACCGGCGCCGGAGCGCAATGGTTATGCCGGAATCCAGCTGGGTTTTCGCTACTAGAACAGGTCGGATCAGCATTTCCCCGTCTTTGCTTATTAAGCTTCTTCCGGCCGTGCGACGTTCAACCAGCCCAGTGCTATCATCACGCTACAGCCCAGTTACGGTTTTTTTGCTCACGTAGTCGATACTTTTTCATTCGGGAAACAGCAATGGAACGCGACCCAGTATCAAGTCCGCGGCAACTACAGGTTGGGCAATGGCAGGTGCAGCCCGACCTGGACCGGATTGAGGGGCCAGACGGTGCAGTCCAGTTGATGCCTAAAGCCATGGCGGTGCTGATGTACATGGCAGAACGGCCCGGACAGGTAGTGAGCACCGAGGAACTCGTCGATGCGGTCTGGCTGGGTCGGCCGATGGGCGACAATCCGGTTTACAAATGCATCACCCAGTTGCGTAGCGTGTTTGGAGATGACCGCAAGTCGCCAAGCTACATCGCCACCATACACACCAAGGGTTACCGCCTGATTGCACCGGTTGAATGGCGCGAAATGGGCGAAAGTAGCGATCAGCCCGACAGAGAAAGTGCATCCATCCCTACCGAAACGGCAGTGCTAACGCGCTCCGGTCGGCATCGTCGGCGGGCCTGGGGAGCCGCGATCATGGTGGCTGGATTGCTGATGGTAGTGCTGTTGGTCAGTCGCTTCGACAGAGCTGGTTCTGGCGACGAATTGGTCCGGACCCTGGCAGATGGGCAACCCTCTATTGCCGTGTTGCCCTTTGCCAATACGTCGCCCGATCCCGGCCAGGATTACTTCGCCGACGGGCTTTCGGAGGAGCTGATTGCGCAATTGGCAAGCCTTCCCGACCTTCGGGTAATTGGCAGGACGTCTTCTTTCGCCTTCAAGGGCAAGCAAGAAGATGTGCGGATGATCGGGCAAACCCTGGGCGTCAACCACATCCTGGAGGGAAGTGTTCGCAAGGATGAGGATCGCGTCCGGGTTACGGCGCAACTTATCAATCCAGCGGATGGCTCGCACCTGTGGGCACAAACTTATGACCGTAGCCTGGAAGATGTTTTCGCCATTCAAGAGGAAATTGCCCGAACGGTTGCTTCAGCATTGCGCATCTCCATTGCTGCCCGCATCGTCCGGCAGGGAGGCACCCGGAATTTCGAGGCCTACGACGCGTATCTCGCCGGATTATCCGCGGCGGCGGCTGGCGGGGCAGACAATGTTGTCACCAGCATCGCAGCGTTCGAGCGTGCGACAAGCATCGACCCAGGATTCAAGAGTGCTTGGGGAGCATTGGCGAACCAACTCCAGCTGGCACTGATCGATGTCCCGACACGCCGTGCGGAATGGTTGCAGAAACTGGCCGAAACAGAAAATCGCCTGGCGACGCTTGACCCAACCTGGCCTGCATTGATTTATCTCTCGGCACAACGTGAAATGTTCGAGGGCAATCTGGTTGCAGCCGAACGGCTGTTTGATTCACTCAAGGAGCTCCCGCCCAGCCTCAGTGCACCGAATTCACCCCACGGCGTCTTCCTGTTGAGCGTAGGGCGTACGCGGGATGCCATCAAACTGTTCCTGCGCGACCAGCAAGCCGAGCCGCTGGCGCTAACGCCGTCCCTGTGGCTGCAGATTGCCTATGAACTCGCTGGCGATTTTACCCAGGCGGACAGGGAGTATCAGCGTGCGCTCGGCTTTGCGACGGACACCCGGGGCATTCAAACCATGGCCCTGATACGCGCCATCAGCCGCCGGGACGAGGCTGCCATCCGGCAGGAATTGTTGACGCAAATCGACACTGCCCGCTTAACCAGGCCGATCAACGAGGCGATGTTGCGTCATTACCAAGATCCGCCTACCGCACTGGCTGAATTACAACGGCAGCTGGACGATCCCGTTAGTTTGAACAGCAGTGTCGTGGTGGTGATGATGATCTCGGTGTGGGCGGACTACTTTGGTGATCCTGAACTGGCCGTCAAAGCGATCGAAAAACTTCCGGCACTGGTGGGCAATTCCTTTAACTGGATTGTCTGGCGGCCTATCCATCGCGACATGCGGCGCCTGTCTGAGTTTAAGTCGCTGGTACGTGCCTGGGGTTTTGAAGACTATTGGCGCACGACCGGTAATTGGGGTGACTATTGCCGCCCTGTTGGTTTGGATGATTTCGAATGTGATCTGGATCCTTCCGGTACTTGATGAGTACCTTGCCGATGATTATTCCATCGCGGACACTGCAAACTTCTGCTGGGCGCGATCAGCTCACTGGTCGGGTGTCGATACTGCCGATCTTCTGCACCTTACGCGCTGGATCGCTGCCATCCATCAACGCCCTGCGGTGCAACGCGGCCTGGAGATCCCTACCACCGATCGAAAACTCAAATCCGCCGATGAGTTCATCAAGGCCGCTCAGCAGTTTGTGACCTGATTAAAGCGGACCGGGAATACCAGGCCCCATGGTTGCCAGCAGACAGCGATCGATGGTAGCCCTGTCTTCATAGGGTCGCCTGAGAATCAATTGACCGCTCAATTGAGCTGTACCCAGATCGTAACTCAGGGTCCCCGCTATGCAACTGTCAAAATGCAGTTGCACACTGCCATCCTGGATTTGCGCCGGAACCGGTTGAGTGGCATCAAACACGCCGCCACTGGTGCGGGTGATGGTCATATTCGATTCAGCGCCTGCCAGGCCACCAAACGCGGTCAACCAGCGATGGCCCGGCTCACCAATTTGCGCGAGCGCATCCGCGGGCGGCCGCTCCAGGTCGTAAGTAAACCAGGCCAGATGCACGGCATCAATGCTTGGATAGACATTCAGCATCAGCCCCTGTCCATCCGTTTCCGGATCAGCCCACAGCCCCGACATCCAGGGATTGATTTCAAAGGGCGCGGGGGGCGCGATGACCAGGAAATAATCCATCAGCTTGTTTTCAATGGACTGAGCTAAGAGGTAGTAGTCAGTACCGGCCTGCAGATCGTAGCGTCCAGTGTTGTAGTTAAAGTAGCTCAAGCGATTCAGATCTGGCTGTCCAACATCAGGTGGAGCAGTATAAACACCAAAGCACAAGTCGCGGCTGGAGAAAGTTGCAGTTGAAGTGCTCAGGTGTGACATGTTGGTAAAGTAATAGTAACCATCGCGTGATACTCGGAATGGACCTTGCACCTGGTAAAAAGCCCCACTCTGAGAGCACAGATTGCTGCTCGCTTCAGTGCCGATGAATTTGCCCTGGCCCAGATTTGGCACGGTGGTCCGTGCCGTTGAATTGACTTCGCCCGGGCCATTGATGACCAGAGTCCAAACACCTTTGGGATTTTGTGATGTCTTTTGCAATACCAAGGTGTACTCAACTCCCGCCTCCAGCTGGCGAGGCCAGGCACCATACTGATTCGGTCCGAGACGATTGAGTGCCGGGTTTTGTGGATCAAAATTGCCCTGGTAGAGCGCATCTATCACGTCCAAACCTTGATTGCCCTCGAGGTGAAAATACCAGTGTTCATAGACATCTTCGAGGCGATAGCTGCCACTTACGGACACCGTAAAACTGATTTGCCGGGTGGCAAATTGCAGCCCATCCATATATCGCGGCCAGACCACATCCAATACGGGTTCCGAACCTTCAAAGTTGCCGGCCAAAACTGAATTCGCAGCCGCTGATGGTTGAGAAATTCCCAAAGCCGCAATCAAAAGCCCAATTTTCAATGGCCATTTACACATAATCAGTCTCCTGAAACTCTGTATCCGATTCAGATTTACCAAGGGCAGCCAAAGTGTTCGCTACAAAGGCCCGGGTATACCCGGCCCCCGAACGAACTGCTCACACTGTGCTATGGAAAGAACGTCCTCATATGGCCGCCGCAGATTGACAGTTCCGCTCAATAATGGAGTTCCAAAATCATAAATCGCGCGGCCCGAGGTACAGTTGTCAAACTCCAGCCTGACTTGTCCGTTCAGGCTGCGTGAAGGCGTGGGGTTGCTGGCGTTGAACAGACCACCCGCAGTCCACACAGCATCAATCTCGGAGATGTTGCCTTCAATGGCTCCCAGCCCCGTGAGCCAACGGTGGCCAGGGTCTCCCAGCACTGCCTTAACGCCTGGGCCGGGCCTTTGCAGATCATAGGTAAACCAGGCCAAAAACACCGAGTCAATACTGTTGAATACATCCAGGTACATGCCTTGCCCGGGCGTGCCGGCATCGGCCCAAAGCCCGGTCATACCCGGATTGATGCGTACCGGTGCCGGTGGTGCCATGACAAAAAAATACGTTCCCGGTAAGGTCGACCCGATTTGCGGTTGTATGAGCAGCCAGTAATCCGTATCCGCCTGCAGTTCAAGCTCCCATTGGTCTGCGAATTCGTCTCCGTCTATGAAGCCGCCTACATAGCCATTACCGACGAGATTGGCTTCTATATTGGCGGGATCGACCGGGCCGGAGTAGACCGCCTGGCAAGTGGCGCTGGCCCCTAGTAGACGTACATTAGCGAAATAATACGTACCACTGCGTGAAACGCGAATGGGGCCCAGCTGTTTATAGGCTACTTCCAGGTTCAGCAGACTTTCACCACAGCGTCCTTTGATCGCAGGTGCAGCGGGACCAAAGCTGCCCGTTGAGATTTCCGGAATTTCCTGCCTGGCAAGCGACTGAACGGGCCCTGGTCCACTCAGCATTACAGCCCAGGTTCCAGTTGACAGAGGTTTGTCCCAGCAGGGGTGAGTGATCAACAAAGTAAAGGCCTGACCGGCTTGTAGCGGCACACTAACTTCGCCGTAAACGCTACTCAGATAACCCAGCTGATTCTCTTGCAGATCGGCAGAATTAAACGTTCCCTGGTAAACCATTACCTCAGTGTCAAGGCCAAAGCCAGGCAAGTCACCATCCCACCAGTCCCAGCTGGAAAATGCACTGGTAAATGCATAATTGCCACTGGTCGAAACCGTGAATTCAACGGTTTGATAAGAACTGCCCAAACCTGCACTTTCACAATAGGTGGTGGGCAATCTGGGCTCACCGCCATCGAACTCGCCCACCAGCATGGAAAACTCTCCATGGGCGGAAGCGGGGATCAGTGCAGTGCAGACAAAGAAGGCTGAAAAAGCCAAAAGCCATCGACAACTCAAGCTGGACATAAAAACCCCCGTGGGATCCGCACCCAATTTGCATTACAAGAGCATTTCTGGGTGGCTGGATGAATCCAGCCAATCAGGGCCTTAACCAGAACCATGTAACCGCCACCGAAACCAGACTCGCGGTGCAACACTTGCCTTGTTGAAAATACCAATTACTCGTAACGGGTTGCCGTGGCACTCGCGCAAGCCACGAACATCGGGTTGTTAGCGGCGGTGAAGAACTCCGCAACTCCATCTGAGAAATAGCTGGTACCGTCGGCAGACAGAAACAGGTCGTGGCGGACACTGGTCGAGCCGATAAACGCTCCGGTGCCATCAAAGCGATAGAACTTGAAAGCGAATTCATACTCGTTCTTTTTAACCCGGTGCCAGTTACCGTAACCCGGCGTTCTTAGTGCCGGATTGGAGGCGCCAGTTTCATGGCGGGTACCGTCTGCATTGAACAACGCCAACGCCTGTTGGCTACCGCTGCCTATTGGGTTGCCGGTCGTGCAATTATAGATATCGACAACCACATTCCAGGTTCCCACGATCGGATCACTAAACACCGGGGTCGCTGGCGCTGCCTGGGCTTGTGTACCGAGCTGGGCCAGAAGCAGAGCACCCAGGGCGATGGCGGTTGACACCCGCTTCGCTTGGGAGCTTGCCCTGTTGGTACGCTGGTCGGTTGATGAAAACTTGATGTTCATGCTCATTTCTCCTGATAGTTGGTTGGATAACGCCCCTTCTGACCGCTCGACCTGTATCTTCAAGGTGTCGACTACGCGGCGGGGTTTCAGGCCCCGGTTCGGCGACATGCCAAAACCCTTGCCCTGGCCGAATACTGATCAAGCACGCGGATGCAGTCCTGCCGTTTTGCTGGAGAATGTCTGGAACTTTTCTGGAATAAGCTGTGGTGCGGCCTGCAGGCCACCATGGGCTGTCGATATTGGCCTGAAACGGAATTCCCGGAAGCTAGAAATCGATAGAGATGGTCAGAAACCACTCGCGCAAGCGCGCATAACTGCCAGCAATCGGCCCCTGCACGGCCAGCATGTTACCGCCAACGAGGTATAACTCATCCGTCAGGTTGGTGACGCCGACTGTCGCGGACCACAGCAGGCCTGCGCAGCCCACACAACGCCAGGTGGCCGACATATCGAGGAGATGCACGGCGCCCTGTTTCAGGTCGGGCGTGTTTTCGGCATCGTTGAAATTCTCCGAGCGATAGCGCCAGTCAACGCGACCGGACAGAGAGTTCACCGGCAACGGGATCGTACCAATAAAACTGAAATTCCCCGACCATTCGGGTGCGTCAGGCAGTTTCGATTGCAGCGTGATGTCGGGAACAATTCCTTCAATACGCGTGTATTTGCCGTCCAGGTAACCGATTCCGCCCTGCAAACGGACGAAAGTCCCGACCATCGCTTCAACTTCAATTTCACCACCACGAATGCGCGCATCGCCCGCATTACTGGTGATGGGCGCAAAGCCGACCGGTTCAATGGTCCTTACCTGGATGTCTTCGTAATCGCCGGAGAACAAGGCAGTACTGAGGCGTAGCCGACCGCCGCGCAAGGTTGACTTGGCGCCGATTTCCAGCACCTCGACGGTTTCAGAGCCGAAGGTTGGCAGCATGGGTTTGGGTGCCTGGTTGCGCTGTACAAAGCCGCCGCTCTTGAAGCCGGTTGACCAGGAGGTGTAAAGCAAAAGATGGTCTTCGGGAGTGTATTCAAAAGCCACGCGCCAGGTGGTTTTCGAGTCGTCAAATTGGTTTTTCTCAGCCGGAATCACCACGGTGCCGGCTGGAGGCATCCCGGTGACGCTGCTGACAAAAAACTGTGTTGGCAGGTAGGATTTGTGCTCGTCGGTGTACCGTGCGCCACCGGTCAACGCCAGCTGGTCAGTGAAATGCCAGGTAGCCTGGCCGAAGACAGCTGCGCTGCGGTTGATGATGTTTTTTCCGCCGCTTTGCAAGGCAAACGAAGCAGTGACGAAATCGGAATCGTCGTCGGCTTGCTCGTCGAAATAGAACAGCCCCGTGAGCCAGTCGAAGCGTGAACTCTTACCGAACAGTTGCAACTCCTGCGAAAATTGCTGCTGATCGACGGTGGAGATGGGCAGCACGATACGATAGGGGGAAGCGTCGGTATCCCGGACAAAGTACGACTCAAAGGTCCGCCAGGCAGTAATCGAGCGCAGGCTGACAGCCGCGATCTGCCAATCCAAAGTAGCGCTTACACCCCACAGCTCAAGCGTGGATACTTCGCTGCCGGTTCCGTAATTGAGAAACGGATTGGCAGGTACAAACCGGTCGTCGTAAATGCTGATGCCCGGCCCGGCACCACCGGCGGAAAGATTGACAGGGGGTACATGGTTGAACAGGAATGTCTGCCCCGGTGCAGTGCCCGGCGGGCCATTGCCATCGCAGCCACCGATGGCGTTGGGTACACCGAAAGGACAGACCTGCACCACGCGCAGCAGGGTTGCGGGGACACCACTCTCATCAACCCGGGTATAGTCCGCAGAAAAAGCCAGGCTGAATTTTTCTTCGGGTTGATACACAAGCTGCGCCCGCGCCACCCGGCGGTGTCGGTCACCCAGGCTGTCACCAACGGCAGGGCGATGCACATAGCCGTCCTGGTCAAAGCTGGCCAGGGACAACTTGGATTGGATGTTTTCTGACAGCGGCACATCGATGCGCACTGACGAGTCGAATCGTTGATCACTTCCCACGGTGGCAGCAGCTGAGATGGCCAGTTCATTGCCCGGCATTCGGGTGATCACGTTGATGGCGCCACCGATGCTGTTGCGCCCGTAGAGTGTGCCCTGCGGGCCGCGCAGCACCTCGATGCGCTCGATATCCGCCACGTCGAGCAGCGAACCAACGGTGCGCGCAAGGTACACCCCGTCAACGAACAACGCTACGCCCGGGTCCGTAGTCTGTAGCACGTCGCTCTGGCCGATACCGCGAATATAAATGGAGGTGGAGGTCGTTCCGCCGGTGGTCACGATGCCGTCCAGGGAAACGTTCGGTGCAAAGCCTGCCAGCGCAGAAATGTCGCGCGCGCCGACCTCGCGCAGGGTGTTGCCACTGATCACGCTGATCGAGACCGGTACCTCGTAGAGATTCTGCGGGCGCCGCTGTGCGGTAACCACGACTTCTTCCAGCGGTATTTGCACTTCGGCTTGCAGCGGCCCGACCGTGAAACCGAACAGCCCAGTCGCCAGGTACAGCGTGCTCCCACAGATTCGAATGTAACTCAATCCGGCCTCCGTAACGAACCGCAGGCACCAGAAGGCCTGTTGGGGGAAGATTATGCGCCTGTGTCGCCGGCCAAGCCACAGGAATCGCCGGGGCTTGACCTGTCCTGTATTAGGGGATTTCAGCTTTGAGGGAATTGGGAGTTTGAGTGCCTTATACTCTCAGGCCGAGTACCTTCAAATCCAATACGGACCATCACATGAAGATCAAAAGCATCTTTGCCCATCGGGTTGACCTGCCGTTGCACGAGGGAACTTACAAGTGGTCCGGTGGCAAATCGGTATCGGTGTTCGACAGTACCATCGTGGGTGTGGAAACGGACTGTGGGCTGATTGGCTATGGCGAAGTCTGTCCGCTGGGCCCGTTTTACTTGCCTGCCTATGCCGAAGGCGTGCGCGCAGGACTGAAAGAGCTGGCGCCGCACCTGCTGGGATTCGATCCCTGCGAACTGGCGAAGGTAAACCAACGCATGGACGCGGCGCTCAAAGGACATCCCTACGTGAAATCGGGAATTGATGTCGCTTGCTGGGATTTGCTTGGCAAGGCCACCGGCATATCCGTTTGCACCCTGATGGGTGGGCGCTTCGGCGAACGTGTGCGGCTTTATCGGGCGATCTCGCAGGAGTCCGCGGAAGAGATGGCTCGTAAGGTATCGAAGTACAAGGCTGAAGGTTATACGCGCTTTCAGCTCAAGGTTGGCGGTGATCCGGATACCGACATTGAACGCATACACGCAGTACGTGCCATGCTGTCTTCCAGCGATCGACTGGTGGCCGATGCCAACACCGGCTGGACCCAGCACGAAGCTGTTCGGGTGGTCCGTGCGGTTCGGGATGTTGATGTCTATATCGAGCAACCCTGCCTGACCTACGAAGAATGCCTGGCGGTCCGGCGATTGACCGATCACCCGTTCGTGCTGGATGAAAACGTTGATGGCATCGACATGTTGTTGCGAGCAAAGGGTGATCTGGCGATGGACGTGGTCAACCTGAAGATCAGCAAGCTTGGCGGACTGACCAGGACCCGGCAGGTTCGTGACCTGTGCGTTTCCATGGGCATCGCAATGACGCTTGAAGACAGCTGGGGCGGCGATGTGACCACAGCCGCGATTGCTCATCTGGCGCACAGCACACCCGAGGAATATCGCTTCACCAGTACCGATTTCAACAGCTACAACACGGTCAGCAACGCCACCGGCGCACCCCAGCGAGAGGACGGCTACATGGGAGCCAGTGAAGCACCCGGGTTGGGTATCGAACCACGGTTCGAGGTGCTGGGTCCGCGGCTGGTGGATGTGAGTTGATTTTTAAACTGCTGTCGATGCGTTCATGCAGTTTCAAAAGGCCAACAATTCCTTACCTTCAGCTGGTGGATGTTGCGTCAGGAATACCAATTTCCCCCGCCGCCAGCCGCGCCAGCAATTCGACGTGCACATCCAGAGCGTTGAAATAAGGGGTCCGTTTTGACTAGACCACTACACGGAGTGAACTTAGCCTTTAATCGGCCGTTTTCCTTTGTTTTTGCAAGTGTTTTGACCCCCTTATTTCCCTGAATGACCAGGAAAATATCCCGGAGCATCGGTGCGGGAGCTGCATGGCTGACTGGCATTTTTTTCTGGGCTCAAACTGAAATTACACTCAATCGCATCTGGTTATCCTTGGCAGATTCGCTGTAACATTGACACGCTCCATGCATGTTCTTGCAATCAAGACTGGGGTGGCCCTTAATTCTTAAAGGATCAGGAATTCAACTTTGCGCCGGAGTCCCAGACACCATGCGTTTTAGCCAAAAACTCTATGCCAGCTGCCTGCTGGCACTTACACCTGTCTGTCTGTTTGCCCAAGATATGGACATGGCAGTGATGATGAAGTGGGGTAACGCCACCGTCGTCACTTACAACATCGTCGGTGTCTACCAGGCAGAAACACCCATCGCGCTGAAAGATTCCTTCGGACAGGTGGCCGATGTTTCCGACCGCGTGATCGTGGACGTCGATTGGAACATCCAATCAAACACGATAGTCGGCCAGGCCAGGGTCCAAAACTTCCCCTCCGAAGTGAAGAACCCGCGCAATCTCGCCAGCAACTGCCCTGAGCCGGTGATCAAAGGCCACTTTGAACTGGTTGATGTAACGCAGGTAGCTTCCAGCGAACTCGAACGCATTGACCTCACTGGTACCCGGTCGTATTCGGATGTGGACATCACCGATTGTTTGGGTTCGACCGAAAGACGATCGGTTCGCGCTGGTCAGGAACCTGTCGTTGTGTACCTGCCGATGCCCTCTCCGGTCATGCTTGCCATGCCACCCATGCCGCAAAGCGGACAGATGGCAGTCACAATCTCACCTGACCGCAAAACTTTTGTGCTCAAGCTGGATGGCTGGACCTGGACTTACACGCCAACGCTGAAATCGTAGGCTAAAGATTTGGACGCCCACGGCCTGGGCCATGGGCGTCCACGTTTTTACAGTACATCTCCATATCGAGTGCATTACGTTTGTCTGCGCTAAAAAAACAGGGCACCAGAAAAACGGCACTGGCCCCATTTATCGAGCTATCGTCCGTCGCACACAATCGATGAGTTGCCCCTAATTGATGGTTACGTACCGCTGAAGAAAGGCCACTTCCTCGGCACTGACGTACTTGTTCATTTCACGACTGAACTGTTCCATGGAACTGTAAGGCCGGTACTCCTCGAATTCGTGTGCAAGCCGTTTTGGCGAGATCGATGTCGGTATGAGTTGATAGTCGGCATTACTTCCGGTATTCAGATCGACCTTCACAAACATGGCTATGTAGATTGTTTTCAGTTCGTTCTCGTCCACGGCATCTTTGAGAACAGCATGCAATTCAGATGGTGTCGTGTACGGGCGTCCTGAGATGACCTGCTGCGCTAAGTCCGCGTCAATGCCCGGTATCGCGGCGATGACATCGGCACTTGCGGTATTCGGATCGATCAAGTCCGCGGTGGTGAATGTTTCCGCCTCATCTTCGCTGGCTCCAACCACATCTTTGGCTGCGTCCGTTACCTTCTCGGTTGCGTCGGCTACCTGCTCGGTTACCTCTGCCACTTCCTTGCTTACGTCAACTGCCTCTTCGCTGTCCTGGCTACATGCGCTGATAAAAAGTAATGCGGTTGTTGCAATGAATAAATGGGTCAATTTCATGTCAATTATGATCCTCGCTGAAAAATTATAAAGCCTGAGTACATGCTAGATTATAGCGCACCAACCGGAACAGTCGTGTCAACAGGTGTAGTGGCTTTATGAAATTCCGATCTCTTACTGCCAAATACGCGGTCTGGGCAGCACTTTGTGCGCCGGCGCTGCACATCATTTTCCGCTACATCGCGGATACGATGAGCTATGGGGAAGTCATTCATGAAACCGGCAATTGGAGTGTTGGTCTGCTATTCCTTGCGCTCGCAGTAACTCCTCTTGGCAAGGTCGCACCAAAGGCCGGCTGGCTGGCCTTTTTTCGCTTCCACCGTCGCGCGATCGGTGTTGCCAGTTTTGCCTATGCGGCACTGCACACCATCACCTACCTGGAAAGGAAATGGGGGGCGGATCTGATTGTGACGGAAAGCCTCAAGCCAGGTATTGCGACGGGGTGGCTCGCATTGGTGATCTTTCTGGCATTGGCGATAACGAGCAACAATCGCTCCGTGAGGAGGCTGGGTAAATCATGGAAAAAGCTGCATCGCTCAATCTACGCGGCCGCAATGCTTGTATTTGCGCATTGGATACTGACTGCATTCGAGCCACTACTCGCGTACACAGTTTTGGCCGCTCTGTGCGTCGTGGAAGCACTGCGCTGGATGCCCAATCGGCGCTAGCAAGCGGTAGCCCATAACTCGCGCCTGTATATTTCAGGCGTAAAGGCCCAGACCCGCTTCTCGACTCATGCCGGGTCTCACCTTCTCCGGGAACGCGCTTTCTAGTCCGTCATCCCGGAAGAGGCGTAGCCACTATCCTTTCGTCATCCCGGAAGAGGCGTAGCCACTATCCGGGATCCAAACAATCCCCGAAACGAATCAGTAAAGTCTGTTGTTTATGGATTCCGGCTCGCGACCATGTCGCGTCCGGAATGACGGTGAGAAGTAATGTCGCGTCCGGAATGACGGTGAAAGGTATTTTGTATACCCAGTCACAGCGATATGGATGCCGCTGGAGGTACATTGAACACTTTGCGCGTTCCCTGTAAAGCCGCCCAACTTGCAATGCAATATCGAATTCCAGAATCCACTTTCTCGGCCTGGTGCTCGTAGCGGTTATCCGATGGAAACACCAGCAAGTCGCCCACTTTCGGGCGATAGTGAAAATTGAAGTGAATGAAACTGAGCCCACCGCCGGTGAAGTCATCGTTCAGGTAGATCAGCATGCTCAGGTCTCTATCCTGAATTTTGTACCAGGCATTTTCATCTTTCTCATAAATACAGCTGTCTGCATGGTGCAGATAAAATCCACCAGGCTGGTAGCGCAGTATATTGGGCAACTCAAACCAGGCCAGCTGGGCTCCGGTTCCGGCCAGTGACATCTGATAACCCCGTCCAATGGCCTCCACAATACGGGTACGCATGGTGCCGGGGTTAACGTTGTGGCAAACGCGCGCCGGATCTTCGACAAACTTCAAGCCACCTTGCCGGGTGCTGTCGCGATCCGTTGTGGTAGCCCGAAGTCTCGGCTGTTTTTCCAGTCGCTTGACCCATTTCTGGCAGGTTTCTTTATCCAGGAAGTCTGAAAAAATCTGCACACCGGCCGGCGCCTTGCGCCCCTCCAATCGGGAGCCACAACACAATGTGAAATTTTTTCCACTGCGGCAAAAGCATGGATCGGCGTCCTGGGGGACAAAATTGGGAACTTGAAAACGCATAGTGAATTTAGTCTGATCCGGTATAAAAAATTCGTTGGCGTGGCAGAGCTTTTGTATCAATGACCACACCGCGTGCCATTACCAGACTCTGTTGACGGATGTTGTGGATATCTTGCAATGGATCGGCATCAAGTAATAGCAAATCTGCTGATTTGCCGACCTCAATGGTGCCAAACTCAGCCAGCAGCTTGCAAGCCATTGCGCCATTGCGCGTTGCCGCAACGATGGCTTGCATGGGACTCAAACCCAGCTCCACCAGGCCTTCAATCGCAAGCAGGCTGCCATTGCCCGCTTCCTGTATGGGATCTTTGGGCGCACGCCGAAACTCAGGGGCATCGCCCTGGTAATTATCGGTGGCAATGGTCACGCGACAACCTGCCTGAATCAGACGCTCGGCATTTTCGCGCTGCAGTTGGTAGAGGTCACCGCGCCGGTCAGCTTGCCGTCGTGCTTCAGCCGAACTGATGGGAGGCTCAGCGGTAGCCAGCTCGCGCATCGCGGTTTCGCGCTGACGCAAATGCGCCTGCCAGGGTTGGCCACTCAGTGTGTTGGATCGCAGCCCGCAAATCACATCACGTTCAACAATCATCTCGATCAAATCATCCGGATAAGGCGAGCTAAGGATTTCCGGATGCTGGATAAAATCGATTCCAGCCTCAACCGCAATGTGTAAAGCTTCGGCGCTGGTGGCATGGGTTTCGGCTACCAGGCCGCGCTTATGGGTTTCTTCCACAATCACTTTTTGTGCGCGTGGCGAAAAGCCAATCAGCGTGGGATAGCGGAAATGGCTGGTGCCACCGTATTTGATGAAATTCGGGCCTTTGTCCAAATAGGCTTTGATGGCCGCGCGCAATTCTTCGGGCCCCATATCCATCAACTCTTCGCCTGCGCCCTGGGCTATCAGATCGTTCCACTGCTCCTGGAACAGGGTCAGTTCGGATTCATCCATCAAGGAAAAAGTTAAAGAGAATGGTCCACCCCAGCCGACAATATTGCCTGCCACCAACATACGGGAGCCGATGATTTCGCCGCGCTCTATGGCATCGCGCACCTGTATCAGCGGCACCAGCGATCCATAACTGTCACGAATGGTGGTTACGCCGTACTTCAATTGCCGCTGGGCAAATTCCTCAACCAGTTCATGATTGCGATCCGCATATTTAACAGCCGTTTCACGGCGTTTGGAGTTGCCGTATACCGAGGCATGCACATTGGAATCAATAAAGCCCGGTAGCAGATATTTGCCCTTGCCCTCAATCCGGATGACATCAGCAGGCAAATTGCCTGGTAATTGCTTGCTGATCTCGCTGATCAGCCCATTGCTGATCGATACATACATGCCGGTAGCCGGCTTTTGGCCGTTGCCATCGATCAGGCTAACGTTTTCAATCAGTGTGGTTTGTGCCAACAGGCTGGTGCTGTAGTAGCCCCCGAAAGT
>JBBKVS010000110.1:0-3765 GCA_037968555.1 Lysobacterales bacterium | reverse complement strand
ACCTCGCGCACACCAAGGTCTGGCGTGCTCAACTGCGCAAACTCAGGATTATCGCGAAAGAAATCCCAGCGCGGGTCGTGTTGCAGGATTACGGCTGTTAGGGGCTCGCTGGAGCTTGTGCTTGCCATTGCCTGGTGAAGCAGGGTCAGGGCTTGCTCACTTTCACCCAGCAAGGCCAGGGTCATCGCACTCCCTTCTAAGTAGGCCCTCATAAGCATGGCATCCGGGTGGGTTTCAAGCAGACTGTCTGCGCGGTCCAGCAGGGTCCTGGCCTCGTCGCCGCGTCCGAGCCGCGCCAGCGCATTTGAAACAGTCAGGTAGTTAAAAAGTCGGTCCTGCGGGGCCAGTTGTTCGCCCTCTGCCAGGCTGGCGACCAGTTGCTCATCAGCTTCGTTGGCTGCTGCGTTATCGCCCAGCAAACGCAAAGCAGTGGACTTCAGTTCGAGATAGACCGATTGCCAGCCGAATTCGCTTTCAAGCACGTGTGTCCATGTAGGCCCGTCCAGCACCGCCAGCGCGCTCGGGGCATCACGTTGGTACAGATAGTAGGTGGGCGCCAAGTTGAGATACAGGGTTGAAGTAGTTGGATTGACGTATTCAAGTGTGGCGCCCAGCGGAGCCAGGTCGCCCGTGAGCTGGAATTGTGCCATCGCGCGAATAATCTGGGTATCGGCATCATTCCGGTCTGCATCCTCCAGCGGAACCGTGCTGTCCAGAACGTCCTGAAAGCGCGAACCCCCATACAGAGTTTCCAGCATGGTGTTCTGGTAACTCCGGCTGGCCGGGTCGAGTGCCAGAGCGCGTTGCAGGTTGTTGATGGCTGCATCGAATTGCCCCAGTCGCCTCTGCGTGAAGCCCAACGCGGCCAACACCCCGGAATCGTTGGGTGCCACCTGCTGCGCTTGCTGTAAAAGTTCCAGTGACCGCAGGTAATCGAATTCCACCCTGTAGTGGAAGTTCGCTTCGGTCAGCAGGGCGGTGGCAGATCCGGGCATCAGGGTCTTCACCCGGTCAACAGTGGCTCTGTACTTGGCTACGAAACTGGCCGATTGCTCGATGCCGCGCCAGTAGTAATCGCCATAGATTTCGGCCAGCAGTGCGTGTGCTTCGGCATAATCGGGGTCGAGTTCAACGGCTTTCTCTGCCAGGGGCAGGGCTTCGGTAAATTTGCTGTGTTCGTAGTTGGCGCCGAGGATCAGCGCACGGCCACGAAGGTAGGCGTCATACGCAGGCAAGCTGCGAGTGGGCACATCGGAGAGCAGCTGATCTTCTTCAGGGGTGAGGGTGCCGGCGACGGCGGCCACAATTTTACGAGCGATTTCAGATTGCAGATCGAAGATATTTTCGGCGGTGAGTTCGCGGTCAAAAGTCTCTGCCCACAGGTGTTTGTCTGTCGCTGCCTCAATCAACTGGACGTTGATCCGCACGCGGTTACCCACTTTCTGTATGCCACCTTCCATGACGGTTGCGACATGCAGTTCTTCAGCGATCTGGCGAATGTTCTTGGGGCTGTCGCGGTATTCCATCACCGAGGTGCGGGAGATAACGGTCAGGTCGTTGATCTTGGCCAGCTGGGTTAACAGGTCGTCATGAATGCCGTCGGTGAAGTACAGGTCATCGTTCTGGTTGGAACGGTTGGCAAAGGGCAGCACGGCGATGGATTTATTATCCGGGGTCACAAGTGCGGGATCAGAGCCCTTTTCCTGTTCTGCCGCAACTTTTTCCGTTACTGACTCAGTGGAAGTGGAGCCTGTCCCCGGATTGTTGCCCGCATCATGGTTGGGCAAAAAGCGGTCCAATGCCAGCAAGCCGATGGCGGCGACCAACAGCACCATGGTGGCGATATCCAGTTTCTTCGCGGTGTGATGCGTAATGGAATGGTCGCGTTCAACTTCGGCTTCTTTCTTGATGCCCTCCGGCGTCATTTCAAAGGCCCAGGCAAAAATGACAGCAGGGACAAACCCGAGCACCAGGATGGCGACCAGTGAGCGCAGGATGATATCGGGTGCACCCATCACGTCCAGCACCAGGTCGGCAGCCTGTGCCAGCAACCAGGAACCCACCGCATAAGCAACACCTACACGTATGACGTTGCGACGTTTCAGTTCCGCCAGAAAAGTCATCTGATAACCTGATCTGCGATTGCTGGTTGGCTCATCGATTGAGGCCGAGTATCTGGTAGGTTTCGTCGCGCTGCTTTTCCATATCGGCTTCAAGCCAGGCGACCAGTTGCTTGAATTCGGGTTCATTGTGCAAGGATTCGAACTGCAGGTCCCGGCTCAGCGCATCACGCCAATCCCAGCGCCAGCCTTTGTCGACAGCGGTTCTGAGTGAGCTGATGGCTGCTGACTTGTTGCCACGGGCTGATTCAATCATGGCTTGCGCCAGGGGTTTCAGGAATGGAATTCGTCGGCCGGAATTCTGCTGGTTCAGCTCATCGGCATGATCCAGCAAGGTGGTGGCTTCTGTTGACAGAGGATTCTGCAATTTCATCACCAGGGCGATGTTACTGATCAAGCTGGCTTCTTCAACATCGTGGCTTTCCAAAGGCGATTGACCTTCCGGTAAGAGCTCCTGAAACAGTTTCAGTGCCTCGTTGAAGTCGCCCTTGCGAACATCATCCCAGGCGATCAATCGATGGATGAGCTCTTTTGAACCATGACGATTCGGCAGCTGGTCTGCGTAGGCTTTTCGCGCCATATCCACAGCAGCCTGGTGCTGTTCCTGGTAGATTAATAGCGAAATTCTGCCACTCACAGTGACAGAGCTCTCGCTGTCGATGCGGGCAGCTTTTTCCACCCAGGTTTTTGCCTGGTCGTTATCGCCCAGGTCCATCCAGCCATATGCCATTCCAACAGCCAATTCAGGATCAGAAGGATCAGCAGCGATCGCCTTCTGGCGAAAAACCATGGATTCTGCAATTTGACCCTGATAGTCATAGAAATACGTAAGCCCGTAATACCGCATGGGATTATCCGCTGCGATATCACCGATACGACCGCACTCCTTGTTCGCTCCTGTGTTATTGATCAACATGGCCTGGGTGATACACAGGTTCCATTGCAAGACCACATCATAGGGATCGATCTGGGCTGCCTGTTCCAGGTAACCCAGGCCTTCATCAATTGAATCGCGGTCAAACAGGAGCCTGCCGTAAAGGGCCAGCGCTGCAACGTTTCGAGGGTTGGAAACCAAAGCCTTCTGAAAGGACGCCTGAGCTCCAATATAGTCCCTGTCATTCGCCAGCATACGTCCTTTGATGGAATACGCATCGCTGTTGTCGGGATCGTTTTCCAGCACCGTATCGATTAAGGGCTTCACCGCAGCGTGAACTTCTTCCCTGGGCCTGGCGCCGGCTTCCGCCTGCTCCATCAGGGATTTGGCCAGTGCCAGCTGCGCCGGCTGGTAGTCCGGGTCCAGTACCAGTGCTTCCCGGAATAACTTCTCGGCTTCACGCAGGCTGTCGAACGTGAACTTGTTCAGGGACTGCAGGCCTTTGAGGTAAAGCTCGTACGCATTCATGTCCGTGCGTGCGTGATCCTCTATGGGTAAAGCTGCCTCACCGAGAAGGTTGATTTTCAACGCATCAGCTACCTGCCGGGCAATATCCTCCTGAATGGCAAAAATATCTTCCAGGTCACGGTCGTAGGTATCAGACCAGATGTGATAACCATCGGCCACATTGATCAGCTGCACCGTTACGCGGATTTTCTGTCGCTGGTCATCCTTGCGCACGCTGCCTTCCAGCAACGTGTTCACATTCAG
>JBBKVS010000109.1:0-12040 GCA_037968555.1 Lysobacterales bacterium | reverse complement strand
TAACTACAATTAGTGAGAGAGGGTGTTGATTAATTGGGAAATCATGGTTTTTGCTCCTTCAAAATGTCCATTAACCCTTTAAATACCTGCCTTTAGTACCAAAAGTTTGCCAAAAATAGTGGCGAAGGACTACAGATAAAGCGGCGATATCGTACATAACGAGTTCGCAATTATCCCTTTTCAGATTTTCAATATGCCACAACACTAGCCTTTTTAGGCGATTAAGTGGAATGACGGGTTTACTGGAAAAAATGCGCGGAGCCATTCGCGTTCGGCAATACAGTTTGCGAACTGAGCAAACCTATTTGCAGTGGATTCGCCGCTTTGTGCGTTTTCACAACGGTCGGCACCCGCGAGACATGGGCAAACAGCAGGTTGAAGATTTTCTTACTTGGTTGGCGGTGCATCGAAGCGTTTCACCCTCTACTCAAAACCAGGCTTTGCAAGCGATTCTGTTTCTGTATCACCATGTCCTCGAAGTAGAACTGCCATGGCTTGACGACGTGGTTAGAGCCAAACCAAAGCGCCGGATACCGGTGGTGCTCAGTGTGAAAGAGGTTTTGAGTTTGCTGGAGCACTGTAGCGGCGAGGCTCGTCTGCCTGCGTCTCTGATGTACGGAGCTGGACTGCGTGCTCTGGAATGTTTGAGGCTGCGGGTGGGTGACTTGGATTTCTCACGCAGGACAGTTCGGGTACTTGCCGGAAAGGGAGGAAAGGACCGGGTTACCGTGTTACCCGATCGCTTGATTGAACCACTGAACATGCAGATTGCATGGGCTCGTTCAATGCACAACCGCGATCTGCAATCCGGGCTCGGCGAAGCAAAGTTACCGGCCTCACTGCAAAACAAGCTAGGCAAGTCCACGCAGCGATTTCATTGGCAGTATCTTTTCCCCAGCATGCAGGTTTCGGAAGATCCCCGCGCGCCCGGCCAATTCTTCCGCTGGCATGTACATCCCTCTACGGCACGAAAAGCCATAACTTTGGCCGCATTGAAAGCAGGCATTCAAAAACGCGTTAGCTGCCATACATTGCGCCATTCCTTTGCTACTCATTTGCTCGAATCAGGCACCGATATCCGGACGATTCAGAGTTTGCTGGGGCATAGCAGCGTGAACACCACCATGATTTATACCCATGTGGTACAGCGGGGGGCGTTGGGTGCGCGCTCGCCTTTGGATGTATGAGCACAGCATCACGCTACCGGGAAAGATTGACATGTCATGACATGTCATGCAATTTAGTGATTATGGCTAAAATCAAGATCAGTTCAAAAGTGGAAGAGCGCGAATGGGCTGCATTGCAGGCATTGGCTGCCGAGTCCAATCAAAGCATTGCCGGTTTGCTTTCGGAAGCAGTGGCCGATTATGTGCGCAAGAGGCGGCTGCGTCCTTCTGTAATGTCCCACCTCGAAGACTCTATCTCGGAAAACGAAGAATTAGGAAAACTCCTTGCCCAGTGATCACGTCCATTTCCTTTCCCTGGACGAAGTGCTCGCATTACACGAGAGGTTGATTGAAAAATTTGGTGGTGACGATGACATTCGCGACCGGGGCTTGTTGGAAAGTGCGTTGTATCGTCCACAATCCGGCTATTACGAGGGCCTGGATCGTATGGCCACAGCCTTGTTTGAGTCATTGCTGATTAACCGTCCATTTGTTGATGGCAACAAGCGCGTGGCGTTTTTTGCCACCGATGTGTTCCTGCGCCTGAATGGCTGGAAGTTACAGGTAGATGCCAAAACCGCCTACGCTTTTCTGATGAAGCTGTTTGAATCTCATACCTGCAATTTCGATAATCTGTTGCCCTGGATTCAGAAATCACTGATTCGTCTTTAGGTAATGTACCGAAGTCACTGGACAGCTTGGGGTCAGAGTAAAAACTTTCACCCTGGTATGACTAACGTTTCTTCAAGTTTGGTTTTTACTCTGGCCCCTGAATTTCCAGTGCTCAGTTCGGTTTACGAAAAAGGTAAACCAGGCGGGTGGTTTTTCCTCTCAGGCCATTGTCAAAGCGTGCTGTTGTGCCATCCTCGTTTTCTGTTACACCGAACCATGCTGTGTTCATGGCATCGTCCGGGTTGTAGTGAATGCTGTCGTTTTTTCCATCAAGTGTAAAACCGGCTCCACTGACATCGCTAACCAATACCGATTCGGGAATTCGATGCCAGGAGGCACTTTCTTCCCTGCTTGATCCGTCTATGGCCCGGTGTTCGATAATGGCAAACTGGCCACCCGGTTTCAGTATGCGCAAGATATCGGCATAGGCTGTGGCGGAGGATGGTGGTATTTTTTCAGCGGAGTCTTCGGAGTAATGAAAGTGATGAATGATCAACGACATCAGCACCATGTCAACAGAATTATCCGGGTAAGGAAGATTGGCACCTTCTTCTGCTGTTGAGATTTTGATATTTCCAAACGGCGCATATTTCGCTTCCAGTCCGGGACGCATTTGATTAAACCGCTCACCGGCACTGTATTGCGCATAAACCGTTCCGCCCGGGCCAACCGCATTGGCCAGGATCTCGGTGAAGTAGCCTCCGCCAGCACCCCAATCAATGACACTCATGCCGGGCTTTACACCGAAAAAACCAAGCACTTCGGCCGGCTTACGATCAGCATCCCGGGCACTGTTTTCCTCAGAACGGTTGGGGTTTTCTACTGCGGCTGTAACATTTGTCGGGATTTCACTGGCCATTGCCGGGAGTACGGTAGAGCTAATGAGGAGTCCGGTGATCAACATGAGTGTGCTGCGCATGGGAGAGTCCAGATTGCCTGATCAATTTGATCGCTTTCAGTCTGACCTATTGGGGATGTTCAAAGCGGAAATGTGCGCTTAAAGCGCAGTGTAAAACGATGAACGGAAAAAGTGGAATGAATAAACCACTCGCAACAGGGAACGCTGTTTACTTTGCGGGATAATCCAATTGGTAAACTGTACCGGTTTAGCTACGTGACAGCTGCAGCGGGTCTGCCGAAAGCAATATTAAGCTGTTGGGCGCACTATGTGGCCGTTCATTAATCAGGATTCAGGCTGTGTCAGCTTTACAGGCTTTTTCGCCACGATGAAAACTGCTTTGCTTTTATCCGGCTGCCATTGGCGATCGATTTCGAAGCCGGCGGCAATCAACCCCTGCTGCAAATCGGCTTGTTTGAATACCTTTACTGTAGGCAGTAATCGCAGAAAACTGCCGATGGGCAGTATCCATTTCAGGTAATTCATTGAATCGCCAAGACAGGCGGTGCTGGAGACGAATACCCCACCCGGCTTGAGCAATTGGTTGACCTGCACCAGAACCTCGCGCCAGTTATCCATCAGGTGGAGAATGCTGAGGGCTAGCACCATGTCGAAAGAACCGTCTCGCATTTCAAATTCGTTCATATCAGAACAGGCGAAAGTGACGTTTTTGATGCCCATAGCATTGGCCTTGCTGCGGGCGATCTTGATCATGTTTTTGGATACGTCGATGGCGTGGATTTGCCTGACGTTGGGCGCGTGAATTAGGGCGGTTGATCCGGTACCACAACCGAATTCCAACAACCGCATTTCGGGCCGCAGGTATTCCCCGGTGATGCGGAGTTTTTCCTCGTAAGCGGCTTCGTCAGAAATCGGTCGTTCCGAATAGCGCGTAGCCATTCGATCCCAGAACTTTGCAGCTCGACTCACGTATATTTCCCCTTGGTTAAAACAAAACGCCGGTCCCGCTTTGGCCGGACCGGCGCTTGATATGTTGGGGCCAGAGTATAAGCTCTGGCCCGACAACCACTGATTAATTGTCTGCGTCAGTTTTTACTCTGACCCGTCAAAGTCTCAGCGCTTAAGTTTCTTGCGCAATTGCTCCAGCGCTTGCAACTGGGCCACGGCTTCGGCCAACTTGGCCTGGGCTTCGGCTACTTCCAATTCACCCGTGCGGTTTGCCAGTTCACGTTCAGCTTCTTCCTTGGCGCGCTGGGCTGCAGCGGCATCCAGGTCTTTGGCGCGAACAGCAGTATCAGCCAGCACGGTAACCATGTGCGGTTGTACTTCAATGATACCGCCACCGACGAAAAAGAACTGCTCCTCACCTTGCGTATCAACGACGCGAACCGGACCTGGTTTCAGCTGGGTGATCAGCGGGGTGTGGCGCGGATAAATGCCGAGCTCACCGCTCACACCGGTCGCAAAAACCTGGGCGGCTTCGCCGGACCAGATCTTCTCTTCAGCCGACACGATGTCACATTGTAGGGTCTTGCTCATTCATAGCTCCGGGGCTTAATGGATCCCGGATAATCGCTACGCGATTTCCGGGATGACGGCCTATATTTACTACCCGATTTCCGGGATGACGGCCTATATTTACTACCCAATTTCCGGGAGAAGGTGAGGCCTGGTACAGGCCGAGAAGCTGGCCTGGGCCATGACGTCCTTAGGCGGCTTCTTTCTTCTTCATGGCCGCATCTTTGGCCACCGCTTCTTCAATTCCACCCACCATGTAGAAAGACTGCTCGGTCAGGTGATCGTATTCACCCTCAACAATGCCCTTGAAGGCGCGGATGGTGTCTTTCAGGCCGACGTATTTTCCGGGCGAACCGGTAAAGGTTTCAGCAACGAAGAAGGGCTGAGACAGGAAGCGTTGTACTTTACGGGCACGCGCTACGGTCTGGCGATCTTCTTCTGACAGCTCGTCCATACCCAAAATGGCGATGATGTCTTTCAGTTCCTTGTAGCGCTGCAACACGCCCTGCACGGCACGGGCCACTTCATAGTGCTCGTTACCGATCAGGTTAGGGTCGAGCAGACGCGAGGTAGAATCCAACGGATCCACAGCAGGATAAATGCCCTGCTCGGCAATGTTACGGCTCAGTACCAGGGTCGCGTCCAAATGGGCGAAGGTGGTAGCGGGCGACGGATCGGTCAAGTCGTCGGCCGGTACGTATACCGCCTGGAACGAGGTGATCGAACCGGTTTTGGTGGTGGTAATGCGTTCCTGCAACAGGCCCATTTCCAACGCCAATGTAGGCTGGTAACCCACCGCTGAGGGCATACGGCCCAGCAGTGCGGATACTTCGGTTCCGGCCAGGGTGTAACGGTAGATGTTGTCGATGAACATCAAAACGTCACGGCCTTCGTCACGGAACTCTTCGGCCATGGTCAAACCGGTCAAGGCTACACGCAGACGATTGCCTGGTGGCTCATTCATCTGGCCGTAGACCAATGCTACTTTGCTCAGTACGTCGGCATCTTTCATTTCGTGGTAGAAGTCGTTGCCTTCACGGGTACGCTCGCCCACACCAGCGAATACCGAGTAACCGCTGTGCTCAATGGCGATGTTACGGATCAGCTCCATCAGCGTTACCGTTTTACCCACACCGGCGCCACCGAACAAACCCACTTTACCGCCCTTGGCGATAGGCATGATCAGGTCGATCACCTTGATGCCGGTTTCCAGTACGTCGTTGCCGCCGGCCTGCTCTTCGTAGCTAGGGGCCTTGCGGTGAATGGGCATCAACTTGTCTGAGCCTATGGGGCCAGCCTCGTCAATCGGGCGACCCAACACATCCATCACGCGGCCCAGGGTTTTTTGACCCACGGGAACACGGATGGCTGCGCCGGTATCCTGCACTTTCAGGCTACGTCTCAGGCCGTCAGTAGAGCCCAGCGCAATGGTACGCACCACGCCATCACCCAGCTGTTGCTGCACTTCCAGCGTGATATCGGTTCCATCTACGGTCAGTGCATTGAATATGCGTGGCATTGCATCGCGGGAAAACTCCACGTCTACTACAGCACCAATAACCTGAACAATTGATCCAGCACTCATTCTCTAGCTCCTATGCGTCAGTGGTTTAGCGGGGCTGGCCTTAAACGGCAGCCGCACCACCAACAATTTCTGAAATTTCCTGCGTAATCGACGCCTGGCGGGCTTTGTTGTAGACCAGCTTCAGGTCGGCGATCAAATCGGTTGCGTTGTCGGTTGCACTCTTCATGGCAATCATGCGTGCCGCATGCTCCGACGCCAGGTTTTCCAATACCGCCTGGTAGACCAAGGCTTCGATATAGCGCGTCAATACGCTGTCGAGCAAGGATTCTGCATCCGGCTCGTAGATGTAATCCCACACATCGCCAACGTGTTCATCGTCGGTAGGCGGCAAGGGCAACAATTGCTCCAAGGTGGGCTTTTGCGCCATGGTGTTGATGAAATCGTTATAAACGATATACACCTGGTCCACTTGCTTCTCGCGATAAGCGTTCAGCATGGTGGTCATCACGCCGATCAGGTCATTGATTTGCGGTTTTTCACCCAGGTTGCTGGCATGCGCCGAGATTTCAACCTTGATGTTGCGAAAAAACGATGAGGCTTTTTTACCCAGCGTAACCACGCTGATTTCTGCGCCCTTGCCTTTCCACTCGCTCATGTTCTTCAGCACCAGCTTGAACAAGTTGCTGTTCAGGCCGCCACACAAACCACGATCGGTAGAAACAATGATGTAGCCGACTTTCTTCACTTCATCATGTTCAATGGTGAAGGGATGACGGTATTCCGGGTTGGCTTTACCCAAATGGCCGATGATACGGCGCATCATCTGCGAATAGGGCCGCGTGGCCTTCATCAAAGCCTGCGATTTACGAATTTTGCTGGCAGATACCATTTCCAGCGCCGAAGTCACCTTTTTGGTGTTTTCGATGCTCTTGATCTTGCCGGTAATTTCCTTGCCGCCTGCCATTAACTACTCCGCTTAAAAATTGGGGTCAAACCCAGCTTTCTTACCAGCTTCCGCTGGACTTGAACTCACCCACTGCTGCTTTAAGAGCCGCTTCGATTTCATCAGTCCAGTTACCGGCATCCAGTTTTTCCATCAACTCGGTCTGGGTTGCGCCCATGGAGTCGATCAAAGCTGCTTCGAATGCACTGATCTTGTTCAGCGCCACGTCGTCCATAAAGCCACGGTCCACGGCATACAGTGAAACGGCCATCTGGCCAACTGACATAGGGCTGTACTGGGCCTGCTTCATCAACTCGGTTACCCGCTGGCCGCGTTCCAACTGGGCACGGGTGGCGTCATCCAGGTCAGAAGCAAACTGGGCAAATGCCGCCAGCTCACGATACTGGGCCAGGGCCAGACGCACACCGCCACCGAGTTTCTTGATGACCTTGGTCTGGGCCGCGCCACCCACACGGGATACCGACAATCCGGCATGTACGGCCGGACGGATACCGCCGTTGAACATATCGGAATCCAGGAAGATCTGGCCGTCGGTGATGGAAATCACGTTGGTGGGTACGAAAGCCGATACGTCACCGGCCTGGGTTTCAATAATGGGCAATGCCGTCAATGAACCGGTTCTGCCTTTGACCCGGCCTTCGGTGAATTTTTCGACCCATTCCACATTGACCCGCGCCGCGCGCTCCAGCAAACGGGAATGCAGGTAGAACACGTCACCGGGATAAGCTTCACGGCCTGGCGGACGACGCAACAACAGCGATACCTGACGATAAGCCCAGGCCTGCTTGGTCAAATCGTCATAAATGATCAGTGCATCTTCGCCGCGATCACGGAAATACTCACCCATGGTGCAACCGGCATAAGGCGCGATGTACTGCATGGCTGCTGATTCGGAAGCCGAGGCATTGACGACAATGGTGTGTTCCATGGCGCCATGCTCTTCCAGCTTACGCACCACGTTGGCCACGGTAGACTGTTTCTGGCCAATGGCGACATAAATACATTTAATGCCGGACTTGGCCTGGTTGATGATGGTGTCGATGGCGATTGCCGTCTTACCAATCTGGCGGTCACCAATGATCAATTCGCGCTGACCACGCCCTACCGGCACCATGGCGTCGATGGACTTCAGACCGGTCTGTACCGGCTGGTCTACCGACTTACGCCAGATTACGCCTGGAGCTACTTTTTCAATTGGCGCGAAACCGTCATTGTCGATGGCGCCTTTACCGTCGATGGGGTTACCCAGCGCATCAACGACGCGACCCAGCAAGCCGGGACCGTGCGGCACTTCCAGAATACGACCGGTACATTTAACCGTGTCGCCTTCGGTGATGTGCTCGTAGTCACCCAGGATTACCGTACCGACCGAATCACGCTCAAGGTTAAGCGCCAGGCCGAAGGTGTTGCCAGGGAACTCGATCATTTCGCCTTGCATGGCGTCTTCGAGACCGTGAATGCGAGCAATACCGTCGGACACACTCACTACCGTGCCTTCGTTACGCGTTTCGGCTTTGATATTCAGCTGCTCTACGCGCTGTTTGATCAACTCGCTGATTTCAGATGGATTCAGTGTTGCTTGCATCGTTTTTTTCCTGTTGACTCACCCTGCAATATTCGGGGTCAGAGTAAAAATTATTCCTGTATGGTCAAGGTTCAATCGAGTCGAGTAATTTTTACTCTGACCCCAATCATCTTTTCGCGTCGCTCAATCAGCGCGACAAGGCACTGCCAAGCTTGTCCAGCCGACCGCGCAGAGAACCATCAATCACCTGGTCACCGGCATAAATCACCGCACCACCCAGCACACTGGGGTCGATTTCGCTGTCCAGCTCAATGGCACAATCAAAGCGCTTGGCCAGGGCCGCGCTCATGCGTTTGACCTGGTCTTCGTTCAGTGCGGTCGCTGAAACCACGCGTACCTTTAACTGCTGATCGGCCCGCTGTTTGAGCTGCTCATAAAGGGCCGCGATTTCGGGCAACAGCGACAAACGCCGATTTTCACCCAGCACCGCCAGGTAGTCCTTAAAGCGCTGATCAAACTGCTCACCGCTGGCAGAACCAATCAGTTCGACCGCCTGGGCGGGCGAGACCAGCGGGCTATCCAGCACATCTGCAACCTGCTCGTGGCTGGCAATCTGACTGGCCAGAACCAACATGGATTGCCAAGCCGCCAAAGCAACTGCACCCGCATCACTATCCTGTGCCAGGGCAAATGCCGCTTTCGCGTAAGGTCTTGCCAGCGTCGTCAGGCTACTCATATCAGATTTCTGCGATCAGCTCATCGAGCAGCTTGCGATGAACATCTGCGTCGATTTCTTTTTCCAGTAAGCGCGCAGCGCCCAGCACGGCAAGACTCGCCACCTGGGTACGCAATGCCTCACGGGCCTGATTGGTGGCCTGGACAATATCTGCCTCAGCCGCCGCAACCTGGCGCTTACGCTCAGAAACTGCATCATCCTTGGCCTGATCCAGGATCTGACCATGGCGCTGGTTGGCTTGATCAACGATTTCGCCCGCTTTGCTGCGCGCTTGGTTGATCGCTGCCGTAGCTTCGATCTGTGCCGCTTCCAGAGCTTTTTCAGCCCGATCAGAAGCCGCCAGACCTTCGGCAATCTTTTCCCGACGCTCGTCCATGGACTTGAGCAATATCGGCCAGATGAACTTCATGCAGAACCACACGAAAATCAACATCGCGATGGACTGCAATACCAATGTGGCATTCAGATTCATGCCTTACCTCGTTTAGCGATGACTAGACCAAAGGAACCAAGGACATACCATCTTTTGCAAGACGGTTGTCTTTAGCGACCTATTTAACCAGCCACAGCCAGGGCTGCCTGCAGCTGACCTACGAACGGGTTGGCGAAAGTGAAGAACAGTGCAATACCCACACCGATCATCGCCACAGCGTCCAGCAGGCCAATGGCCAGGAAGAATTTACCCTGCAGCATCGGAGCCAGTTCAGGCTGACGAGCAGAACCTTCCAGCAGACGACCGCCCAGGATACCCACACCGATACCAACGCCCAGCGCGCCCAAGCCAATCAGCAGTGATACGGCGATTGCGGTCATACCAATTACAGTTTCCATCGTTAACTCCCGTTTACAAATGATGGTTTACAAAAAACTACTATTAAAAAAACAATTTATGGGGTCAGAGTAAAAATTTCATGCATTGCTTTGATTTCGACACTTCCCAAAAAATTTTTACTCTGACCCCGCAGTCCTCAATGGTGTTCCGAAGCCATGCTCAGGTACACGATGGTCAGCATCATGAAAATAAAGGCTTGCAAGGTAATCACCAGGATGTGAAACACAGCCCAGCCGAAATGCATTAGCTGCCCACCCACAAAGGCCAGGCCGCCGACCAGCAACATCTCGATCAGCAGCAGCCATAGGGTCTTTTTGTTATCCAGCTTGCCTTTCAGGTTCAGCCACAGGGTGGCGAACACAGAAGCGGTGGCCACAATCCAGAACCAGCCCGGGATATGCTCGCCGAACATGGAGCTCAGACCACTGGCAACAAGACCTGATCCGGCGGTAAACACCAGGGCAATGAGGATGAAGATCAACTCACCGGCATAGAGGTTACCGAACAGTCGCAAACCCAGTGACACCGGCTTGGCCAGCAAGGAAACCAGCTCCAGCACCAGGTTGAAGGCCATCACAAAAGGCCAGACAAATTTGGGCATGCCCAGGTCTTTGGGGTTCAAAGGGTTCATGACGAGTTCGCTGGCGAACCCTTTCACGCCCTTGAAGCGGATCGAGTAAATGATGATCAACACAAAAACGGCGATGGCCATGCCCAGCGTCGCGTTAACGTCGGTGGTGGGCACGACTTTCTGAAAATGGAATCCAGCTGAACTTGCTACCCAGGGCAGCCAGTCCACGGGGATCAGATCCATGAAGTTCATGAAGAAAATCCACACGAACAGGGTCAGCGCCAGAGGTGCAATCAAACGACTGCTGCCATGGAAGGACTCGCGCACGCTGGTATCAACAAACTCAACAATGAATTCAATAGCGGACTGAAAGCGCGTGGGTACACCCGAGTTGGCTTTCTTGGCCACACTGCGGAACACGAAAAAGAATATGACGCCCAGTAACAGGGACCAGAACATGGTATCGACATGCACAGCCCAAAAGCCCATGGCCTTGGCTTCTGCTGCCGTATGGGCAAAGCCCCAGGCACCATCCGGATGCTGACCGTAAGTCAGGTTCTGGAGGTGGTGCTGGATGTATTCGCCGTGAGTTACTTGTTCGCTGCCGCCAGCCATATTCGCAGGTCCGATTTCCTTGCCAGTTTCTGTAATCACATCCCACTGGGGATGTGTGTCTTTTATTTATAAATTCAAGCGTTAAGGAGCTTTTTTGCTCTTTACTAACGAATTGCCTTTCCCAGGCCTATCCAGCCCACCGCCATTACCATCAGCATGCCGGCAAAAAACCAGCCAGCCTGGAGTGGCTTGACCCAGACAAACACGACTGCACATAGCAGCCCTGTCAAAAACAACTTGCCGAACTCACCCAGTGCTGCGGCACGCAGGAAGGCGTTGGTATTACCACCCAGCTTGCGCGCAACCAGCAACACAAAAAGTGCTCCAGGCAAATAAGCCGCGAGACTGCCAAACAAGGACGAGTAGCTCGCTATCGGGCCTTTCAGCAATAACAATCCCGCCAGAATCATGGCGGCAATGGATTGCATTCTCAGCCCCGCCCTCAGGGCCCTAACGGTTGTTTCTGCGTAATCCGCCGCGACAATTGCTTTGGGTGCATCCGTAGCCGAATTCGATTCCTGATCCGATTCCTGCTCGGGCGACTGCATTTTTTGTCTCATGCCTCACGACAAATCAGTGCCTTTCGGCAACACCAGCAACCGGCTTTTCGGGCCCAATAATGGGCTTTTGAACTGCAAACCGTCGCAAAAGACCGCCCATTTTAGCATCGTCCAAACGGCCGGGGCAATTCACTCAGCGGCTTTATTTCAATTCAAAGCCAATAAAACGGCTTGAAGTTGGATTTGTTTGCCTGTTTCAGCCAGTTAATTGGCCAAAGGCTTTCAAGTGCAGGTGGATCCCGGATCGCGACTATGTCGCGTCCAGAATGACGAGCTTAAGTAGTAAACGTCGCGTCCGGAATGCCGTTCTTGAAGGCTGCGTCTGTAGTGGTCAAGTATTTCCGGACAGTAGTTGGGGAGTTTCTTCAGCTGCTACCGGTGATAGCCCCCCGTTATGTGTGTGTGGTCTTCGTTGGTTGTAGTAGCCCATCAGATATTGGGTGATGTCATGTCTGGCTATTTGAGCTGTGTCATAGCCAGTGGTTGGCATCCATTCG
>JBBKVS010000108.1:0-7489 GCA_037968555.1 Lysobacterales bacterium | reverse complement strand
CTGTTATTACATACAGTATTATAGTTCAAAAAAAGGATTTATTGCTTATATATTAGGGCGTTGCGGTAAGGCGAGTGTTTCTTTTGAAGCTATGAAAAGGGATCCTAGGTCGGTTTCCTGAGTTTTAACGTAATAGTTAACCAGCACCGTCGAAGTCAGCCTCCGTCTTATTGTGTCTTCTTTAACAGCCGTATTCTCGCCTGGGTTTGTAGGCCGAGGTATAAAACGTTTGAATTAAGTCGACCCGCGAAATGGGTTCTGCTTGAATGAATTGTATGGCGCCGCGATGCGCTGGCGTTGGTTTTCACGTGTTGTTGCTACCCCTACTAGCTTTTCGGATTCTCGTAAATTCGATACGCATCCATATCACTAAGTGGTTCACGAGCCAACAGGCCTTCGACCCATTCCACGAACTCAGGCTGGAAGTACGCTTTTCGCTGGCGCCAATAGAGATGCATGCCCGGCATCCGGTTGACTGCGTGCATCGCCGTTCCTATCGAGTCTCGAAGTGCGACATCCAATGTTCCTTCGCGCGCGAGGAAGAAGCTTCTTTGGAAGCCCAGAAAGCAGCTGTGCATCAACATCAAGTACTGGAACTGGTCCTGCTGCGACAGTGCGTCCGGATTCGTCACCGCTTCTAGGAACAGCTTGCTCGTTGCTGGGTTGCTGCCGAGCTCCTGATAAAAGGCTTGCATCGCGGTCGTCGCGTCGGTTACTGCAGCGGACCGAGACGATCGAGCACTATCCTTGATCTGAATGGCCAGATACACGAGCGAGATAACGATGGCAATCGCGCCGATAATATTAGCGATCAATCCCAACTGTTCAAGTGACATGATTCTCCTTTTGGCGCCTAATTCCGCGCATGTCGTACTGTGGCGCCTAACGTTTTAGTTAACCGGCGCGGCGTAGCCGCGTCCGAGTGAGCGAAGCGAACGGGTTAAACGACTTGTTATACGTGTTTTGCACGGATGAAATGCCAGCATAAAGTAAATCCCAATAGTGCGCCCCCTACATGCATGCCGTGAAGGAAAAAGAACAGAACAAAAGGGTTTTGGTCGACGCTAGGCTGCATTCCCCCAAGGGCAACCCAACTGACCTCTGAAAAAGCCATGCGACTAAAAAACCCTCCGATCATAAGTACACCGCCCCAGAGGCCTAAATAGCTGCTAGAACTCCTGGACCGCGCAGCCCAAATACAAGTTGAAACAAACACCAACGGAATTCCGACGTAGTAGGCAAACGAAGAGATTTCGGTGATGATCCACCAGATCACTGAGGTCTGATAAACGTGCTCCTCCATATCTCGTATAACTACAATTAGTGAGAACGGGTGTTGATTAATTGAAAAATCATGGTTTTTGCTCCTTCAAATCTCCGCAAACCCTTTAAATACCTGCATTCTGCGCCAGAAGTTTGCCAAAAATAGTGGCGAATGACTACCAATAACTAATATGAAACTCCTAATCACCCATTCCTCACCCGCTTCACAAACCAAGCTGCGAACAGCAGGAAGAAAACGAAGCCGCCGAGGTTGATCAGCCACTCTGGCCCTAACCAGGCGGTTCCGAAGCCGGCGGGTCTTGCGCCCTGTACAAAAGCGACTCCGGCGATGGCTACGCCCAGCAGGCCTTCGCCGCCTACAAAGCCGGAGCCCAGCAGTACTCCACGGTCACGACGGTCTATGGCCTGGTCTTCATCTTTGGAGCTGCGCTCCAGCCACAGTTTCAGCATGCCGCCGAAGAAGATGGGGGTCATGGTGGATACGGGCAGATAGACGCCTACGGCAAATGGCAATGAGGGGATGCGGCAGAGTTCGGCGGCGATGGCGATGGCTACGCCTATGCCCACCAGGCCCCAGGGCAGGTTCTGTTCCAGCACGCCGTCGATGACCAGCTTCATCAGGGTGGCTTGAGGTGCGGGCAATTCTGCGCTGCCAAAACCGAAGGTTTCGGCCAGTAACAATACCGAAAGGCAAACAAAGGTGGCCGATGTGAGCACTCCGATCAGCTCGCCGATCTGTTGGTTGCGCGGTGTGGCACCGAGCAAGTAACCGGTTTTCAGATCCTGCGAGGTATCACCCGCAATGCTGGCGGCGATGGCCACCACGCAACCCACGGTCAATGCCGCGGCTTTGCCGGCCATATCGGTCCAGCCCATCACCAGAAACACACCAGCAGTGCCTAACAAAGCGGCAATTGTCATGCCACTGGTGGGGTTGCTGGTCACGCCTACCAGGCCGACGATGCGCGAGGCCACGGTGACGAAGAAGAAGGAAAACACCACTACGCAAACAGCGGCCACCAAACGGTGCAACACATCCGGCAGGGCGCCGAAAGGCGCGGGCACGAATATCAGCACCAGGGTAACCAGCAACAATCCCATGCCCACAAATTTCAACGGCAAATCAAGGCTGGTGCGGGGAACCGGAGCGCTGGCCACGGCATTACCCGATTCATCCACCTGGCTGCGAATTTCACTGGCGCCGATGCGGAACGATTCCATCATCACCGGCAAGCTGCGGATCAGGGTGATGATACCGGCTGCTGCTACTGCACCTGCACCTATGTAGCGCACATAACGACTCCAGATCTGGCTGGCCGACATATCACCGATACTCAGCACCAGTTCCGGATACAGCGGTGGCCTGCCCTCGCCCCAATAAGCGATTGCGGGAATGATGATCAGCGCGGAGAGAAGTCCGCCGCCGACCATCACAGTGGCGATGCGCGGGCCCAGAATGTAACCCACGCCGAACAGCGCCGGTGACAGGTCCATGCCCACTTCGCCTTTTTTCAGGAAGGGAATTTTCAGATGGGCTTCGTCTACCAACAATTGGGCCCAGCCTGTGAGGGCCTTGTACGCCGCACCGACTCCCAGTCCGATAAATACATTTCTGGCCTGCCCACCCATGCTTTCATTGGCCACCAGCACATGGGCACAGGCCGTGCCTTCGGGGTATGGCAGATTGCCGTGTTCGCGCTCGATGAGATATTTGCGCAAGGGAATCATGAACAATACACCCAGCATGCCGCCAGCCATGGCCAGCAAGGTCATCTGCAGTAAAGAGGGGTAGACTCCCCATAAGAACAGCGCGGGCAGTGTGAAAATCACGCCACTGGCCACCGAACTGGATGCCGAGCCCACGGTCTGCGCCAGATTGGCTTCGAGTATATTGGCCGTGCCGCCCATTTTGCGTAAGGCGTGGAATGCCGCCACCGTCATCACGGCCACCGGTATCGAAGTACTGATGGTCAGGCCGGCGCGCAAGCCCAGGTAGGCATTGGCAGCTCCGAACAGGATGCCAAAAGCGATGCCGAAAAATATGGACTTGATGGTGAATTCAGCCGGATTTTCCTGCGCTGAAACATAGGGCTGATAAATTTCACCCGGTTTCAATGGTCGGTGGGCGTTGTCGGCCAGGCTTTTGACGACTGTGGGTGTGGCGGATGGCTCGGACACCGGCTTTCTCCTTCTTGTAGGTGCGAATGCGCGCTTATTCTGGCTGCAATCGTACCGGGGGCAGGCTGACTTGTCGAAGTCATAAGCGCGTGGCAGGCTGTGGTCTGCTTTTCCGCTCAGGTTTCAAGGAAAGGAAAGAATGGAATACATAGACTATTACAAAGTGATGGGTGTGCCCAAAGGGGCCAGCCAGGACGAGATCAAACGGGCCTATCGCAAGCTGGCGCGCAAATATCACCCCGATGTCAGCAAGGAAGCCGATGCGGAGGCTCGCTTCAAGGAACTGGGCGAAGCCAACGAGGTGCTGAAAGATCCGGAAAAACGCGCCGCTTATGATCAGCTGGGCAGCAACTGGCAGGCTGATCAGTCAAGAGCTAAAGGCCCCAGGCAGAGTGCTGGCAGTGGCGGCCCACAGGCCGATTTCAGTGATTTCTTTGAAGAAATGTTCGGCCGGGCACAAGCCCAGAGAAGACAGTCGGGCGGGCCCAGGGCACAGCAGGAATACCATATGCAAGGCGAAGACCGCCATGCCCGCATCCTGATCGACATCGAGGACAGTTACCAGGGCGCGACCCGCCAGCTCAGCCTGCAGATTCCGGAACTCACCCCCGAAGGTTATATGCAGAATCGCGAACGCACGCTGTCGGTGAAGATTCCCAAGGGCATACGTGAAGGCCAGCAAATTCGCCTGGCCGGCCAGGGTAGTGCCGGTATGGGCAGTGGTGCTGCCGGTGACTTGTACCTGGAAGTCGCATTCAAACCCCATCCACGTTATCGCGCCAGCGGCATGGACATTTACCTGGATGTGCCGGTCATGCCCTGGGAAGCGGCACTGGGCGATAGTGTCAGCGTGATCACACCGAGCGGTGAGGTGAAACTCAAGGTGCCTGCCAGTTCGCAATCCGGTAAAACACTGCGGCTCAAGGGCGGCGGCCTGCCCGGCAAATCAGCCGGTGACCTATATGCCGTGCTGAAACTGGTCAATCCACCCGCCGATACAGAAAAAGCCCGCGCTGCCTTCGAGCATCTGCGCGATGAACTGGCCATTTCAGCCAACAGCGCCAGGGAGGTTTAACCAGATGAGCAAGCAAAACACCATACAAGGCGAAATCCTCGCAGATGACGAACTGTTGAGCCTGGAGCAGATCTGCCACCACTGTGCACTTCCCCGCGAACACATCCTGTTGCTGGTGGAGGAAGGCATCATCGAGCCGCAAAACCCGGCGGCAGCGGTGGCCAGTGAACACTGGCAATTTCATTGGCGAAGTATCAGTCGGGTGCGTACCAGTGCCCGTTTGCAGCAGGACCTGGGCGTCAACCTCGCTGGTGTCGGCCTGGCGCTGGAATTGCTGGACCAGATCAGCCAGTTGGAGCGCCGTTTGCAGCAATTGGACGATGGCTGAAGAAGCAGTGGATTAAGATAGTAAGGCCTGCAACCCCAAATTAGCCCCAGCAAGAGGAGTCCCCCATGGCCGCAACACAGATTCAACCGTGGGATGTACTGCGCGATTTCCTGGCCAGCAATGACAGCGAAGGGCTGAGCAATTTTCTTTCGGGGCTAAGCGGCGAGGACAGTCTGCGCGCCTTTATGCGCCTCGATTCCGAAGAGCAGCAAGCAGTGCTGCAGCGGGTCAGTCCGGAAGCGGCGGCTGAGGTGTTCGAATTCATTCCCGATCAACCGGCTGCCGAACTGCTGGAAGAGCTGCATCCGCAGGTTGCGGCTTCCATCATCAGCGAGATGTCAAGCGACGACCAGGCCGACGTACTGGGTGAACTGGACCCCGAAGACCTGGAAGAAATTCTGGGCTATATGAACGAGCGCGACGCCGGTGACGCGCGCCAGTTGATGGCCTATGACGATGATGTCGCTGGTGGCCTGATGATGACGGAGTATTTCAGCTACCCCAAAATGTTTCGAGCCGGATCGGTGCTGAATGATTTGCAGCGCCGTGAAGACGAATACGAACTGAACAATGTGCTGTATATCTACGTCACCGCCCGTTCGGGCGAGTTGCTGGGTGTTTGCCGCATCCGCGACATCGTTTTCTCCTCGCCGGAGGTGCGATTGTCCGAGATTCTCCGGCCGGCAGTTTCAGTACTGGATAGCGCCAGCCTGGACGAGCTGGAAAACTTTTTCGATGACAACAATTACTCTGCCGTACCGGTGGTGGATCAAAACCAGCACATGTTGGGTGTGGTGCGCCGGCGCGCGCTTTACGACGCCGTGGCGGAAGGCGCAGAATCCGATCACTTGAAGTCACAGGGTATTGTGGGTGGTGAAGAATTGCGTTCCATGCCAACGCTGCTACGCTCACGCCGTCGCCTGTCCTGGTTGACGGTGAATATCCTGCTGAACGTACTTGCAGCCAGCGTGATTGCGCAATTCCAGGATGTACTCAGTGCCGTCATCGTACTGGCGGTTTTCCTGCCGATCATTTCCGATATGAGTGGCTGCTCGGGTAATCAGGCGGTGGCGGTCAGCATGCGTGAATTATCGCTGGGCGTGATCAAACCGCAGGATTTGTATTACGTCTGGCGCAAGGAAGCGGCCATCGGGGTCATCAATGGCCTGGTGCTGGGCTTGCTGATAGCGCTGGTGGCACTGGTCTGGCAAGGTAATCCCTGGCTGGGCCTGGTGGTGGGTTTTGCGCTGTCACTGAACACGCTGATTGCCGTGTCCATAGGTGGCTGCGTGCCGGTGTTGCTGAAACGTTTCAAAGTGGACCCAGCCGTGGCTTCCGGCCCCATACTCACCACGGTGACCGATATGTGCGGTTTCTTTCTGCTACTGGGTAGTGCATCGCTGATGTTGCCCTATCTCACCGGTGGCACATGATGCCCTTCACTTTCTGTTGACAGCAACTGTTGGAAACTGACTTATCACGAATCAAGGAAGATAGAATGTTTCGATCCGGCAATTTACGCAGCAACCTGGTCAGGGTCTTCCTGTTGCAGGTGCTGGCTATTTCAGTGGCCGTGGTGCTGGGCGTCTGGGGCGCTGCCAAGGTTGTTGAAAATATGCTGGTCAATGAAGCGCTGGATGGTGAGGCCGAACATTTCTGGGCTTTGTACCAAGCCGATCCTGCACAGCCGCGGCCGAATACACTGAACCTGGTTGGCTATTTGCGCCAGGCCCAGCACGGTGATGAAATTCCCGATTGGCTGGCCCAGGCCGAGCCGGGCTTTAGACGCATTCCCAACGGCGACAACCAACCATTGGTGCTGGTCAGCGATAAAGGCGATGCCCGCCTCTACCTGGTGTTTGATGAAATCCAGGTCTCGCGACTGGCCATGTTTTTTGGCGTGGCACCACTCAGCCTGGTGCTGCTGCTGGCCTATACCGTTGCCTGGGTTGGCTATCGGTTGTCGCGAAATGCGGTTTCACCACTGATACAACTGGCTCATCGCGTCGAAGCTTTTGATGCGCGTTACGGTGACCTCAAGGACCTGGATTTTCACATCGAGGCCAAAAGTGGCAGTGAAGTGCAAATACTGGCAAGTGCCTTGCAGCAATTTGTAGAGCGGGTGAACCACTTCCTGCACCGTGAGCGCAATTTCACCCGCAATGCCAGCCACGAGTTGCGTACTCCCCTGGCAGTCATGCGTGCCAACCTGGATTCCTTGCAACGTCGTACTGCCGATCAAGCCGATCTGGCCGTACCACTGGAACGCATGCAACGCACTGTGAGCGACATGGAAAAACTGCTGGAGACTTTATTGATTCTGGCGCGTGAAGATGAATCGCGTCTGCCGCGGGAAGCCATCATCATCAACGACCTGGTGATCGAGCGCATCGAACAGGTCAGCCGCGCACTGGACAAGCCGGCAGTCAAAGTCAGTCTGAAAGCCGACAGTCTGGTGCAGTTGCAGGTACCGCCCAAGGTGCTGGCCATCGTCATTGATAACCTGCTGCGTAACGCCATCAACTACACCGAACGGGGCGAGGTGGTAGTGCGCATACAGGACGCCAGTCTGTCCATACGCGACAATGGTCCCGGCATGGATGCTGATCTGCTGCAACGGGTAT
>JBBKVS010000107.1:0-2650 GCA_037968555.1 Lysobacterales bacterium | reverse complement strand
GGTGTGTCGGCGCATGCAGCAGGTGCGCCTGAAAAAGCCCGTTCCGCCCTGGACGGTGTGGAAAGCTTCAATTACATGGTCAATATGATGCGCGAGCATGTGCCACAGGAAACCCGCATTCACTACGTGATCACCTCCGGCGGTGAGGCGCCCAACGTGGTACCTGACTATGCCCAGGTGTATTACTACGTGCGCCATCCCGATCCCGACCAGGTGCGGCAAATCTGGCAGCGGGTTGAGGCTGCGGCCAGGGGCGCTGCTGCCGGTACGGGCACTACGGTGGATGTGGAAATCATGCACGGCAATCTCAGCCTGTTGCCCAATCGGCTCATCGCCGATCGTATGCAAGCCAACCTGGAGTCACTGGGCGGTTTCAGTTACAGCAGCGAAGAGCAGGCTTTTGCCGAACAGATTTATGCCACTTTGAATGCGCCTGAGTTTGAATTGGGTTCTGAGAATGAAATCCAGGAAATGGAAATCGAGCTGGGCATGGGCTCAACCGATGTGGGCGATGTCAGCTGGACTGTTCCCACTGCAGAGTTTTCCACCGCTACCTGGGTTCCGGGCACGGCAGCACACAGCTGGCAGGCCATTGCGGCGGGTGGTACCAGCATTGGTATCAAGGGCCTGCAGCTGGCAGCCAAAACCCTGGCGCTGACAGCAGCAGACCTGTATGAGCATCCTGAGTGGGTGAGCGCTGCACAGGCTGAGCTGAAGCAAGAGCAGGGCGAAGACTTTGTTTACAGCCCTTTGCTGGGTGATCGCGAACCGGCGCTGGATTATCGCTTGAAGCCCTAGTTGTCTTTTTTTTCAACAGACCGTTGACATTCTTTAATATGTCGATCATTCTGGACATATGGAAATAAATCAAGCTGTCATTGTGTTCGATGCCCTGTCCCAGGAAACCCGTCTCAGGGTGTTCAAGCTGTTGGTGCAGGCCGGCCCTGAAGGTCTGGCTGCCGGACTGCTGAGTGAAGAACTGGGTACCCCGCATAACACCATGTCTTTTCATCTCAATCATCTTTCCAATGCGGGGGTTATTTCGTCCCGTAAAGAAGGACGATCCGTTATTTATTCCGCCAGTTTTGAGGCCATTCATGAATTGATCGCCTTCATGGTGAAAGACTGTTGCAGTCGCGATTTTGCCCAAATCAAGGAAGACCAGAAAACCGGTAGTTCCGTCATCGAATTGAGTAATTGTTGTTAACCCGAATTGAAATCATTTGCGAATTCAGGAGCTTAAAATGAAACGTATGCATTTACATGTGGGTGTCGAGAATCTGGACCAAAGCGTCAGGTTCTACAGCGCATTGTTCGGCACCCAACCCACCCGAACCAAAACCGATTATGCACAGTGGTTATTGGAAGAACCCCGCCTGAATTTTGCGATCTCCACTCGCGTGGGCACAAAAGGTGTTGATCACCTGGGTCTGCAGGTAGACGATCCCGAGGAGTTGGCTGAGCTGCGTGAGCGATTCAGCCAGGCCGATCTGGCAGTTTATGATGAAGGTGAAGTCGTTTGCTGTTACTCCCGTTCCGACAAAGCCTGGATCAAGGATCCCAGTGGCGTTGCCTGGGAAGCCTATCGGACGATGGAGCAGGCCCAGGTCTATTCCAGTGTCACGGAGCCCAAAGCAGAAGCCTGCTGCGTTCCTGGTGCCCATGTTCAAGCTGGTAGTAAGGCAACTGCTGCAGTGACGACCGGGTGTTGTTGATCTTGAAAAGTCCATTGGCTTTTCGGTGATCAATAAAATTAGCATGGTGTGTGATCTGTGGTGAAGAAAGACAGCGCTCAAGCCTTGGGTTTGTTTGAGCGCTATCTTTCGCTGTGGGTTGGCCTGTGCATGGTGACAGGCCTGGTCCTGGGTGTGGTGATCCCGGATTTTTTTGCTGCTGTGGCAAAATTGGAATTCGCTAATGTGAATCTTATCGTAGCGATCCTCATCTGGATCATGATTTATCCCATGATGATCAACGTTGATTTCGCCTCACTGAAGGACGTAGGCAAGAAACCCAAAGGCCTGTGCATCACGCTGGTGGTGAATTGGCTGATCAAACCTTTCACCATGGCCACCTTGGGGGTGTTGTTTTTCGAGCATGTCTTTGCCGGAATGGTTGATCCGCAGAGTGCGAAAGAATACATCGCCGGGATGATATTGTTGGGTGTGGCGCCGTGTACCGCCATGGTGTTTGTCTGGTGCCAAATGGTGCGGGGCGATGCCAATTACACGCTGGTGCAGGTCTCCATCAATGACATCATCATGGTATTCGCCTTTGCCCCGATTGCTGCACTGTTGCTGGGCATAACGGACATCATTGTGCCGTGGGAGACCTTGCTGTTGTCGGTAGTTTTGTACGTGCTCATTCCATTGCTGGCAGGTTATGTCACACGCCGGAAGCTGGAAGCAAAAGGCAGCCAGGATCAGGTCAGTGCTTTCACACTCAAAGTAAAACCCTTTGCGGTTATGGGCTTGCTGGCCATGGTTGCTTTGTTGTTTGGTTTCCAGGCTCAGACCATCCTCAGTCAACCTGCGGTCATCGCCATGATTGCCGTTCCATTGCTGATTCAGAGTTACGGTATTTTTTTCCTGGCTTATGCCTGGGCTTATGGCTGGCAGTTACCGTTCAGCACTGCCGCACCGGCGGCCTT
>JBBKVS010000106.1:0-8261 GCA_037968555.1 Lysobacterales bacterium | reverse complement strand
TAATCGCCGTAAAGATTGGCGATATTTGCAACATTGGGAGCGAGCTCAACTGCAATTTCCAGGGAACTCGCAGCTGCTTCCCAATCTCGTTGGAGCGTCATGGAGGCATAGCCGATGGCCGCATGCGCCTCGCTGTTCTCCGGGTCGATGGCGATTGCTTGCCCGGCGGCCTGGTTCACTTCGGCGGCCAGTTGAGCGGAGGAGACCAAGGGCTGGTAATAAGGTGAGATTACCAGCGTGGTCGCCAATGCCGCGTATGACGGCGCATATTCCGGGTCCAGTGAAATCGCATTCCTGAAATGCCCGAGTGCGGCATCAAGGCTTTCGGTCGTGCGTCGTGCCAGATGATAACGGCCCAGCAAATATTCCCGGTAAGCCTCCGGGTTGGTAGTTTCTGCCGCCGGTTTGAGGGTGTCGCCAGCTGCCTGGTCCAATTGCAGTTGCAGGCCTGCAACAACGCCTGCTGATATCTGGTCCTGGAAGTTGAAAACATCCGTCATCGCACCATCGAATTCCTTTGACCAAACCTGGAAACCGTCGCCGGTGTTAACCAGTTGAGCTGTAACCCGAAGTTGTGTGCCCGATGCCCTGACGCTGCCTTGCAATACGTGGGTGACACCGAGTTCCAAAGCCATTTCATTGAGCGAAATATTTCGTTGCCTGATACCAAACGACGAACTACGACCGGCTACCTTCAGGTCGGGTACACGCGATAGTGCGTTGAGCAATTCTTCGGCCATGCCTTCGGCAAAATAGGCCTGGTCGCCTTTCTCGCTGAGATCATCGAAGGGCAGTACTGCGATGGACTGGATTGCCTCCACTCCAGCCGGTGATGGTTCTACAGGATTCGGGGAAAAGCGGCTCTCCCAGATAAAGTAACTCAGGGCCAGCAGCAATAAACCGATGACCACGAAGTCCAGCTTCCGCCCGCCAATGCTGCGCAAACTGGAATCGCGATCCATCTCCGAGGTCGTACGGATTCCCTGGTTAGTAAATTCATAGATCCAGGACAGGATCAAGGTGATGACGAAACCCAGTGCCAGCAGCACGAGCACCAGGCGGGCCAGCCAATCCGGAGCATCCAGGATGGGTCCCACTTCATTGACCAGCTGAATGATCAGCCAGGCCGCTGCCAGGTAGCCAACGGCTACGCGAACGACATTACGCCTGCTCAGTTCTGCTAAAAATTTTTCCAAGCGCATTTTTCCTGCTAGCTGGGAAACGTGCTCATTCTAGCCACATCATAAAGGTGTCAGAGCCCTTTTCGAAAAAAGCATAGACAACCGCTACTTCGCTCGGGAGTTTCTTTCATGATTAAGGGCCGGCTCCAAATTACCCGGATATTGGATCCGGACCTTTTTCGAACTCAATCCCCTTGCGGGTGCTTTTCGTGCCGTGACTTCTTGCCGAATTTTTTGAGGTGCTTCTTTTCGGAACCAACTGGCTTACTGCCATCATCGCGGGGTGGTAAACCCGTATGCTGGGTAAGCAGCTTTTTGCCGGTTCGGCGTTGATGCGCCTGTACGGTATTTTTCCGGCGCGATGCTTTATAGCCAGCGCCAGCTTCCGGTTGATTGATGGGTATCAAATGCCGCTCACTATCACCGATGAGGTCGGCCCGGCCCATATTCCTCAGTGCGTTGCGCAACATTTCCCAGTTGTTGGGATCGTGATAGCGCAGCAGTGCTTTATGCAACTTGCGTTGCTCTGGATCTTTCACCCGAAGCACTTCATCGGATTTGTAAGTCACTTTGCGCAAGGGGTTCTTGCCCGAATGGTACATGGCAGTCGCGGTGGCCATGGGCGAGGGATAGAAGGCCTGCACCTGGTCGGCAGTGAAGTCGTTGCGCTTCAACCATACGGCCAGGTTGATCATATCCTCATCCGTAGTACCTGGATGTGCAGCGATAAAGTAGGGAATCAAATACTGCTCTTTACCGGCTTCCTTGGAGTACTTCTCGAACATTTTCTTGAACTGATCATAGCTACCGATGCCGGGCTTCATCATTTTTGACAAGGGGCCGTCTTCGGTATGCTCGGGGGCAATTTTCAATTGACCACCCACGTGGTGAGTGACCAGTTCCTTCACGTATTCTGGGTCTTTGATGGCCAGGTCGTAACGCAGGCCCGAGGCAATCAACACCTTCTTCACACCAGGCAACTTGCGGGTTTTGCGATACAACTGGGTCAGCGCGGAATGATCGGTATTGAGGTTGGGGCAAACAACCGGATACACACAGCTGGGCCTGCGACAGGCCGCTTCGATTGCCTCGCTTTTGCAGGCGATGCGATACATATTGGCGGTAGGCCCACCCAGGTCGGAAATCACACCGGTAAAACCGGGCACTTTATCCCGGATCTGCTCCACTTCGTTGAGTATCGATTCTTCAGATCGATTCTGGATGATGCGCCCCTCGTGCTCGGTGATGGAGCAAAAAGTGCAACCACCGAAACAGCCGCGCATCACGTTCACTGAGAACTTGATCATCTGATAGGCAGGAATCTTCGCATCACCGTAAGCCGGATGCGGAACCCGCGCATAAGGCATGCCGAACACATAATCCATCTCTGGGGTAGAGAGTGGAATCGGTGGCGCATTTACCCACAGGTCCACATCGCCGTGCTTTTGCACCAGCGCCCGCGCATTGCCGGGGTTGGTTTCGAGGTGCAGCACGCGATTGGCATGCGCATACAGCACCGGGTCATTGCGCACTTTCTCAAAGGAGGGCAGGCGGATCACAGTGCAATCGCGATCGCGAGCGGGATGCGGTATGAACGGCTTTTCAGTTTCACCGGCAACAGTATCCGGGACACCATACAAAGCTGCTTCCCTGCGCTGTTTTTCAGCATCATCCATCTCACGCACGTTGAGGTAGGGGTTCACCACACGATCCATTTTGCCGGGTCGGTCAATACGCGTGGAATCGATTTCCCAGAAACCAAGCGGCGTATCTTTGCGGATCAGGGCGGTGCCACGAACATCGGTAATGCTGGCAATATCATCGCCGCGGGCCAGCCTCTGGGAGACTTCGACCAAAGCCCGTTCGGCATTGCCGTACAGCAGCAGGTCTGCAGTCGCATCAAGCAGAATCGAGCGGCGTACGCTGTCCTGCCAATAGTCGTAGTGAGCAATGCGGCGCAAGGAAGCTTCGATACCACCGAGGATCACCGGCACATCGGACCAGGCTTCCTTGCAGCGCTGGCTGTAGACCAGCGAGCAACGATCCGGACGTTTGCCACCCATGCCGCCGGGTGTGTAGGCATCGTCCGAGCGTCGCTTGCGATCCGCCGTGTAGCGGTTGATCATCGAATCCATATTGCCGGCTGCCACACCGAAAAACAGGTTGGGTTTGCCCAACTCTTTGAAAGCATCAGCCGATTGCCAGTCCGGTTGGGCAATAATGCCAACCCGGAAGCCCTGAGCTTCCAGCAGGCGACCAACTATGGCCATACCAAATGAGGGATGATCCACATAAGCATCGCCGGTGACGATGATGATGTCACAGGAATCCCAGCCCAGCGTGTCCATTTCTGCCCGGCTCATGGGTAAAAACGGTGCCACGCCAAAACACTCCGCCCAGTACTTGGGATAGTCGAAGAGTTCTGTGGGTCTTTGTGCTGAGGCGTTCATGGACATACTGTAAATCCTGAGAGTTTCTCTATTTTCAAATGCTTAGGGGCGCATATCATAACAGGGAATGGGCTAGCCTGGCGTCAGCACCAAACTGACACGGAGCTGGAGCCGGGCTTTAACTCCTGTACGGCAGCCCTAAGGGACGATACGATTTGGCTCGCCATGTGATGGCCGATTGCTGCATGATTTGAAACCGTCGATGATTTGAGTCCTGTTTACTTTACCGGTTTGATTGAAGAAAACGTTTTCCAAGGCTTGGCAGGAGGGTGATTGTTGATGAAACTGAGAAACTTGGCTGTGGGTTTGGTGCTGGTGATTATCACGTCCTGGACGCAGGCAGCGACTTCTGCAGGCGGCCCCGAGGTGAACGATGGTGAGTGGCTCGCCTACCAATCACGCATCGCCCTTGAACAGGCCAACAAAGATGCAACGAAGCGCTGGCTGAGTGAGCTTTGGGATCAGGGCGAATATGCTGTGGCAACTGAACTCCTGACCGCCGATTTCAGGCGCCACAGTGAGGGCTACCCGGCAGTCGGTCCCGAGGCCTACGCGGCCATCATCAAATCCTGCCACGATGGGTTTCCCGACACGAAGATCAGCCTGGTCGATCTGATTGCCGAAGGGGACAAGGTGTTCGTGCGTTGGCACTGGACGGGAACCCACCAGGCAGAGTTTCGCGGCGTGGCTGCAACGGGAAAAGAGATCAGCGTTTACGGCGAGGACCTGATCCTGTTTCGCGATGGCAAAATCAGCGACATCTGGCCCCTGTTCGATCCGCTGCGCCTGATGCTGCAAATTGGTGCCATTGAAATGGTTGCGCCGCCTTAGGGGAGCTTTCCAGAATTATCCGTCCAGCAGCAGCGAGCAGGGCTATGGACTTGAAGGGCTATGGACTTGCAATCAATGCCATAATGAATCGCAGTGAGGTTTCGCGAATACCTGCGATAAATTTGCTTATTAAAGAGCATCGAATGCGCTTTCCTGAAGATTACTGCACGGCATGTCTGTTGGCCTGCGAACACTTTCGAGGCCACTGATTTGGATCCGGTCATCCTGTTTTTCCTACTGGGCCTGATCGCCGGACTGTCACGATCAGAGCTTCGATTGCCTCCGGCAATCTATGAGCTTTTGAGCATTCTGCTGTTGTTGACTATCGGGCTCAAAGGTGGGGTAGAGCTGGCCCATCAGCCCTTGTTGGGTATTTTCCCCAAATTGCTGGCGGTTATTGTCATGGGCTGTGTACTTCCGCTGTTGGCCTTTCCAGTACTCAGGTTCTTCGGGCGTCTCAGCCGCGCCGACTCTGCCTCCATTGCTGCGCACTACGGTTCTGTGAGTGTTGCAACCTATGCTGTCGCAGTCGCATTCCTGAACAGCCGTAGCATCGATTTCGAAGCCTATATGCCGGTATTCCTGGTGATCCTAGAAATTCCGGCCATCCTGGTAGGCATACTGCTGGCGCGGGGTATATCGCGCGACACGAAATGGGGTGAATTGAGCCATGAATTGTTCCTTGGGAAAAGCATCGTTTTGTTGATCGGTGGCTTGTTGATAGGGTGGATGGTTGGCCCCGAAGGTATAGAGCCTCTGAAACCATTGTTCTTCGATTTGTTCAAGGGTGTGTTGGCCTTGTTCCTGTTGGAAATGGGCCTGATCGCAGCCAGCCAGACACGGACATTGAAACGACATGGCGCTTTTATTATTGCTTTTGCGTTGTTGATCCCTGTTCCATTCGCGCTGATCGGTTCCTTGCTGGGTTGTGCGCTGGGCCTCTCGGTGGGTGGCATCACTTTGTTGGCGGTATTGGCAGGAAGTGCGTCATACATTGCAGCGCCCGCCGCCTTACGAGTCTCAGTGCCAGAGGCCAATCCGACCCTGTCGCTGACGGCGTCATTGGGAATTACCTTCCCCTTCAATATTTTTTTCGGGATACCGCTGTACTACTGGTTTGCTTTAACACTACACGGACAATGGAGCTGAATTCATGGATTCGCACCAACGCAAGTTACTGACGATAATCGCCGAGGCAGTTCTGGAGCATCAGTTGACGCAGATGCTGGACAAGTTGGGTGCGAGTGGTTACACCATCAGTGATGCGCGTGGCCGCGGAAGTCGCGGAGTTCGAAACGCGGATTGGGCCTCCAGCGGGAATATCAGAATTGAAGTGGTTTGTGGTGAAGCACTCGCCATTTCAATAGAAGATTATCTCTTCAAGAATTACTACAACAACTACGCCATTATTGCCTTCCTTACAGACGTTGCTGTAATGCGCCCCGAGAAATTCTAAGCACCCAGGCGCTGCTGGTCGCTACCCGACCCTGTGCTTATTTCTGATAGCCACTTCGGGGCAGCATCCGCACCAGGCTGTTGTCACGCATGAAATAATGATGGAACAGGGCTGCGGCGGCGTGAATGCCAACCAGGTAATAACCCGTCGTCCCAATGAATTTATGGATTTCTTCAATTAGCTCAGCATAGCCCTCATTCTTGCCCCAGATAGCGGGTAGGGGTAGCCCGAAAAAGACGATGGGTTTACCTTCAGTGCTGAGCAGCAGCCAGCCCAGCAGAGGCATGACAATCATAAGCAGGTATAAGGCCAGGTGCATGATGCCGGCGAGTTTGTGTTGCCAGGGAGGCAAGGCAGGCTTTACAGCTGGTGTCGGCGCGTTGAAGCGCAATGCCAGTCGGATGAAAACCAGCAAAAATACGCTCAATCCCAGCATCGAGTGCCACAGTTTCAAGGCTTCACGCGGATCGCTGCCCTTCGGATAGATTTCCCGCAATTCAATGCAGGCATAGACGGTGATCAGCAGCAGGAACATCAGCCAATGCATGGCTATGGACAGCTTGCCATAATGGTCTTGCGTATTCTTCCAGCTCATGGGGGCTCCACCTGTTTCAACAATACTCAGGGATGCACCGCTTGAAACTGGTCCAGGCTCTGTTCTATTAAATGCTCCCGACAGGCATCAAGATGAGGTCAGTTCCCAATCGCACAAATGATCTGAATCAGCAATTCATAAGAATTCCAGACAGGAAAATCAACTGGCTGAATAGCCAAAACAGTGCTTACAGTCATCCAGTCAGATAGACAGCGATAACACCCGCCAGCGCCAGAGCCAGGGCAATGGGCAGGATGGTTATGCGCATGGAAGGTGCGCCCAGCCAGAGCACCATGCCGCTCTTGACCATGGTGTTGGAAATAACAGCAATGATGATCGTTCGCGCAGCTGGGCCTGAACTTGCAGGGTCAGTCAAAGACAGGTTGGCCATGGACAGCGTAATCGCATCGACATCGGTCATCCCGGCCAATGCACCGGCTACATAAAGGCCCGCGTCTCCGAAATACACCTGGGCAGCACTGGCGATAAATATAACCACAGCGAACAGGACGCCAAACTTGATTGCACCACCCAGTTCGAAAGGGTTGTGCCCCGTCTCGACTTCTGCCACAACTTTACTGCGGCCACGGCGCCAAAGCAGCAGGCAGATGCCGAGGCTGACAGACCCCATGAGCAGCATTCCCCACGCCAGGTGTTGTATCAGTGCAAAATTGACTACAGCCACCTCGACTACGACGCGGAAAAACATGACGGTCCAGGCCAGCAAAATGGCCAATGCTAAAACCGGGGCCAGGTCGGGTTCGGCACGGCTGCGTTGTGAAAAGCCCAGGGTTACCGCTGTGCTGGAAATCAGTCCACCCAACAGGCCGGTGATGCCCAACCCATGCTCCCGGCCCACGATTTTGACCAGGATGTAGCCAATGAAATTGAGGCCTGCGATCAAAACCACCATCAGCCAGGTTTGATACGGGTTGATGACTTCCAGACCGACCGGGCCAAAATTCGTGTTGGGGACCAGTGGCAGAACAACGAGGGTGATAATGGCGAACTTGAGGGTTGCCTCGACATCCGAAGTTTCAATTCGCCTTGCAAGATCGTGTAACCAGCCTTTGAGCGCCAACAGCAGCATGGTGACTACTGCGATAGCTCCCGCTACGCCCACCTCTCCCCAGGTGCTCAGGCAGCCGATAAAAAACGTGATCAGTAATGAAACCTCAGTCGTGATCCCGGGTTTACCGTTCCTGGCTGCATACTGGTAGGCAACTACGACCAGGGCGATCACAGCCACAAACACCAGTCCGACTAGCCATGCCAGTTCTGACTTTTCACTGGCATAAACTGAAATTGAACCCAGCAATGCCACCAGAGAGAACGTACGCACACCAGCAAAACTATGCCCGTCGCCCCGGGTGCGCTCGCGCTCAAGGCCAATCAGCATGCCAAGTCCCAGCGATACTCCAAATTGCCAGGCAGTTTCCAGTTCCATACTTTAGCTAAATCCCCCTGTCGAAGATCAAAAGTATACCTGAACCGGTCTGGAGATCCGCACGGCTACCAAGGCGCTTTCGGCCCCTTTTTCCCGGCCCCTTTTTTTCATCACATTCCGGACTCGAAGCCATTCCGGAATATGATTTCGCCGCCGTTGCCCAACAGTGCCGAAATAATGTGTGCAGATGCCCACACCCCGACTTCGCCTGATTTCTTTGGATAAAAACTAAAGCCACTACAACTTCCACTGAAGCCGAAGGGTTTGTTTGGCAATACAAGCACACCGGTCAGAACAAGAT
>JBBKVS010000105.1:0-6975 GCA_037968555.1 Lysobacterales bacterium | reverse complement strand
TTGCAGGCACGTGGATTACCGGCGAACTGACAGCCGCATTCATAGACTTGCACCGGCAAGGCATCAGCCATTCAGTCGAAGTCTGGCAAGAAAGTGTCGGTAAAGAATGGCAATTGGTGGGTGGCATTTACGGCATGGCTTTGGGGAAAATGTTCTTTGGTGAATCCATGTTCAGCCGCACAGTGGATGCCAGCAAAATCGCTCTGGTAGCGCTGTGTAGCCAGTTACAGCGCTGGTCTTTCGGGCTGTTGGATTGCCAGGTCACCAACCCGCACCTGCTGTCCATGGGAGCAATGGAATTGCCACGCCGCGAGTTCGAGTCGCGCATGAAAGCACTGGTTGCGCAGGCCGCAACAAAAGGCAATTGGCAAGACAGCTTCGAGGTGGCCGATCGGTGGTAAGGTCAAGTTTATGTACGCCGTAAAACAACATTCTTTGCAGGCCATCGGCCTGATGATGATCGCCGTTTTCATGCTGTCCACCATGGACGTGGGCCTGAAAATGCTGGTGGCTGAGTACAACAGCATGCAGGTGGTGTTTTTCCGTTGTGCCATGTCATTACCGGTATTCCTGGCCTGGATGCTGGTCACGGATCGCAGCTTGTTTCGTACCGCCTATCTGGGTGGTCATGTGCTGCGTGGCATTTTGGGCCTGGCCATGTTGTATTCCGTAGGTGAATGTTTCCGCGTGATGCAATTGGCAGATGCCTACGCGATATTTTTTGCCGCACCTTTGCTGGTGACACTGTTGTCCGGCCCCATGCTGGGTGAACCCGCCGGTTGGATACGGACCCTGGCAGCGCTGGTTGGTTTTGCCGGGGTATTGATAGTACTGCAGCCCAGCGGCAGTAGCTGGCATGGTTATGGCGCTTTGATGGCCTTGTCGGCCACCTTGTTCTATGCCTTGACCGTCATTTTGCTGCGTAAGCTGGGCTCGCGCGATCGCACCCTGACTATAGCCTTCTGGTTTGTGTTTTTGGTGGGAATCGGTTCCGGACTGGCTGCCCTGCCCAACTGGCAGCCGGTCATTTGGTCGCGCGACTGGCATTGGTTGCTGCTGGTGGGGGTGACCGGAACACTGGGTCAGGTTTTGCTGACGGCGGCATTCCGGCGCGCGTCACCATCCATAGTTGCGCCATTCGACTACGTGCACCTGGTCTGGGCTGTGCTCTATGGCTATTGGTTCTGGTCTTATTTGCCGGACAGCCGCACCTGGGTGGGCGCGTCCGTCATCATTGGTTCCGGTTTGTTTGTGCTCTATCGCGAGCACCAGCTGGCGCAGAAACAAAAACAACTTCTGGAAAGCACTGAATAAATCAGCGTTTCCTTATTCTGGCTTCAGCAGAAAATAGATATGCGTGACCAGGTCTTCGGTACGGGTGTTGCCAGGATCGGAAATGTACTGCTCCCAGGATATCCCGGTTTCCTCGAAGCCGTGAGCACCCATGTAGGCAGAGATTTTTTCATAGGTGGGCATCATATGGTCGTAACCACCGCGGTGGACGATGCGCAAGACCCTGCCCGAAGGTGACAGGCCAATCTTCACATTGCCAGTCGGAACCACGTCGGCGGCAATAACCGGTATGGCCGCATCAAATGAATAGCCGCTTTCATCCCAGGCACGGGATATAGCCATGGGTTGAGCCGACATCTGCAGTCCGTTGTCGGCAATAAAGCTGGTAATTTCGCGGTAAGCATCGGCCAAAGCCTGGGCAATATTATCCGGAGCCTGGCTGCTGACGCTCTCGATAAACAGGATGGTCTCCGGCTCGGCTTTCATTATCTCGACTTCCAACTCGGAAAAATCAGCGTTGGGCAAGGACTCTGCCAGACGCTTGAGATTGGCCAGACCCAGCTCATAATCGGTACCCAGCCAACGGTCAAAAAACAAGCCGAAGTAGCGTGCCATGATGCCGCCAAACAGGCCTTGTCCGCTGGTTACATCGGTATCAAAGCCCCAATTCACTTCAGTGGCCCCACCCTGTTCCTGCAATGTGTAGTACATGATGGCTTCGCCCTGGTTGTCGAACTGGAAGCGTATACGGATCAGTGAATGGGGCGTGCTTTCGATGATTTCCTGTTGGCCTTTGCCAGTCAGGCGCGGATCACCTTCCCAAGCCAACTGCGCCCCCACACCGTTTTCCGGACCGCTGATGACGTATTGGGTGGATGGGTCACGCGATGTCCAGGGAGACCAGGTGTTGAAACTGGCATAACTGTTGAGCAAGGCAAAAATCAGGGAAGCGGGCCGATTGATGCTGGTAGTGCGTTCAATATGCACGTCCCGAGGCAGAAATAGACCTACAATAACGAAGATTATTAGAACAATAACAATTGAGTACAGTAACTTCTTAAACATTTATCTCACCTGATTGTCAGTCACGCTCACGCTCATTGCCAGAATCACCCGGTTGGCCAATTTGCGCTGGCCGGGCACCTTCGTCTTCAGTATGCGCTGCGTGATCACCAGGATTGAAGCGCCGATTTGCATCTTCGTTTGGGAACCAGTCTGGCGTGCTGTCATCGTCTTCCCAATCATAACGCCGCAGCGGTACTCTGTCCCACTTGCGCAGCACCAGTGCCATCAACAGGCCCATGAAGGCACCGCTCAGATGCAGCTCCCAGGACATATGCGGACGGATGGGAAACACGCCCCAGATCAGGGTGCCGTAAAAGAATGCGACCAACATGGAAACCGAAATTGAACGCATATCACGACGCAGCACGCCGCTGAGAAAAACAAAGGCCAGCAAACCGTACAACAATCCGCTGGCGCCAAAATGCAGACTGGGTCGGCCGATATGCCAACCCAACAATCCGGAGCCCAGCCAGATGGCCGGAATCGTCAGCAAGGATGAATTCGGATAAAGAAACAGGCAGGCAGTCAGGCCCACCAGTAAGGGTATGCTGTTATTGAACAAATGCTCTACGCCGCCATGCAGCAAGGGCGCGGTGAATACCCCCAGCAGCCCATCTACCGAGCCTGGACGCAAACCATATTGCAGGAAATTAACTGCGGTCAATGCATCCAGCAGCAATATCAACCACAGCAGTGCGACAAAGCCTGCCGCAATCCAGGCTGAAAGACGCAGGTTGGCTGCGGCCTTTTTCGAGCTTGAGAAACGTGGATCGGGTTGCCGTATGGACATGGGTCTGGTTTGTCAGCGTAAATCCTGTGGCAGCGCCGAAGCGATGGCCAGCCGGGATTGCTCCATCAAATCGGCCAGATCAGTCAGCTGCAAACCACGGGTGTCAATCGGTGGGTGTATGGTCAGGGTGCCGCGGCCCGGAAACAATCGCAGGGTTTTGGCTGGCATGATGTCGTGAGTACCGCTGACGGTTACCGGCAAGATGGGTATTTGCTGTTCGACCGCCAGGCGAAAAGCACCTTTTTTGAATGGCAACAGTCGGCCGTCCAGGCTGCGCGTTCCTTCTACAAAGAACAAAATACCTACACCGTTGCCCAGGCGCTGCAAAGCTTCCATTACAGAGTCCCTGGCAGCTCGCGGATTGGCCCGGTCAACAAAGATATGCCCGGCTTTTTCGCAACCCAGGCCCAGGCCGGGAATTTTGCGCAACTCCTGCTTCATCACCCATTTGAGATTCAGCTTCAGCCAGCCGTAAACCAGCAGGATGTCGAACTGGCTCTGGTGGTTCAGAACCACCACATAAGTATGTTGTAGGTCAGCGTGCTCAGCTCCGTTTACCGTAATGGCCATGGGCGTCAGGCGAGCAACAATACGGGCCCAGATCACCGGGAAAGTGCTGCCGGCAAAACTCGAGTTGATCAGTATGGACGCAATGATGGTCAGCAGGCTGAATAGCAGCGTCAGCGCAATGGCCAGCGGCATAAATATCAGCCAGGCGTACGGTTGGTATAGCCAGTACAGCACTTTGTTCAGAAAACCGGACTTCTTCATGGCTGATACGATTCCGTGCAGGTCTGGTTTGGTAAGCCTGGGGGTTGGGGGCCTGAAAGGACAGAGACTATCTGCCTGCGCTGGCAGACGCAATTGCCCAAGGCTTGAGTTGCTGTTGTTTGTTGCTGCAAAAAAAGGGCGCTGTGCGCCCCTTTCCCGATTCTGGATGAGTGGGCCCGTTGTTACAGGCCCACTCAATTCTGCAGGCTGTGATCAGGCAGCCTTGGACTCGTTGACCTGCTTGCGGCTTTCGCCTTCAAGCAAAGTCTTGCCGCTCTGGATTTCGATCTTCTTGGGCTTGATGGCCTCAGGCAGTTCGCGCTCCAGTTCGATATGCAGCAAGCCATTGTTCAGCGCAGCACCGGTTACCTTGACATGGTCCGCCAGGTTAAAGCGACGCTCAAAAGAGCGCGTGGCAATGCCGCGATAAAGGAAGTTACCATTCTCGGTATCATCCTCGGCACTCTTGCCGCTGACCGTCAACTGATTCATCTCGGTACTGAGATTGAGCTCGTCTTCAGAAAAACCCGCTACAGCCATAGTGATGCGGTAGCTGTTCTCGCCACGAGACTCAATGTTATAGGGAGGGTATCCGCCAACTTGCTCGGGCCTGTGGGCCGAATTGAGCATGGAAGCCAGTCGGTCAAAGCCAACGGAAGTGCGGAATAAAGGTGTAAAGTCAAAAGTAGTCATAACCGTATTCTCCTGTGAAGCAATCGGTACATTCTTGAAAGATTAAAAGCTCCCGCCTTGCGGCCGGGAACACCTGTGACCCCTTACGGCGGCCACGGTAGAAAAGATGGGGATCAGGAGAAATATTTCAAGCGACCAATCGCAAAAAATTTAAAGTACTCGGGGTGGATATGAAACCGAGATCACTTCCAACTCGACCTGGCCTTCCGGCAATTGCACCCGCACGGTGTCGCCCAGCTGGCGTCCAATCAGGGCCTTGGCCATGGGTGAATCAATCGAGATAAAACCCTGCGGCGCGCTGGTCTCGTCTGCACCGACAATGCGGTAGGACTTTGCAATGCCCTGCTCGTCTAAAAGCTCTATCCAGGCACCAAAATAGACCTTCTCCCGGTTGGTGGGTAACTGATCGACGATCTTGATCACATCCAGACGCTTGCTCAGGTAGCGGATTTTGCGGTCGATTTCGCCCAGCTGTTTTTTGCGATAGATGTATTCAGCGTTTTCTGAGCGATCGCCTTCGGCTGCCGCTGCCGTAAGAGCAGGCACCACATCATTGCGCCGCAAAGACCATAATTCAGCCAGCTGCGTTTTCATGGCCAGGGCGCCTTCAGGGGTGCTGTAGGGACTGCTTTTTTCAGGTGGTGGACGCCAGCGCCCCATATTAATGATTCCATTACGACAATAAGAGCTGGCCATGCGGCCAAAAGGGATTCTAACCCAACTAAGGGCACCTGCAGCCTGGCGCCTGATTTTGTATAGTGCCGCCACCAAAATATATCCAACACCTTTGAAGAGGTTGTAATGAATTCTGTTTTTAAATCCAGATTTTTGATTTTGCCCGCCAGCATCATGGCCCTGCTATTTCTCAGCGGCTGTGGTGGCTCCTCCGATCCTGAACCCCAAGCCAGTGCTGAAGCTTCTGCTGCAGCCGAGTCAGCTTCAGCGACTGCTGAAGTGGCCTTGGTCAGTGGCATTGATCGCAGCTATTTTGATGAAACAGTCAGGCCACAGGATGACCTGTTCGAATACGTCAATGGCGGTTGGTTGGCGACAACCGAAATACCGGCAGACAAATCCCGCTATGGCGCCTTCGGCATACTGGCCGACCAGGCAGAACTGGATGTGCAACAGCTAATTGAAGAAGTCAGCCAGGCTGAAAACGTACAGCCCGGCAGTGCGACCCAGAAAATCCGCGATTACTACAATACCTACATGGACAATGAAGCGGCCAATGCCAAGGGTGTGCTCCCCATCAGTGACGACCTTGATCTGATCGCTGCAGCAAAATCGCATGAAGATATCGTTCGATTATTTGGCAGCATGGGCATTAACGGGGTCAACTCTCCTATTGGCGGCTTTATTTTCTCCGACTTCCAGGATGCCAACACCAACGTGGTTTACCTGGCAGAAAGTGGCCTCACCCTGCCCGACCGTGATTACTACCTGAAAGACGACGAGCAATTCGTCAAGGGCCGCGAGCTGCTGCAGCAATACGCAAAGAAATTGTTCGAACTGGCCGGCCTGGAAGGCGCGGACAGCATAGGCAAACGCATACTGGCTTTGGAATCGCGCCTGGCAGAGGTGCAATGGACCCGCGAAGAGAACCGCGATCGGGTCAAGCAGTACAACCCCATGACCTTGGCACAACTGCAAGAGCTGGCGCCTGGCATAGCCTGGCCAACCTTTTTCGAAGCCAGCCTGATCCCCGCTCGTGAAACCTACATCGTCATGCAGCCCAGCTTCTTCACGGCTGCTGCCGGCATTATCACTGATACCGACGTAGCTACCTGGCAGGATTATTTGCGCTACCACGCATTGAGTAATTACTCACCCCTGCTCAGCGATGAATTTTTCATTGCCTCCTTCAACATGTTCAACAAGGGCCTGCAAGGCACCGAAGAGCCACGACCTCGTTGGAAGCGTGCCATAGGCTCGCTGAATGGGGATATGGGCGAACTGTTGGGCCAGCTCTACGTTGAAAAGCATTTCAATGCTGACGCCAAGGCGCGCATGCAGGAGCTGATCGACAACCTGGTGGAGGCCTACCGCATTTCCATCACTGAACTGGACTGGATGAGCGACGAGACCAAATTGCAGGCGCTGGAGAAACTATCCAAGTTCAACAGCAAGATCGGTTACCCCGATCAATGGCGCGATTACAGCAAACTTGAAGTTGTGGCCGGTGACCTGGTGGGTAATGTCAAGCGTGCCAATGTCTTCGAGTATCAGCGCAATCTCAACAAGCTGGACAGCCCGGTAGACAAATCCGAGTGGTTGATGACGCCACAAACAGTGAACGCATACTATTTGCCGATGTGGAATGAAATTGTTTTCCCGGCCTCCATACTGCAACCTCCCTACTT
>JBBKVS010000104.1:0-19544 GCA_037968555.1 Lysobacterales bacterium | reverse complement strand
TTCAATACTTTACCTGGCTTTCTTGCAGCTATCTCTTTGAATACATTCAGACCCTGCTCGCCTATGCTGCGGTTGATTTCCACATCTTCGTCGCAGAGTTTTGCTGCTTCGGCGTAGGCTGCGGCCAGACGCTGCTCAGGCGGCAATACAAGCAGCAACTGTTGCATACGTTGCAGCGCCCAACGCAGATTGACCGCAGTGGGACGGGTCGCCAGCAGGCTGTCATGAGCCTGTTGCAAATGGGTATCTGAAGCATCCAGGCGCATGGCCAGGGCCACGCCATAAGCCGCCGTTGCACCTATCAGTGGCGCGCCCCGCACGCGCATGGTCTGAATGGCCTCCGCAGCCGCTTCAGGAGTCTGCAAACGGCGCCAGACAAACTCGTGTGGCAAAAAGGTCTGGTCAATGATGTCCACCGACCAACCATCCTCGGCCAGGGCTATGGAACGGCAGGGTTTACCGTCTACATTCACAAGCTAAGGCACTATTGGGTGCAAGCTTCAAAGGCATCAGCCAGCAGCCCCAACCCTTCTTCCAGGTGATCGAAGGGTATGGTCAAAGGAGTGAGTATGCGAATCACGTTGCTGCGCACCCCGCAGGACAACAGCAACAAACCGCGTTTGGCAGCTTCCTGAACCAGCGCCTTGGTCAGGTCTGCATCCGGCTGGCTTACATCGCCACCCTTCACCAGCTCCATGGCCACCATGGCTCCCGGCCCGCGGATGTCGCCAATTCGATCCGGATACTTCTGCTGCAATGCTTTCAACCTGGCAACGATGCGTTTACCGACTTCATTGGCACGCTCCACCAGCTTTTCATCGGCCATGATGTCCAGCACTGCCAGCCCCGCTGCACAGCCCAGAGGTGATCCCGCATAGGTACCGCCCAGGCCACCGGGTTCGGCGCTGTCCATGATCTCGCGCTTGCCCACCACAGCAGAGATGGGAAAACCACCGGCTATGCCCTTGGCCATGGTGATCATGTCAGGCTGTACATTTTCATGCTCACAGGCAAACATTTTGCCGGTACGGCCGAAACCGGTCTGGATCTCATCGCAGATGAAAACAATGCCGTGCTGGTCACAAATCGCGCGTAGCTGGGACAGGAAACCTTTGGGCACCACATAGAAGCCACCTTCACCCTGCACTGGCTCAATGATGATGGCCGCAACCCGGTTAGCTTCGATATCGTTTTTGAACAGTTCTTTCAGGGCCTGCAATGACTGCTCTGCAGTTACTCCCAAATATTCGGCCGGGAATGGTACATGGTAAATTTCCGGCGTAAAGGGACCAAAACCTTTCTTGTAAGGCACGACTTTGCCGGTTAGCCCCATACACAAATTGGTACGGCCATGGAAGCCACCGCCAAATGCAATCACACCCGGCCTGCCGGTATGCGCCCGGGCGATTTTGACTGCGTTCTCAACCGCTTCAGCACCGGTGGATAGAAAAATCGCCCTGCCATCATCGATGGGGACAGCCGCTATCAGTCGCTCGGCCAACTCCACTGCGCTGGTATAGGGTGTGATCATGATGCAGGTATGGCTGAAGTTATCCAGCTGGGCTTTTACAGCCGCAACGATGCGCGGGTGACTGTGGCCGGTATTGACCACCGCAATGCCACCGGCAAAGTCGATAAAGCGCTTGTCTTCAATATCCCAGACTTCGGCGTTCAGCGCCCTGGCTATAAAAACCGGCAACATGTTGCCCATGCCACGCGCGAAAGCAGCCGATTTGCGCTGTTGCCATTGTGCGTTACTCATGATTACTCTCTCAAAAAGAATGACTAAGGTTGATAGATTACGTAGATCTTGCGGGTAGTTTCCAGCACTTCCCATTGGCCCTGAAAACCAGCCGGTATCACAAACTGGTCGCCCGGCTGCAATAACTTCTCGTTGCCAGCAGTATCCCGCAGCAGCGAGCGGCCGCTGAGGATGTGGCAATACTCGTTTTCAGTATAGGAAATATTCCAGCAACCAGGCTCTGCTTCCCAGCTGCCGCTGAAAAATTTCTCGTCGCTGCTGGTGAACTGGTTCCAGCTGCGCTGCACCGGCTGGCCGCGTACACATTTGCCAGCATCGGTTTGCCATTCCTCGAACTGGCCCTCTTGTGCAGCAAAAAAACACAGCTCAGCAATACCGGATGTGCTCATCGGTGATCCTGGTCCAGCGGTGACTTCAGCGGCACCGGATCGGTGGCAGCACCTTTGACGGAGGCCAACACACCGACCAGCAAGATGCCGAGGATAATGCCCATGGAGGCACCATCCGGGATGTGATAGTGGTTGCTCAGAATCATCTTGATGCCTACATAGGCGAGCACAAAGACCAACGCGTTCTGGAGGTAGCGGAACTTGGCCATGTAGCCCGCCAGTACAAAGTACAGCGAGCGCAGGCCCAGTATGGCAAAAATATTCGAAGTGAAGACGATGAAGGGGTCGCGGGTGACGGCAAATATGGCAGGAATGGAATCCACCGCAAACATCACATCACTGCTCTCAACCAGCAACAGGGCCAGGAACAATGGCGTAACCATCAAGGCACCATCAACCCGCACGAAAAAGTGCTGGCCATGATATTGATTGGAAACCGGTAACCAGCGCTTGGCCAGTATCACCAGCGGGTTATCCCCGGGATCCACGTTTTCATGGCGTATCATCATCATCTTGGCGGCGGTGTAAATCAGGAAAGCACCAAATATATAAGTGACCCAATCAAAATTGTTGATCAAGGCCACACCCAGGGCAATCATCACGCCACGCAATACCACAGCGCCCAGGATGCCCCAGAACAGTACCCGGTGCTGCAGTTCCAGCGGTACCCGGAAATAGGAAAAAATCATCGCGATAACAAATATGTTATCCACTGAGAGTGATTTCTCCAGCACATAGCCCATCAGGTACTGCGAGGCGGCCTCTTTGCCGGTCAGATGCTCAGTGGCGAGGCTGGCCCAAGTGTAATTATTCTCATATAACAGATAGACCATGCCGACAAACAACAAGGACATGGTTACCCAGATAAGGGTCCATACCATGGCATCACGGAGAGTGGGCGTGGTTGGCTTGCGGTGAAATACCCCCAAGTCCAGGGCGACCACGGCCACTACAAAGATCAGGAATGCAACCCAGATACTAATAGTCATTATTGGTTTTGTTCAGAGATGTCGTGCGGATATAGCCTAATCATGGCAGCTTTAGCGCATAAAATCACCCAAAGCAGCAATTCATCCAGACATTGAAGTTAAGATGCTCCGCGCAATCATCCGACCCGGCAAGCTTTTCAGAGTGAGCTCAGCTACCAGACTGAGCACCAGCCAAAAACCTGGAGCCAGGCAATCCCTAGGGGTCGGACCGCAATAATTTTTCCAGCTCGACGGCGGTGGTCACCGGCCTGCTGCAACTGAAGTTCTGGCACAGCCAGGCTGCTGCTTTATCGTCCACCCTGTTTCTGCTGTGCAATAATTCAATACCGGAATTCGCAGGATCAGCACTGGCTGCGATCACCAGGTTGGGTCGATAATTGCTGTTGAGCAAATCGAGAAATTGGCCCAGTTCCTCAGGCTCTCCCACCAGGGCCAATTCACGCGGCCCGCTCAGCATGATGTTGGCCGCTCCCAGCCAGTCGCCGAAACCCATGGGATAACGAGCCATGGTAGCGCTCATGGCACTGACCGAATCGCTGCTCACCGCCAGGTATTCCGCATTGCCGCTGAGCAGGCCCAGACGAAACAGCACCGATGCTGCACGTGCATTGCCACTGGGGACCGCATTGTCCTGCAGATCCCGCGGCCTGATCAGTAATTGTTCATGATCATCCGAAGTATCAAAAAAGCCCGGCGCATCGGCATCCTTGAAATGCCCCATCATCTGCTGGGCCAGTTGTTCCGCCCAGTTATACCAACGCGGGTCGAAGCCGGCTTCGTACAAGGCCAGCAAGCCATCAGCCAGGCAAGCGTAGTCTTCCAGGTAAGCGTTATAGCGGGCGCCATGGCCCGCTTTCCAGCTGCGCAACAAACGCCCTGAAGCAGTTTTCATTTCGCGCTGCAGGAATTCGGCATTGCGTTGTGCTGCGGCCAGGTAGTCGGGACGATCGAAATACCTACCCGCTTCCGCGAAAGCAGCCAGCACCATGCCGTTCCACGCGGTCAGCACTTTGTCATCCAGTCCGGGACGAATGCGCTGTGCACGATGTGCCAGTAAGGCCTCACGCGTGCCCTTGGGCGCAGCAGCTGCTTCGGGCTGGCGCTCCAGTATGTTGTGGCCTTCCCAGTTACCTTGCTCGGTCACGCCATAGGCTTGCATGAAAACGCTGGCATCTTCGCCCAGCACGGCGCGGATTTCAGCCGCACTCCAGACATAAAATTTTCCTTCAACGCCTTCACTATCGGCATCTTCGCTGCTGAAAAACCCGCCATCCTCGTGGCATAAATCCCGCAGCAGATAGTCCAGAGTTTCCTCGGCGATCTGGCGAAACAAAGGCTCAGCCGTTACCTGGAAAGCGTGCACGTACAGCCGCGCCAGTTGCGCATTGTCATAGAGCATTTTCTCGAAATGTGGCACCAGCCAGGCAACGTCTGTGGCATATCGGGCAAAGCCGCCCGCCAGATGATCGTAGATTCCGCCATGGGCCATGCGCTGCAGGGTGGTTGAAACCATTTCCAACAAAGCCTGATTACCGTTACGCAAATACTCCCGTAGGCCAAACTCCAGAACCATGGGTTGAGGAAATTTCGGCGCTCCACCGAAGCCACCGTTCGCGCTGTCGTAGCTGGATTGCAATTGCGCTACCGCTTGCTCCAACACGCCAACATTCAACTCACCGGCCTGGGGCTGCTGGGCGGTCTCCTGTAAATGCCGGGTCACCGACGCGGCGCTGCGTTGTACTTCATCCTGCTGTTCCGTCCAGGCGTGTGCGACTTTTTCCAGCACCTGAAGGAAGGATGGCATGCCGTAACGCGGTTGCGGGGGGAAATAAGTACCGGCGTAAAACGGCTGGCCATCCGGAGCGAGGAATACCGTCATGGGCCAACCACCCTGCCCGGTCATGCCGGTGACTGCCGCCATGTAAATGCCATCGAGGTCTGGCCGTTCTTCACGGTCCACCTTGATGTTGACGAAATGGCGGTTCATTTCGGCCGCCGTTGCTTCATCCTCAAAGGATTCATGCGCCATCACATGACACCAGTGACAGGCGGCATAGCCTATGCTCAGCAAGATGGGTTTGTTTTGCTCCCGCGCCAAGGTCAAAGCCTGTTCTCCCCAGGGATACCAATCCACCGGATTATTGACATGCTGCAGCAGATAAGGACTGGTCTCTTGTGCCAGATGATTGCTCATGCAATTTTCCCACCAGGCGGCAGCGCCTCGGGATCGGTAAAAAGCACAACCTGATCACTGTAAAAACCATTGAAGCGGGTGCGGCCGGCCAGGCTGTAAGCACCGATACGGCCAAATTCCAATACATCACCCTCTCGGATATCTTCCGGCAGATCCACCCGGCCAGGCAGTATGTCGGTGGAATCACAGGTAGGCCCAAACAGCTGAAAGGAAAGCTCAGGCCCGGAGTGCAATTGGCCATCACGGTAGCACCGCACCGGAAATCGTTTGTGTTCCTTGAAGCGCAACTCCCAGAAAATACCGTACATGCCATCGTTCAGATAAAGCCGGTCTTCTTTACGCAGGATGATGCTGACCGCAGCCGACATACCCGGTCCGGCCAGCGAACGACCCGGCTCGGCCATCAACTCGCCGTTATCAGTCATCGGCAGGCTCGCCATGGCTGCGCGGATAGTCGCGTGGTAGTCCGCTAACGGTGGCACTTCAAAGCCCGGATAAGGCAGCGGAAAACCACCTCCAATATCGATCAGCCTGACTTTGAAATCCAGCTTCTCCAATACGCCTTGCGCCACGCCGATGGAATGCTGGTAGGCCTCGGTACTGATTACCGAAGAACCCACGTTGAAAGCCAGTGCAGGCTCTGCGCCTCGGCGGGCCAGTTCTGCCAGCAAGCCCGGCACATCGGCGGGCGGCGCGCCAAAGCGTTTCGACAAATCTTGCTTGGCGGCAGCGTGATGCACCGCCATGCGCGCAAACACCACGACCTTGCGCAGGTCAATTTCGGCAGCCAGCAGTTCGATACCGCGCGCGTGATCCACCAGAAAATACCGAACACCCAGGCGCTCATAGGCGTCTTTGGCCGCGCCCTTCAGGCGCACCGGCACCATAAAGTATGGCGTGGCATCCGGGCAATTTTCTCGCACCAGCTCAATCTCCGGCACCGATGCGCAATCAAAATGTTTCACTCCACCCTCGTGCAGCAAACGCAGCACAGCAGGATGATCATTGGCTTTTACCGCGTACAGCACACGCCCTGGAAAGGCGCTGACAAACTGCCGCGCAGACTGTCGGTAGACTTCAGGGTAAATGCAGTAGTAAGGTTGCACCGGCTCCGCGGAGGCCAACAGTGTCAATGTGTTTGATGTTTCCAGCATGCGGCGATAATAGCAGGCCGGTCAGAATTTCCGGAGCTAAAGTCGTTGACCTTGGCCCACTTCATCGCTAAGTTGCGCCCCATAACCTCCAAAAAGCCTTAACCATGTCCCCTGCCCGGTACGACCTACCCGCCTCCTCTGACTCCCTGCGTAAAAGCGCACGGGCCTGGCTGTTGCTCGGCCTGGCCGCACTGGTAGGCGCCGGCCTGTTTTCCTTATTGCTGGTGTTGGCGAGAACCCCGGCCATCCAGGAAGTGATACCCCTGGTGGACTTCTTCCGGGTGGCGCTGGTGATCCACGTCAACCTGTCGGTACTGATCTGGCTGCTGTCGATTGCCGGTGTGTTCTGGAGCCTGGCCTGCCGCAGTGATGCACCGCGCTGGGATCGCTGTTCGTTCTGGCTGGCGGCATTGGGAACCGCCATCGTTACCCTGTCGCCTGTCCTGGGGGCGAGCGATCCGTTGATGAATAACTACGTGCCGATTTTACGACACCCGGTGTTTTACGTTGGCCTTGGCCTGTTCACGACGGGAATTTTCATGCACCTGTTGCGTTGCGGACTTGATCATAACCGTCGTCGAACCAAAAACGCTGGATTGCTTGATGGCGCTGCGGCACTGCGGGTGGGTATCCGCCTTTCGGCGCTGGTTACAGCCGCCGCTGTGCTGGCCTTCCTGGCATCTATGGCCGGCATTCCAGCCCAAATGGGTGGCGAAGCCTATTTCGAATTCCTGTTCTGGGGCGGTGGCCACATCCTGCAGTTCACGCACACTTTGCTGATGATGGTGGCCTGGATCATACTCACCAGCGCAGGCGGCTATCGCTTTATACTCAGCCCGCGATTGACGGTCGTGTTCCTGATCCTGCTCGCCTTACCGGTTCTTACTGTGCCTTTCCTGTACCTGGCGCACGAGGTCATTTCTCCCGGACATCGACTGGCTTTTACCGAGTTGATGAAATTTGGCGGCCTGTCCTGTATTCCGCTGGGACTGGCCGTGGCAGCCAGCATCTGCAGGCGTCCCGAATTCCGGAACGACGAAGCTGTATTCCTGCGCAGTGCACTGTGGTCTTCCGCCCTGTTGTTTGCTACCGGCGGCGTGCTGGGATTCATGATCTCGGGCCTGGATATCGTGATACCGGCGCATTACCACGGCTCTACCGTTGGAGTGACCATTGCCTTTATGGGCATTTGTTACTACCTCATGCCGCGCCTGGGCTATGGTCCGGTGCCACGGAAACTGGCCACCTGGCAGCCCATGTTGTACGGCGGCGGGCAATTGCTGCATATCACCGGACTGGCATGGAGCGGCGGTTACGGAGTGCAGCGTAAAACGGCCGGCCTGGAACAGGGCGTGGACCGGTTGGGCGAAATTGCTGGAATGGGCTTGATGGGTTTGGGCGGCTTGATATCGGTGATTGGCGGGCTGCTTTTCCTTATCGCCGCCTGGTACTCGATTCGAAGTCGGCCGACAAGCAACCCGCCCGGTCAGGCTGTTAACTGACCTGGGGCAAAACCCAAAATTTCAGCATGACTAAACTATTGCTTTGGATGGAGCCTTCAGCCCATGTCTGATCTGATCCTGTTTTCGCTCAATGCCATCATCGTCTACCTCTTATCCGACTGGATACTGCGGCGCATCGAAGCCAGGCGCGGTGCCGTCCTGGCGCAGCGACAAATCGTGTTTTTCGTGATTTTCCTGTTGCTGGCACTGACCAGCTTCAGCTTGCTGCGATACCTACTTTCGCCTGGGACAATCTAGGATCTGGAAACCAAAGGCTACGCCAGCGCGCCATGCAGGCGTGCATCAAAAGTCGCGAAGTGACTGGAAAACCAGTCAGTTAAACGATTGTTGAGCTCACGCTGACCTTCTTCGGGATCGGCGGCATACCCATCCATCAAATCCAGTATCTGTTCAAGAAGGCGCTCGTGATCATCCTTGTGGTCAGCATATTCCCCATATCCCGCTGCACGCATCAAACGCTCTTCCAGCGCAAAATGCGCCGCGATACCGGCATGAATTTCTCCCAGCATGGCCTCAATACTGGCTGCATCACTTTTTTCCTGCAGGCTTGCATAGGCCTCGTTGATAAGCGCAATCATCTCGCGGTGTTCGAGATCCACCGAAGGAATTCCGAGTGAAAAAGAGGGTTTCCATTGCAATAGATTCATGGCTCACCTGATAAAGATAAATTCAGAAATGCTGGAGTCAAAGCTGATCACCAGATGTTGTTCCGGCTGCAGCGTGATCTCCAAGTCTGAAACGTAATCAAATCCATCCGCCTTGCCACTGTCGCTCATGGCTATGCTGAGATTGTATTCACCTGACGGCAAGGGGAAACGTGCGTAGATCGTTGAAGAACCATCGTTCCAGATACCACTGGGCGCCACTTCTTTTACATACAGCTCTTGGCCATTTGCGCTGAACACGACGCGGATGGGATGTTTCTCGCGTGGGCAGTCGCTGGGCCTGCGCATATTGGGCGGCAGTTCATCCAATTCCTGCTGGGTAAACTTGCGGCACTCCTGTATGCGCTGCCCGGTATGTGTAATCGACAGCGATACCATCGCTGCACCCGGCTGCAACAGGCTGAAAGCCGGCCAGGCAGAAAACGCGACCGCACTGAGGTAAAACAGGGCGAAGGCCAGTGCCTGTAATGGCCAGGCCCGCCAGCGTGCTGCGGGCTTCAATAAGCGCTGTTCCTGTTCATCAGTCGGGAGCTGCTGCCGGAAAGCCTGTAATACCCGTCTTGCTGAACCCAGCCCGGACCAGGGCTGCTCCCAGCCCAAGGCCAGCCGTTGTCGGTCAGTCCGCTCCCGTAGTCGCGGATCACGCTCGCGAGCAACCCGCTGCGAAGTCCATTCCGCTCCCAGTCGATACTCACAGCCACCATCACTGCAACCTGCCAACAACACGCCATCGGCCAGACCACGGCTGAGTGCGAAGTCGACGAACGATGGCGGCAAATGCGCCATGCAACGCAGCGCTACCACGGCAGTCTGGCTGTCCTGCAATGCATTCAGCGCATGGCTGCCATCACAGCTGAACACCAGGATGCGTTGTGAGCCCTGCAAACGGGCAGCCTGCTGCTGAATGTTCTCGCGCAACATCAAGGCACTGATGTCTGGCAAATCAATGCCCGGCACGAGTGAGCTGGCCTGGCGGAAAGGAGTAGCCGTGGGGCAGGCACCCACACAGATGCCGCAACTGACGCACAGGTCCGGATCAACCACTGCTTCGAGTTCGTAGCGGCTGCCATCCGTACGAGGCTGCATCATGACAGCGGAATAGGGGCAATCCTCGGCACAGCGTTCACAGCCATTGCAGTTGTCAAGATCAACCACCGCTACCGGTGGAGTAGCCCTGGGTGGCAACCAGGGAGCCAGGAACATCAACAGGCTGAGTCCAACCAGCAAGGCCCAGACAGCAGCTGGCCCCCAGGCCTGCACCAGCGGGTAGACCAGCAAATAATACCAATCAAGTGTCAATGTCTGGGGCACGTTGGACGGGTTGGCCTGGCCCTGACTTAATGCCGGAAATAGCAGTGCCAGCAACAGCATGGCTATCAAAGTCCCGGCCATCAGGCCGCGCGGCGGACTGATCCTGGGCCGGCTGATACGGAACACATGCAGCCAGATGGCAAACACCAGGAACAATGGCAGGCCAATCAGGTGCAGGAAAGCCATCAGGGTAAAGAAGCGATCACTCACATCCGCCGCGGTGAGAAAGTTGCGTGCCATGGAACCAGTAAAGATGGGCAACCAGTCGATCAATTCAGCTGAAGTAATCGCCACGTATAACGCCAGTTGGTCCCACACCAGCCAATAGCCGGAGATGCCCAAAGGAATGATGATCCAGATCAGCGGGATGCCGCTAACCCAGCTGAACCAATGTTTGCCGCTATGACGGCCATGCAGGAATTCACGCAGGATGTGTATCAGCAATGTAACGATGGCAGCATCGGAAGCGTAACGATGCAGGCTGCGCATCACCCCACCGATATACCATTGCTGGTGTGTCATGTATTCGACTGACTCGTAAGCGCCAGTCACGCTGGTATGAAAAAAGATAAACAGCCAGATGCCACTGACCAGCACTATCCAGAAAAAGAATATCGTCAAAGCACCCAGGTATTGCATGGGGTTTTGCCAGGAACCAAAAGCACGAACCAGCAAGGCATCCATGCCAGAGAGCAGCCTGGCAGACTTCATGCAGTAAATTTCTTGCGTCTGGCTCGCACGATCTCCAGCGCCAGCCAGCCGGACAGCAGCAGCAGGAATATTCCACCAATGGCCATCCCCACAAACAGTGAAAAGTCGAAGCGGTAACGACCTGTAGTTGGGTCATACACGGTGCAGAACAGTTTTATGCGATCAATCAGGCTGGCTGAAAATGGCTGTCCCGCAACCGGTCGGTTATAGACCAGTTCTTTCAATGGTTCCACCAGTGCGGGCAACTCGAAACCGGCACCGTAAACCTGTCGGTAAATCTCGCCTTGCCGGTCCACCAGGGTCAGTTGATTGATGTGATCAAATCCACGCGGCGTTGGAAAGTAGGTAAAGCCAAGATCCGCAACCAGTTGCTCCATACTGGCTTCATCGGCACTGAGAAAATTCCAGTTGGCATCATAAATCCTTTGCTGCCGGGCAAATGCTGCCATCGCAAGCGGCGTATCATTGGGCGTATCAAATCCAATGGTCAGCACGGAGAAACTCTGTTCACCCAATGCATCCCTGGCTTCGGCAACGGCGGTAGCAAGGTGCTTGGTGATGGCCGGACAGACGTGGTAACAGGAGGTGAAAATAAGGCTGATCAACACAGGCTTGCCTTTCAGTGACTGCAATTCAAATGGCAAGCCATTGCTGTCCGTCAGCTCAAGGTCGTGCAAGCTCTGGCCAATTGCCGCCTGGGATAAGGCCAGGGCAGCATCGCTATCATAAGGCGCAGCGCTCTCCTCACCCAGGGCCGGCGTTGCCAGGCCAGCCAGCAGCATCCAGGTCAACAGCTGTAACTTCAACTTCACGAGAACATTATCCTGTTTCCAAAAATGATAGTCGAACCAGCGCTGCTCTTGGACCTGAATGAAACACCTCGTCGTTCGGCTAAACCAACAGAAGCTACGACATCGGCCACACCGACGCCAGGTACTTCCAGTTCACCGCGTAGTAGATCACGAAGATAACCAGGAACAAAATAGCCAAGACAAATGTGCCAGGCGCTGCAAACCCCCATTTGCCCGCGGCAGCGTGCCCGCCTTCAATATGAATATCCGGTTCAGCTTTCAGCAGTCGCGTGGTGGCGGTGCCATAGGGTGATTCTGAGCCCACGCGCTTGCCAAAGAACACCGACAATACCGTGATCAGTACGAAAATCGCACCGCCCAGTATCGCTGTCACACCGCTAACGCCCACCAGGCCCATCAGCGTAAAGGCGCTGGCCGGGTAATCAAAACTCAACAGTGAATCCGCAAAGGTCATATCCCAGTGCCTACGCTCAACGCCCAGCGTTCCGGCACCCATCATGGCAAGGGTGAAAACCGCCATGCTGAGGCCAAACAGATAGGGCTGCCACTTCGCCAGTGTCGGAAACATGATTTGACGACGGAACAGCACCGGTATCAGGAACCAGGTCAGCGACATGAAAGCCATCGTGGTGCCCAATACCACCGTGGCATGGAAATGCCCGGGCACATAGATGGTGTTGTGAATGATGATGTTGATCTGCTCGGTACCCATCACAACGCCGGAGATACCACCAATAAAGCCGAAGCCGATCAGGGAAATGAACATGCCGGAAAATACCGGATTTCCCCACGGCGCTTTGCGCAGCCATTCAAACAGGCCCTTGGTCAGACCTTTCTGGCGCTGGGCCACCTCAATGGAGCCTGGAACCGTCAGTCCATGAACCATGCTGGCCAACACGGCAAGGTACATGGCATAGCTGGTGTTGAAAATTTTCCAGGTCGCGCTCAAACCCGGATCCACCAACAAGTGATGGGCCGAGGCCAGTTGCAGGAATAAAATGTAGAGCAAAAATGCAGTACGGCTGACCTTTTCCGACAAGGGCTTTGCTCCGAACACAATGGCGGCGATGGCATACCACACTGAAACATGGGCAGCCACGTTGATCTGCTGTGAGGAATGTCCAAATCCCCACCAAAGTAAGCGGTACATAGCCGCATCAATATTGGAAATCCAGCCAATGGACCAGAGCCAGGTGGGAACCAGGATAATGGCGCCGGAAGCGATAGTGAAAATCGCGATAATGCAGGCAGTCAAGGCACCAAAAGTGACCAGTGGAATAGAGCCGTCGTAGGTCTTTTCTTCCTTGGCCACCACCAGCGTGCCGAGAAAAATGAAACATCCGATCAGGGCACCTACAGCGAACAGGATCAAGCCGAGATAGAAATTCGGATCGGCCGGCATGGGCACATAGGACGTCATCATGACCGAGGAATTACCCGCCAGCACGGAAGCATTGTTGACGATGGCACCAGTGATCATGAGGATAAAGGCAAACCAGGCTATTCGTGGCGTTGCCAATCGCACTTTCAATAAAGTGGAGCTGCAGAAATACAGCACGGCAATCTCGAAAAAGATCAGCCAGTAGATCAGCATATTGATGCCGTGGATGGTAAGTATCTGGTAAAACCTGTCGGCTGGGAGCAAATGCACCGCTGGCCAGCGAGTAAGCACCACCAGCAGGGCTGTGATTCCACCGATCAGCAACATAACCACTGCGACCACCGCGTTGGCGCGGATCAGCCACTCGGCTTGTTTATGGAACTGCAGGCCCGATTCCGGGCAAGTCCGAAACAGCGGCTTGTTCATTATGGGCTCTCCCCGCTAATGGCATCTTTGATATAAATTTTACCCACCATATTGTGGTGGCCAATGCCGCAGAATTCATTGCAGATGATGGTCTGGTCGCCGCTGGTATCTGGCGTAATGGTCAGCACCATTTCGTAACCAGGCAAAATCTGGGCGTTGATATTGACGGGCTGCAGCGAGAAGCCGTGTTGCCAGTCCATCGAAGCGATGTGCAAACGGTAGGTCTGGCCCTTCTGCAGTTCCAGCAGCGGCCACCATTGCCACAGACGAGCAATCAGGTACACATCGCTGCCAGGGGGTGGTGCTACCACGGGTATTTGCTGGTCGGTTTCCTTGCGCACCGTGTACTCATTGACCATGGCCATGGTTTTGGCCATATAGGCCTCCGGTGTGGTTCTATAGGCCTCGCTGGACAGGTTCTGTTTTCCATACACGTGCCATAACGGCATCATGATGAACATGATCAGCGACCACACCAATGCGATTGCAATCCAGGTGCCCTCAACTCTATCCAGTGGTTGTTTCCACCAGATGGTTTGGGCAGGGGGTTGAATGGAAGTCACGTTGTCACCTGCTGTTTGCTTGTTCTATTGGGATTTATTACGGTTCACTTTGCGATGGGAATGGTTACCAGTTCCATGATTCCCCAGATAATGTAAAAAACGGTAGGGAACACCACACCGATGAATAACAGGAGAAATGGGTTGTCCAAAATACGCTGCATCGTTGGTACCGGCTCTTCGAACTTATCCTGCAAATTTTCCTGGCTCATATATATGTACTTCCATTGGCGTTGGATATCGGGATCGGTCGGACGCCCAGCAACAGGGTTTGCCGATGTTGCAATTCTAGACCCAGACTTTTAACCAGTAGTTGATGCAGATCACATACTTCTTTTATTCATTTCCTCTAACATCCGTACATGCAGAAAAAACTCACAGTTCAATTAAACCTTCCGCTTGCAGCGATCTTGTTTTTGAGCCTGGCGGCCTGCGATCGAGAGCCGGCACCCGGTCCGGAAATTCACGACACCAAGTACCGTGCGGTGGACGCCAGCGGCGTAGTGCAGGAGGCTTCGGTTGCTCCCGGCAGTTGTGTTTACGACGAATTCACCCAGTTGACCTGGGAAGTGAAATTGCCGGAGCCGGGCCTGCGCAGCTGGGAAAACACCTACAGCTGGTATAACCCCGATGAATCCCACGAAGGCGAACTGGACTACCGGGGCGTTCCAGATGGTGGACTATGCACTGGCAGTGCTTGCGATACTGCGTCCTATGTGGCTGCAGTAAACACCAGCGGACTATGCGGCTATTCCGACTGGCGCCTGCCCAGCCGCGATGAACTGGGTTCAATCTCCGACCCACGGCGCAATCAGTCGCCACCCACCATCAATTCGCGTCACTTTCCTCATACCCAGCCGGGCGAATATTGGTCTGGCAATGATTACCAATTCCAGTATGATTCCGCCTGGCTGTGGGGCTTCCAGAGCGGCCTTGACCGGGTAGAATGGAAACGCTCGGCACGCTATCTGCGGCTGGTGCGCGGCCAGCCGGTACAGTTACAGCGGGTGAAAGACTGAGTTTTACGGTAAGGAATCATTTGATGGATTTGCAACAGGATCACCAGACGTTCTGGGACCAGGGCTACCTGGTGGTCAGAAACGTATTTTCCGCAGACGAAATGCAGGTGCTGAAAGGCGTGATTCACAATCACCAGCACATGAACCGCGTCAGCGACAATCTCAAGCAGAAAATTGAATCGGGCAAGCGGCCCTCTTTTGAATCCATCTTTGTCTGGAACGATACCGCCCGCGATGATGTATTCGCCATGGCTACGCGTCGCGATGCCATCTTCGACCGGCTGGAGCATTTCTTCAATGACAAGGTTTACGTTTACCACAACAAGGTGACCCTGAAGTATCCGGGCGTGGTGGGGTTCCGCTATCACCAGGATTACGCTTACTGGTATGACATGGGCAATCTCTACCCGGATATGGCGGCCTGCCTGATCGCTGTTGACCCGGCCACGCGCGCGAATGGTTGTTTGAAAATGCTCAAGGGCTCGCACCGGCTGGGGCGTATCAACCACGTGTTTGATGACGGTGTTTCCGACAGCGGTGTCAACCCGGAACGATTGGCCGTGATCCAGGACCGGCTTGAAGAAGAATACGTAGAACTACAAAGTGGCGATGTCGTGATGTTCCATTGCAATACCCTGCACGGCTCGGATGATAATCTGTCGAAGGATTCGCGCATTGCCCTGCTGGGCTGCTACAACACCAAGCGCAACAGCCCCTACCAACCTTCCTGTGGCCATCCTTTTTACCAACCTCAAGTCAAGGTGACCGAGAAAATCGGCCCGCAGCACGCTGATAAAATGCCCGACTTCGATATGAATTTTTTTGAAATGCCTGCCGAAGAGAATCCTTCATGAGAACCCTCACCGGTTTGTCCCTGTTGCTGGTCATACTGCTGGTTTCACTCAGTGCCTATTTGCGACTGGCACATTCCGGCATAGGCTGCAGCGACTGGCCTGATTGTTATGGTCGCATCGGTGCGCCCGAAGTTTCCGCCCCACTGGATACTCCCCCTGCGCAAATGGCCCGTGACGCCTACGCCCGTATCACCGCAGAATCGCAACAGGCCATGGCCTGGGCCACGCCCCTGCACAGGGCTGTTGCCAGCCTGCTGGGCCTGGGTGTCCTGTTCCTGACCATGCTGGCTTTTCGCCAGGGCCAGTACCGCCTGGTGACCATTACTTTGCTGGGGTTGACGGTATGGCTGGCCATGTTGGGCCTGCGTTCCGGCAGCCTGCACGATCCAGCGGTGGTAATGGGTAATCTCTCGGGCGGCTTTGCCATGCTGGGTTTATTGGGCTGGCTGTGGTTTCGCCTCAATGCTCAGCCTGCGCCACGCTTTGATGCCCACAACACAAACAAAATGCCCATATCGCGTGGCTGGGTGATTGCGGCCCTGCTGGTCCTGTGCCTGCAAATCCTGCTCGGTGGCCTGACCAGTGCCAACTTTGCTGCCAACGCCTGTGACACCCAGCTTGCCTGCCAGGGTAGCTGGTGGCCCGGTACGGACCTGGCCGAAGCTTTTGATCTGTCCCGTCATCATGAAATCACCGCCGATGGCCAGGCGGTGGGCGGTGAAGAGCGAGTCGCCATACACCGCGCCCACCGCTTGTTGGCCATCATTGCCAGTGTGCTGATACTGCAGGTGGCACAAATGGCCATGCGCCGGGCTGGTGCTTCGCGGCGTACCGGCATGGTCCTGTTGTTATTGATCGTGGCTGAATTTACGGTGGGCGTTGCCGCCGTTTACAACCAACTCCCGATTGGGCTGGCGGTGGCCCATAACTGGCTGGCCGGCCTGTTGTTATTGGCCCTGCTTCGACTGCAAACGCTTTCCACAACGACTCGTAATTAATGCGAACAGAATATTTGGCGCTGCTGGCATTGGCGGCACTGACCAGCTTTACCGCTTCGAATACATGGGCCCAAGACTCCCAGCGCCCTGAAATGCGTGCCATGTTTGTTGAAGAACAGCCCGTGCTGGATGGTGACGTGATCAATGATCCGATCTGGCAGAAATTGCGCCCCTCCTCTGGCTTTGTGCAGAACACGCCTGACCGGGGGCTGCCTGCATCGCAAAGGACCGAACTGCGCGTTGCCTATACTTTCGATACGCTTTATGTGGCTGTCGTTGGCTTTGATGACGACCCGGCTGCAATCGTCGTCACCGACGCCCGCCGCGACGTGGAGCTGGATGACAGCGATGCGGTACTGTTGATACTGGATACCTACCAGGATCGACAGAATGGTTTTGTATTTGGCACCAACCCCTCGTCTCGGCAATACGACGGCCAGGTGACACGCGAAGGTTCCCCAGGTTCTGGCTCCAACGGGGGGTTCAATAAAAACTGGGATGGTGTATGGCAGGTTCAAACCCAACGTGGAGATTTCGGCTGGAGCGCCGAGTTCGCCATTCCATTCAAAACGCTGCGTTATTCTGCCCATGAAATCCAGAACTGGGGCCTGAATGTACAGCGCAATATTCGCCGTCGTAACGAGACAGCTTATTGGTCTCCGCTGGAATACCAATTTAACCTGTTCCGCGTATATGATGCCGGCCAGCTCACGGCCCTGGCAGTACCCGCACAGCGAAATCTGCAATTCATACCCTACTTGCTGTCCGACTCCAGTGATGTCGGTTCGGCCGGTCGCGATCACAAATTCGAGTACGGTTTTGATGCCAAGTACAGCATCACTCCAGCCCTCACCCTGGACCTGACTTACAACACCGATTTCGCGCAGGTAGAAGTCGATGACGTGCAGATCAACCTGGACCGGTTCAACCTGTTCTTCCCTGAGAAACGCCCCTTCTTCCTCGAAAATGCCGGGCAGTTTACGGTCGGTAGCCCGGGTGTTATTGAGTTGTTTTTCAGCCGCCGCATTGGTATTTCAGGCGGTGGTGCCGTGATTCCAATTGAAGGGGGTGCACGTGTTTCCGGCAAGGTGGGCCAAACCAAACTCGGCTTGCTGTATATGCGCGCCGACGAACTGGACCCCAGCAACCCGGCCGATGATTTCGCCGTGATGCGCGTCAGCCAGGAGTTTGCCAACCGCTCTTCCTTTGGTGGAATTTATGTCAGCCGTAAACCAACAGGCAGCTATGCAGACGTATCCGAGGACAACCAGGCTTACGGCCTGGATGGCCGGCTGGGCATTGGAAAATACGGATTATTGTCGGGATTCGTGGCACAAACCGCTACGCCTTCACTGGATGGCGAAGACCACGCGTTTATGCTCAAGGGTGAGTATGACAGCGAGCGCTGGGCCTGGAACCTGGCCTATACCGAAGTGGCCGAGAACTTTAATCCTGAAACGGGCTTCCTGACGCGTGGCAACTATCGAAGCCCGACTGCATTTGTCATGCGGCGCATACGCCCAGGCCCGAACCGCTTCAATTTGCATGAATTACGTCCGCATGTGTCCTACCGCTTTTTCGATGATTTTGATGGCTTCAAGGAAAATGCGTTTCTGCACGTGGATTCCCACTTTGAATTCAAATCCAGTGCCGAAATCCACACCGGCATGAATTTCAAACAGGATGGCCTGAATGAACCATTCGAAATCTATCCCGGAGTGATCGTTCCGGTTGGAAGCTATCACAACAGCGAAATCCAGCTGGTCCTGCAATCAAATGCAGGCAAGGCTTTCAGTTATGGGGCAACCGTCACCAGCGGGGGATTCTTCAATGGCGATCGCCTGGCTTTGTCGCCTTACCTCAACTGGCGGCTCGGAGATAATTTTTCCACCGCCCTGGAATGGTCACGCAATGACGTGCATCTGGATACCGGCGACTTCGTCACCAACCTCGGCCGCCTTCGGGTCAGTTGGTCATTCACACCGCGCATGACACTGCAGGCACTGGTGCAGTACAACGATGTGTCGGATAACTGGTCCAGCAACCTGCGCTTCTCCTGGCTGCGTACAGCCAATACTGGCCTGTTCATTGTGTACAACGACCTGCAGGGATTTGATGACTACAGCGTCGCCCAGCCCAATCGCAGCCTGCTGATCAAGTACAACTACCTGTTTGATATTCTGTAAGCCAGCTGTCTTTTGAAATGGACATCAGTCAATCCAGGAATTTCGTGAGCGATTCCCAATAATTGGTTTTCCAACCACTATCAAGATGTTCGCACTGGTCTTCTGGAAAACCCGTGTGGTCGAACACCAGCAAGGTTCCTGAGCCTTCGCTCTGTAACTCGAATTTGACCACCGAGTACACACCGGGCGACCAGGTCTTGACTCGCCACGCCTGCACCAATCTTTGATCGGGTACCAATTCAAGATTCCTGCCCAAAATCATGCCGCCAAAAATGGAAAACCCGCCGCCAGCAACCGCGCTGATCTCAGCAGGTGCTCCGCCGGTCATTTTGCTGAATTGCCCGGCATCGGTGAGCGCCTGGTAGATACGTTTCGGACTGGCTTCAAAAGATACTTCGTGGTGGATTGAATGGGGCATTTAGCACCTCCTGATTTGCCAATAACCATAAATACGATTCAGCTGAAACGTTTTTGTGTTCCTCATGTATCTTTACCATAACAGCGGCCACTTCTTGCTGAATCACCGCACCCTGCTCTGCAGCGAAACGGTAAATGGATTGGATCAACCTCACGATATGAAAAACGGTTTCTTCCCAAACTCGTGATGTTA
>JBBKVS010000103.1:0-12156 GCA_037968555.1 Lysobacterales bacterium | reverse complement strand
AAAAGTCTCAAAGGGGCGCGGGTCAACCTGACTTTTTATGCGGAAACCCAAGAGGTAGCGGGTATTGAGTTTGAAGTGATGAAAGTCGTGCGAATCCGCAGGTCTTAGGATTGAAGCTGATTTAGACCTTGTCTTGTCCCTTTCTCATTCAGGGATGTGGGTGTCCTCACTACTTTCTTGGGATGTGGGTGTCCTCACTACTTCTCACTACTCCCTTGGGATGTGGGTGTCCTCACTACTCCTCTGACTACTTTCCTGATTACTTCCTGGGGTGTGGGTGTCCTGATTGCTCCTATAAGTACGGCCAGCGGTCCGCTTCCAAGTGTTTGAAAACGAAACGGTAACTTTTTCCTGAGAAATACCTGAGCGATTCCTCAGGCTGCCGCAGACCGGTTCGCGGATATTTCTGTTCGAGAGCCCGGCCAATTCGGCCTGGCATCGAAACCTGTGGGAGGAGTATCCAATGAAGACTTTCACCAAAGTTATTGCTATGGGCATGACATTCTTGATCGGAACGTTTGTTATGCATGGGTCTGTTTATGCGCAGATTGGTTCAGACCCAAAAGCCAACGACAACAACAGCAAGGTGGTTGGCCTGTGGGACGTAGACGTGATCGTCGCCAACTGTATTAGTGGTACGACTATTGCCACGTTTTCGGCCATGCACAAATATGAACTTGGAGGTACCGGCCAGGTGGTCCCGGACTCAGGCCCTACCACCCTTTCTGCGCACATGATGATATGGAATCATGTCAAGAAAAACGATTACCGCATGGCCATGAAAATGTTCCGCTTTGACCCTTCCGGCAATAATATCGGCTGGGTGATTTTGCGAAATGAAATTTCGATAAATAAGGAAGCCGACACTTACGTCGGGTCTGGTGTGGCGGAGTTCTTCAATTCGGCAGGCACCTTTCTTTTCTCAAGCTGTCCGTCCTTCGCCGGTACGCGCTTTACCGGAGAGTAATCAGATAGATGGGAGTCCGCGGAAATTGAGGCGGACTCCCATCACAGTGACTCCCAGGACAGCTCGCACTCTCCCAGTTCGGTTGCAATAAAGGCAGAATTCTCGGAAATGGTTACGGAGAGCTGCATGGTCCGTTGATGCAGCTTGGCCATGGCTTGCACGCTTTCCCATTCAAAGCGGTAAAAAGATGCATTCAATTGCGCAAACTTCTCGCGCCCCTGGTCCCACCAGATATTTGACTTTCGATTGAAGCAATAGACTTTCATTTCCCTCGCGATTCGGCTGGCTTTCTTTACCCGCTCCAGTGAGGGTTCTCCCACATCAATCCACAACATCAGCTGGCCATCCAGTGATCGGACCCAGATATCCGGCTCATCTGCGGCGCTCAGGCCTTTGGTGAATTCCAACCTTTCCTGGGCATTGATACAAAACACCAAAATACGCACCATCATCCGTTCCACAGTTTCAGAAGGATGCTGGGCAACGGTCAAATTGAGGGTTTCGTAATGGTTACGGTCCATATCAGACAAGGATATTTTCAATTTACATATTGTGGAATTCAAAGCCATACATATACGCCATGGGGATCAAGTGCCAGCATAACGTGTATAAAAATCGGCAGCTGAAATAAGCAATAGAGGGAGAAATGGGTAAAGCCAGTTAGGCTCTTCTGGAAATGAAGGAAGAAATGAAGAACACGCACGTTTCTTCATTCTTCGTGCAATAGGCCTACGGTATTTCCGGGATGTGAGTGCCCTCTATGGTCTCGTCCGCCCACGCAGTTGCCTGCAGCAAACAGCTAATGCACAAGCCCATGCGCAGTGCAACGGTCTCTTAATCTTCGAGTACGAAAGTCACTTTAAGAAACACGCGGAATTCGGTAATTTGACCCGTAGAATCGCAGGTCACCTTTTGTGATTCTACCCAGGCGCCCTGTACGTTCTTCAACGTCTTTCCAGCGCGATTAAGCCCTTTCTTGATCGCATCTTCGAAAGACACTTTCGATGACGCAACGATTTCTGTGATTCTTGCAACTGACATAATTGAGTTCCTCTGATTTAGAGTTTGAATGGCCAGTCCGGCCAAGCAACCGTAGTTAAACCACAGCCATGATCAGCATAAACCAATGAATTCAATTTCACTGTTCGATAGCTCGCATACGAATTCCGTTTCTAAGCCTTAATTGCCAAGCATCTATATCTCGTCCTCTGTTTTGCTATGTACGGTAACGTACAGACATCTGAATTAACTTAGCTCAAATTAGAAACCCATAGAGTGTTAGGCCTTGAATCTGGAGAAGTTTACAGTCCGTATCTGGCTCAATTCCTTTCGAGCTAACGTACATACTGGGTTCAAGTAGTAGCCACCGGCACAAGGTGATGCGTGCCGGTGGCTCTTTTTTATTCCCTTGAGTATCTAGTCAGCCGTCGACTATTTGGCCGTCGGAGATTTGCGCACGAACCGGAATCAACGAATCTGCTAATTCAATAAATCCAGGTGCAGGGCGTCAAACTGGGGATCAAGACCGGATCATTTGACTTAGGCTTTATTCCTTTTCCCACATTACTGCCACACCGGCAGCTTCAGCACGCTCCAGGACTTGGATCAGAGGCCCCGCACGTACCGCAAGCGGGATCGGCGATTCACTGTCTTTCTCATCCTTGCTGGCTGCTGTGTCAGGTGTAACATCGCTTGCCACCGCGACCACGTCCAATTGCTTTTTCAGACGTGTCAGCGCAGACGAGATATCTTCCGCACCAATCGCTCCTGGCACTTTGCCTGTTGCTCCCATCATCTTGATCAATGAAACCGCAATGTCACTAAACATCAGCACAGACCCTGTTTCAACACAACTGAACCGAACCAGCATTTCTAATCTCCCAGTCTTTCCCAACCTACATTGTACGGCGCATTGAAAAAGGGGACGTCGCAAATTAATAACAGAGACTCATTTCTTCATTTAAGTAGCAGACCGGCGCGCTTATTCAGTGATTCGCAGTAGATTTTCCGTGTTTTCGGAATGTGGTTGTACTGGTAGTTGTGGATGATCTGCCTGCTCGGAGCGCTGGGCATCCCCAAGGTTCCGACGTCCTGAATACCGACAACCCCTGGTTCAGGATAGAATCATTCGATGCCAATCAACCCGGCCAACAACGCCGCGCCCGGCCCGCCACGGATCGTGATTCTGGGGGCAGGTTTTGGCGGCCTGTTTGCTGCGCGGCGGATGGCACGGTTAAATGCGCAAGTGACCGTGATTGACCGGCAGAACTACCACCTATTTCAACCGCTGTTGTACCAGGTCGCCGGCGCAGCCCTGGCCCCATCGGATGTAGCCTGGCCGATTCGCGGTTTACTCAAGCGACAGAAAAACACCCGTGTGGTGATGGCTGAAGTGCAGGGCATTGATCATCAGCGGCGCGAGGTGCTGACCGGCAACGGCCGTTTCCGCTACGACTACCTGGTGGTCGCCACCGGCGCGCAAACCAGCTATTTCGGCCACCCGGAGTGGTCGCAATACGCATACGACATCAAGAGCCTGGGCGATGCCACTGCCATTCGCGAACAGATTCTCGGCGCCATGGAACAAGCCGAGTTGTGCGAGCTTGAATCTGAACGCCAACGGTTGTTGACCTTTATCATCATTGGCGGCGGGCCGACCGGAGTGGAAATGGCCGGCATCGTTGCAGAGCTCGGCAACAGCACGGCAAATAGTGACTTCCGCCAGCTAAACTCCGGGGAGTTTCATGTCATTCTGGTCGAGGGCACCGATCGTTTGCTGGGTGTTTACCCGGAAAAAATCAGCGCCTATACCAGCCATGCCCTGCAGGATCTCGGCGTAGAAGTCTGCACGGGTCAACTGGTCAAAGAGATCAGCCCTGATGGTGTGTTATTGAGTGACGGCAGCAAACTTGACGGGACCGTTATCTGGTGTGCCGGGGTCATGCCTACACCGGCCGCTGCATGGCTGGATGCACCGCGAGAGCGCGATGGCCGAATACCCGTGACTGGCGAGCTACGTCTGGAAAACCAGCCGGGTGTGTTTGTCATCGGTGACCTGGCCTGGTGCCCGGATCAAAACGGCCGGCCATTGCCCGGTGTCGCGCCAGTGGCCAAACAGCAGGGGCGATACATTGCGCGGCTTCTCAGTAACGAATTATCGGGGCGACCGGTGCCAGGCCCGTTCAAATACCGCGATTACGGCATGCTGGCCACCATTGGCAGAGGTCGCGCAGTATCGAATTTTGGCCGGTTTTCCAGTAAGGGCTGGCTCACCTGGTGGTTCTGGGGTTTGACCCACATTTACTTTTTGATTGCCCGTCAGATGCGGCTGTTGGTGGCGCTTAAATGGCTACTTGAATACCTGACGTTTCAACGCAGTTCGAGGTTGATTATCAGCCAGAATCCCAAAGGGCAAAAGTGAATGCATCCTGGCTAGCGTATTTCCGGGCTGTGGGCGCTCTGTTTATTGTTGGTAGTTGATTATCAGTTGACGAATATTTGGTCAGCAGACCGCCCCAAGTATTTGAAAATGAGACAGTAATAATTTCTTGAGAAAATCCTGAGCGATTCTTCAAGTTGTTCCAGGCAGGGTCGAGCACATTGTTGGTCGAAGGTCCGGCTATTTCGGCCTGACATCGAAACCTGCGGAAGGAGAATCCCATGAAATGTTTTACCAAAATTGTTGCAGTCGCGATGACTTGCTTGATCGGAACGTTTGTTTTGTCTGGGTCTGCATACGCCCAGGTTGGAGCTGACCCGAAAACCAACGCTCGTCACAGCAGGGTTGTTGGCCTGTGGGACGTGGACGTGATGGTCGTCAATTGTGTGAATGGTGCGCCTGTCAGCACCTTTTCGGCCATGCACAAATATGAATTTGGGGGTACCGGACAGGTAGTCCCTAACGGAAGCCCGACAAGTCTTTCTGCGCACATGATGATTTGGAGCCATGTCAGGAACAACGATTACCAGTTGGACTTCAAGATGTTCCGTTTCGACGCGAACGGAAACTATAACGGTTGGGTGGTGGTGCGAAACGAAATTTCGATAAGCGAAGACGCTCAGGAGTACGTCGGATCTGGTGTGGCAGAGTTCTACAACTCGGCAGGCACCTTTCTTTTCTCAAGCTGTCCGTCTTTCATCGGTAGCCGCTTTACTGGAGAGTAGTTAGTTTGTTGGATGGGAGTCCGCCAAAATCGTCGCGGACTCCCATCACTCGGTCAATTCTGCGAATTGAAAGAACGAAGAACGCGGACACCCACGATTTTGACTCGGAATAGTGAGTGTCCGGTATTTTTCATTGCTACATGACAACACAATTTTGTCGATCTTCTGGTGATCCATCGGCAGGACTGAAATTCGGCCGCTGGTCCCTACGGTGATAAGATCAAAACCTGCCTAATTTCTGGATATAGTAAATCCGCCACGCAATGTTTGAATACCCAACCACCACAACATTAAGATTTTTAGTTTCGTGCAGTTTTCTGTTCGCTTTTTCCAGCGCTCGCATTGAAGCGCAATCTTGTATTGATGCGAACGGTGGCTCATTCAGTGTTGATTATCCGGTCGTAGAAATTACTCCGGAGCTACGCATCAATGGTGTACCCTTTTCAACCCCGGCAGCGAGTTCCGTGCAGATATGGCTTTCGCGCAACGATGTATTGCAGAGGCGGATCGCCGAGTCTCACGTGGTACCCGTTCCAGTGCGTATGGCAGCGGGCACCTACGATCTGGTATACCGCAACATCACCAAAACCGACCCCGATCTCCCGCAGAACACCGAAGCCATCATTCAGCGTAACGTTGTCATCAACAGCAGCGGTGCCTTGATCGTGGACATCCCGCGTGTGCACATTGGCGGTACCCTAACCATCGATGGCCTGGCATTTTCCAAGAGTGAGTTGGAAGATGGAGAAGCCTGGGCAGTCTCCGTGGACAACGGCAGTGAAGTCTATCTGGGGGACACCAACGATGGTCCGGCAGGGAGTACAACTTTTGCTGGCACCTTGATGGCAGGACCCTACGACATCCTGTATCGCCATGAGAGCGGTGAAACATTGGTCCCGGTTAATACCAATGCGCTTTTTGCCTCACTGGATTTTCAAAAAGACAATTTGGCACTTGCCTTTAATCTGATCACCCATCAGGTTACCGGAGATTTCTATTTCAATTCCGCAGCGACACCCGCGTCGGTTCTGGAGCACGGCGATGTGGAATTGCGGCGCATCACACCTTCCGGTTTGATTGATGTCGTTTACCTGGGCGATACCGTTGATCAGAGTTATTCGACACGAGGAGCATTTGGCAGCTACGACGGCTATTTCATTTGGAATGCCGGTGGCGTGGCAGGGAGCGCGGGCCCACGCAATGTTGAAGCGCTGGCGGTTCAGAATGTGCGAATTCGGGGAAACCCGATCGACATCGATGTTGCCGTAACTCCGGTACAAGCCACTTTCAAATTCAACGGTGGGCTGGCACCGCCTTCCAACCTGGAAAACGGAGAAATCCGTTTCCGCGATCAGCACAACGGCCTGGAAACACCGTTTGCACAAACCATGGCGCAAACCGCCTCAATCCGATTGGTTCCCGGCACTTATGACGTCACTTACCGTCACCTGGCGGGATCCGTTGCGGTACCGCGAAATACTTTTGTCACTGCCCTGGAAAATCTGGTGATCCCGGATACCGGCGGCTTCGCACACATGGTGGACCTTGATATCCCGGTCACCGACACTGCGATCAAAATGACCTTGAACGGTCAAGCTTTGCTGCCAGCGGATGGTAGCGGGAATGTATTGTTATTGAATGCGGATCAAAGCATCGGCCTGAATTTGCAGAGCAGTGCGGCCATGCCCTGGCAGTACCTTCTTGTGTCTGGCACTTACGGTCTGGAGTATTCCTATGTGGGCGGTCCGTCGACGCCCCGCAACGCCAACACGCGCCTGCCTCAAATGCATTCCGTCACCGGTTCCAGCGACACCATGCAATTTGAGTTGGCAACCATGGCGATGCAGCCCCTGGTAACGTTCAATGGCTCCGCGTTTCCAGTAAGCTCCTCGGTACTGATGATTTTATTGGGCACTACAGGATCCGTATCGTTTGGAGCTGACAACGGTGACTGGCCTGCCATTCCGATACTGCAGGGACGATATGACGTCCTGTACACCTACAGCAGCGGGGCTGTCATCCCGCAAAATCAGCTGTATGCCGAGTACTGCATTCATGCCGAATTTTGCCTGTTCTGTGACGGCTTCGAGACACCCTGAGTCTGGAAAAAAGTAACGGGGCAAATTAATTCAGCGAGGCAATGGCCCCCAGGAACACCGCGCCGTATCGTTCCAGCTTCACTTGCCCAACGCCATTGATGTCGAGAAATTGGGCTTCGGTAGTGGGTCGTCTCTGGCTCATTTCGACCAGGGCCGCATCACCGAAAATGACATAGGGTGGAACACCTTTTTCCTCTGCCAGTTTTTTGCGCAGGCTGCGAAGCGCTTCGAACAGATTCATTGAACTGTCGTCCAGTTTGAGTGCCGCCGCCGATTTTTTCGCAGCTTTGTCACAGCTTATTGGTTTCTGATGAGAGCATGGTCAAGTTGTCTGATTGGCCAGGCAATCGAAAAACGGCTCGCAGACACGTAATCTGCGAGCCAAATGCTTGTCAGAATTTCACCAACTGATCGTAATGGTGCAATTCAGAGGTTCCCACGTGCATTTCACCGTGATCCTAACTTTCTGTGCCCCAGATTCAGGGTTATCGGCTAAGCCTTGGGCGGCCTGCCTGACTCGCTCCACCTGCGCCTGGGCTTCGGGTGGTAGTGATTCGATGGGAATGGGCCTGCCGGCCTGGGTTATCGTCACCGGTACCATGGCTGGAGAAGCGGCGACCCGCTTTGACGACGACTCTTGAGCAAATGCGCCGGCCACCAGGGTCAGAGCAAGCGCCAATCCGAATGTGGAAAACATCAGCTTTCTGTTCACTTGAACCTACTCCTTAAAATGATGATTAGTAACACTAATTCCTCATTTTCTGCGCCCATTTTCAGTCAGGAAACCAGGATCTGACCAACCATCCTGGATGGGAATTCCGAGTGCCACGAGCGGCCCCGAAAGAGTCGCTCGAGTTATGTTTCGGTGGATTATCTCCGCTGTCGATCGCTGGCGGGAGCAGGGAAATGAGTCTCGCAGATATACGCCTGTCTTGACTCCTCGTCAATCACAGGCAGAGCTGCAGGACCCCAATTAACCAATTAATTCTGATAAATTAATATCGGAGCTGGGGTGTGCGAAATGTATTGAAGAACTTCGGTTCAGCACGCCAAATATCCGGGTGAATACTTCCTGTTTTACCTATACTTCGCTCCTTGCATGGGGAAGTGTATGCCAGCGAATCGATTAACCCTCTTCATTATTGCCGGTCTGCTGCTCGGAATTTTTGCCGGTCTTTTTGCACATCTGTACGTCGAAAACACTTCATCTTTTGTCGACAGCATGTCATTGATCACGACCATCTTTTTGCGCCTGATCAAAATGATCATAGCTCCATTAATCTTCGCGACCCTGGTTGTTGGTATTGCCAAGATCGGTGATATAACTGCTGTTGGTCGCGTAGGCGGCAAAGCTATGCTGTGGTTCATCGCTGCTTCGATCGTATCGCTCACCCTGGGTGCGGTTATGGTCAACCTGTTGCAACCCGGTCAGTCCCTGGCTGGGACTTTACCTGCTGCAGGAGAAAACGCGGGATTAGCGACCAGCGCTTTGTCACTGCAGGAATTCATCGCTCACGTCGTGCCCAGCAGCATTGTCGACGGAATGGCGAGAAACGAAATACTACAGATCGTCGTATTCTCCGTGTTTTTTGGCACCGCCGCGGCCGCCATCGGAGAAAAAGCAAGTGGTGTACTCGATGTGCTGGAATCTGTCGGTTTCGTTATGTTGCGCCTGACCAACTATGTCATGTTGTTTGCGCCATTTGCGGTTTTTGCCGCAGTGAGCGCCGCCATCGCGCGCAGTGGCATTGATATTGTTTCGACTTATGCTTTATTCATGCTGGAGTTCTATATCAGCATGTTATTGCTTTGGGTCATTCTCATTGCGGCGGGTGCGATGGTTTTGAAACGGAGGATCTGGCGTTTGATTCGCGCCATTCGTGAACCCCTGTTATTGGCGTTTTCTACCGCATCCAGCGAAGCTGCCTATCCCAAGACACTTGCACAATTGGAAAAATTTGGCTGCAGCAATCGCGTCGCATCGTTCGTGTTACCACTGGGTTATTCCTTCAACCTGGACGGATCGATGTTGTACTGCTCTTTTGCAACATTGTTTATCGCGCAGGCTTACGGCATTGATATTCCTGTTGCAACACAGGTGTTGATGCTGCTGGTACTGATGGTCACCTCAAAGGGTATCGCGGGTGTACCCCGAGCATCGCTAGTGGTTATTGCCGCAACCCTGGTTCAGTTTGGCATCCCCGAGGAGGGAATTTTGTTGTTGCTCGCAGTCGATCACTTCCTCGACATGGGCCGCTCGGCAACCAATGTAGTCGGCAACAGCCTGGCGTCGGCGGTGGTGGCAAAATGGGAAGGGTCCTTGCACCCGGAAAGATCTGAGGATGAAATGCCATTTGCTGGCCGGGAACATGGCGACGGTGTGGCAGTTCTTAGTGAAGTTCCGGACCAGAGTTAGCCAACTGGTACGGTGAGCATCTCCAGCTAACCTGACAGGTTTGACAGTTTTTGATGGCATTTCCCCCTGGCTTGCAGGAAGTTTGGCCGGACCACAGGTCAGTAAAAAATATTTTTTGAAATTACCATATCTACTCATTGAGTTTGTCTTGGATAAGCGTATATTCAGCCTCCACGCTTCAGGGAAATCCAAATATGATTCTGTGCGTTAACGGCGCTTTGGCACCGTTTTCGGACCTACTGATGTCACTGCTAGCCTCCTGGCTTGCGCTTTTCTGCAAAGCGACAAAGACATTCAGATCAGATACTGCACCCACTGGCCTAAAGCCTTTGTTGCTTGCACCCTATTGCTGCCCGTGGCGGGTAGCGGAAATCGCGACCCGGGAGGACCTTATTGGAATGGTTCCGACGAAATCGGCGGTCGCAATAGTTAATCAGCATGACTGACCAAGTGAAGGAAACCGGGCAGGCCTGGGGTTCCCGCATCGGAGTGATTCTCGCCGTATCTGGATCAGCCGTCGGGTTGGGCAATTTCCTGCGATTTCCGGGCAACGCGGCCGAGAATGGTGGCGGTGCCTTCCTTATCCCCTACTTCATCGCTTTCCTGCTGCTCGGTATCCCAATCGGCTGGGCCGAGTGGACCATGGGGCGTTATGGCGGCCGCAAGGGCTTCCATTCGGGACCCGCAATCATGGGTTTGTGGGGGCATGGCGCGGTGGCGCGCTACATGGGATCGTTCTCGGTGCTGGTTCCGTTGGTGGTCTACTTCTATTACGTAATGATCGAATCCTGGTGCTTGTCCTACGCCTGGAGTTACCTGACCGGGGGGATTGGAATTCTCCAGGGCCAGTCAGTCACTGAACAAGTAGCCGCCTCCACGCTGTATTTTAACGAGACGACGGGGAGCAACTCCAACGGATTGCTGGCCGAGGGTGGGCTGCACCGTTCGGTAATATTCTGGGGCATCACCTTCGCCCTGAATATGTTTTTTCTGTACCGGGGGCTAAGTCGCGGAATCGAGACGTTCTGCCGCTGGGCAATGCCAGCCATGGCGGTTTGTGCGCTGATCGTGCTGGTCCGGGTGCTGACACTTGGCACGCCCGATCCGGCACTTCCGGATCAAAATGTTGCTGCGGGACTTAACTTTATGTGGAATCCGGACTTTGCAGCACTCGGAGATTTCCAGACCTGGCTTGCTGCAGCCGGGCAAATATTCTTCAGCTTGTCGGTTGGGTTCGGCGTCATCATCAATTACGCCTCTTACATGAAGAAAAACGACGATGTCGTCCTTTCCGGCCTGACCGCTTCTGCGACCAACGAGTTTTTTGAAGTTGCCCTGGGCGGTATGATTACCCTGACTGCCGCTGTGGTTTTTCTTGGCCTGACCGCCACCCAGGCCAATATCGGCGGAACATTCAGTACTGGTTTCTCGGCGTTACCCGTAGTTTTTGCACGTATGCCCTGGGGCGATTTCTTCGGCGCGGTCTGGTTCTTCATGTTGTTCCTGGCTGCGATAACGAGTTCCTTGTCCATGCTGCAGCCGACCAAGGCTTTCTTTGGGGAAGCCCTGGGGCTCTCGCATAAAGGGGCGACACTGCTGGTTGCCGGAATTTGCCTGATGGGCAACTTTTTCGTGTTGTACTTCAGCAAGGGTTTGGCGGCATTGGATACACTGGATTTCTGGGTCGGTACTTTCATGATATTCGTAGTAGCCGGAACACAGATCATCTGTTTTGGCTGGGTATTCGGCGTCGACCGGGGGCTGGAAGAGGCGCACCGTGGCGCCCAAATCCGGATTCCGCATATTTTCCGATTCATTATCAAGTACGTTTCACCAGCGTACCTGCTGGTCATTTTCCTGGGATTTTGCTGGTACAACCTGCCGCCTTACATACAATCCGTGTTTGAAGATGTGACATCCGGCTCGACGGCCAACCGTCCCGTGCTGTACGCCTGGATGGTGATACTCGGCACGATAGCCTTATTGATGACGGTTACGGCCATTGGAGCACGCCGATGGCGGGCAGCCGGCATGGATATTGACGGCAGGCTGCCACCCATCGACCAAGACCCGGTCCGCCGAAATCCCAGGGGCGCGATATGACCATTTTGGCTGTCTTCTTCATGAGCACCGCCCTGCTGTTAGTGACTGCGCTGACTACATGGTGCTACTTTCTGGTGCTGAGAAAGCCCGACCGAGCGTCCAGCACGGATTCACTCGATTCCGGGCCTGCTGACTAACGATTCCACTTTTGACTGCAATTTTCAAGGCGTGAATACTTGCACCGCCGAATTGCCCAGAAAAGCAGTCTTTCGATCGCGGTGCAGACCGCTTGAGCATTAAAAGCTCAGAGCTCTACCTGAGCGCCCATTTCCCCAATCGCTGCCCCGTTAAATTGTCCCCGATTTCCGCCGGGGACCTGGCGCGTAGTGTATATTCAATTCGCGCAACTGGATATCTTCGTTGATGCCCTACAGATGAGTTCGATTAACGATAGTGACTGAACCATT
>JBBKVS010000102.1:0-4187 GCA_037968555.1 Lysobacterales bacterium | reverse complement strand
GAAAACTACACGGTGCCTTCAAACTGCTGGAAGGCGCGTCTGCTTACACCATCGAGACCATCGCGAACGTGTTAATTCACTGGCTTGGTTTGTGCGAACGTTTGAATTAACCGGCGCATACGGAGTAGGCGTCCGTGTTGAATGATCTGTTATGTGTATTCATAGCGAGTACCGACTGATATCCAAAGAACCATGAAAGACGCCGAGAATATCGATGTCATCACTAGGTTTAACCAAATATGCAATTCGATAATGGCCGTACATTAAAATACGAACATGTCGTGTCGAGGGTTGGTAGCGATGACCAACTTCTGGATGTAACAGAAGAACTTGAACTCGTTGATAGATACCTGAAACAACTTCCTGAGCCGCATGAGGACTTTCGGCTTCGATGTATTCGAAAATATCGCTGAGCCAACGAACCGACTCAGCTGTCCAGTTCAGGTTGCCCATGACCGGATGCGCCGATTCATTTCGTCATTTGATATGACTCGGCCTGCATCGGAGTCAGCCAAACCTCTCTGCACCATGACGTGAAAAGCCAACTCACGGACAAGTTCCTCGCTGGAGCTATCTTCAGGTTGGTCTTCTAGTAATAATTTCAGTTCTTCTTTAGCAGTAGCCATTACACATCTTCCAACAAGCTAGCAATTGTGCAATTAGGATACACCCACGGGCCAAATCAATCACAGATAACAGCTTATTCGGCAAATACTTGCGTGCGGTGCACAGAGGGATTGACTCACGCCTTCCGTGGCGCTCACCCTTTCGGGCGCTCGCTGCGCTGCGCGTTCCGATCGGCTGTCCTGCCGATCGGCGAACCCTTGGTCGCTGCGCACAGAGGGTTCTCACCCTGCTCCCCACACAAATAAAAAAGGCCCCATGCGGGACCTTTTTTATTTGGCGGAGAGAGAGGGATTAATTCGCGCCTTCCGTGGCGCTCACCCTTACGGGCGCTCGCTGCGCTGCGCGTTCCGATCGGCTATCCTGCCGATCGGCGAACCCTTGGTCGCTGCGCACAGAGGGTTCTCACCCTGCGCCCCAGACAAATAAAAAAGGCCCCATGCGGGACCTTTTTTATTTGGCGGAGAGAGAGGGATTCGAACCCTCGATGGGCTTTTTGAACCCATACTCCCTTAGCAGGGGAGCGCCTTCAGCCGCTCGGCCATCTCTCCAAAATCGTTTTTCTGGATTTTACTCCAGCGCTATAAAATACAAACGCCGCCCAGTTTTTGGGCGGCGTAAGGATACTTACTAAACACTCCGGGGTAAAGAGTAAATCAGGATTTCGCTACGCCAGCTTTACTGGCTTCACTAGCTTCACTAGCTGCTTCATCCGATCTCTCCTTCAGAATTCTTTGGTAGATTTCTTCCCGGTGCACCTGAACATCAGCCGGAGCCTCTATTCCGATGCGGATTTGATTACCTTTTACGCCCAATACTGTAACGGTGACATTGTCACCGATGACAAGTTTTTCCCCGATCCTTCTTGTCAGAATCAGCATATTAACCTTCCTTTGGCCTTTCTTGTGATTATGAGCACCATTTGCGTCCTTGAATCATGGTTCGCTTATGCCTGAATCACTGCGAGACGAACAAAACGATAGCAAAACCGATGCGATCGCGCCTAACCCCCCACACTTTTTTTAGAGATTATCGCTAACCCAGTCTGACACGGAAGCCAGGGCTTTTGCCAGATTCTCCGGCTCTGTCCCACCTGCCTGAGCAAAGTCAGGACGTCCGCCCCCTTTACCACCTACCTGTTGCGCGACGAAGTTTACCAGATTACCCGCCCGAATCCGAGCGACTAAATCCTCGCTCACCGCGGCAGCCAAGCGGACCTTTTCCGTATCACTACTGCCGATCACGATAATGCTGCTACCCATGCGCTGTTTCAGGTCGTCAGCAATTGCTCTCAGGGCCTGTGGATCGGCCTCGGCTATTTCCACCGAGAGTACTTTAACACCTTTGATATCAATTGCTTGTAAAATCAGGCCCGCGCTGCCAGCCAAAGCAGCTTTAGCCTTCAATTCGCTTACTTCTTTTTCCAGTTGGCGGCTTCGGTCCAGCATTTGCTGCAAGCGTTCATTGACATCGGCTGGGGCCACTTTCAGGGTTCCAGCCGCCTGCCGCAATTGCTCCTCCATAGCCTGGATCCGGGCAACAGCAGCTTCTCCGGCTACAGCCACAATGCGGCGTATGCCGGATGCAATGGCTGATTCTTCGACGATCTTGAACTGGCCTATATCGCCTACGCGATGCACATGCGTGCCTCCGCACAACTCGATGGAGAAATCGCCAAACTGCAAAACCCGTACCCGGTCGCCGTACTTTTCGCCAAATAGTGCCGCTGCCCCGGTCTTGAGGGCATCATCAAAGCTCATCACTTCAACTGTAGAAGCTGGGTTACGCCTGATTTCGCGATTGATCAGACGCTCGATCTCGCCCAATTCAACTGCGGTTAGTGCTTGTGGATGAGTGAAATCAAACCGCGCGTGATCCTCTGCAACCAGTGAGCCGCGCTGCTCAACGTGATTGCCCAATACCTGCTTCAGCGCCGCATGCAAAAGATGCGTAGCCGAATGATGCAGCACGATGGCCTGGCGGCGTTCTGCATCAACCTGGGCATGGACGCTCTGCCCCGGCTGCAAGCTGCCAGACTCAAGCCTGCCCACATGGCCATGAAACACACCAGCCAGTTTGATGCAGTCCTCCACAATGAACTTCATACCCGCTGCGGACAGAATTCCGCTATCCCCCACCTGCCCTCCGGACTCGGCATAAAACGGTGTCTGGTCCAGGAACACTACAGCCTGGTCACCGGCAGCGAGCTTTTCGACCAGTTCACCCTCAACCACAATGGCCTTGACCTGAACATCATTGGCTGCAAGCTGTTCGTAGCCCAGAAAAACAGTAGCGTCCAGGCCGCTGATAGCCTCGGCTGAAATGCCAGAGCGCAAAGCAAACTGACTGGAAGCGCGACCGCGCTCCTGCTGCTGCTGCATTTCGGCTTCAAAACCAGGCAAGTCCACAGTCAGGCCTTGCTCACGGGCGATGTCCTGCGTCAGGTCCAGCGGAAAGCCATAGGTGTCGTATAACAGGAAGGCAGTGGCTCCATCAATACTGCCTTTGGCTTCAGCCATCACCGATTGAAGAATATTCAGGCCCGATTCCAAAGTCTTGGAGAAGCGGATTTCCTCGTCGAGCAAAACTTGCTGAATCTGTTCAGAGCGGTTTTTCAGTTCGGGATAGGCACCACCCATTTGCGCAACCAGTTCAGGCACCATCTGATTAAAAAAGGGCTGCTCCTGTCCCAGCATAAAACCATGGCGGATGGCGCGACGAATGATACGGCGCAACACGTAACCCCGGCCGTCTCGAGCGGGCAATATGCCATCGGCGACCAGGAAAGCACAGGCACGGATGTGATCTGCAATCACATTCAATGACTTGCTTTTTTTGTCGGTACAGCCGGTCAATCTGGCAGCCGCCGCAATCAGCGCCTGGAACAGGTCAATCTGGTAATTGCTATGTGCGCCCTGCAATACAGCTGAAATGCGCTCCAGGCCCATGCCGGTATCCACGCAAGGTTTGGGCAATGGTGTCAGCGTGCCATCAGCAGAACGATCGAACTGCATGAATACCAGGTTCCAGATTTCGATGAAACGGTCGCCGTCTTCATCGGGAGAACCGGGCGGGCCGCCCGCAACAGCCGCGCCGTGGTCGTAGAAAATCTCGGAACAGGGCCCGCAGGGGCCGGTGTCGCCCATGGCCCAGAAGTTGTCACTTTCAAACGGCTTGCCACCGGGCTTGTCGCCGATGCGAATGATGCGCGCAGCGGGTACGCCGATACTGTCCTGCCAGATGCCAAAGGCTTCATCATCGGTCTGGTAAACCGTAACCCACAGGCGATCCGGATCCAGACCGAACACCTCGGTCAGCAGCTGCCAGGCCAGGCGTATGGCTTCGGACTTGAAATAATCACCGAAACTGAAATTTCCCAGCATCTCAAAGAAGGTGTGATGCCGCGCGGTGTAACCCACCTGGTCCAGGTCATTGTGCTTACCGCCGGCACGCAGGCAGCGTTGCGAAGTTACTGCACGTTGATAGGGGCGCTTTTCAGCCCCCAGGAACACATCCTTGAACTGCACCATGCCGGCGTTGGTGAACAATAGCGTGGGATCGTC
>JBBKVS010000101.1:0-12881 GCA_037968555.1 Lysobacterales bacterium | reverse complement strand
ACATAGTGCACTTCCGACCCAGCCGCGGTCAGTTTGGCAACCAGTTCTTCCGATGATGCCTGATAGGCTTCCAGTGAGCCGACCGCAACGACCGCTGCTGGAGCCGGATCACCAATATGCAAAATGGGCGAAGCCTCTGCCAACAACTCGGTTGAAGGCGCATAAGCGTACTGTTCACCGGGTCGTCCCCGCTCCCGCAAGTCATAAGGCCCACTGACCGGGACCAGGCCTTTCAAGGCGGATAAGGGAATACCCGCAGCCAGCATCCAGGCCCGATCAACGCCGAGATCAGCCGAGAGGATAGCGCCTGCGGAATGGCCACCGACATAGATTGAATCCGGGTCGCCACCAAATTTCGCAATGTTTTCATACAGCCATTTGACCGCATTCCGGGCATCTGTGGGCTGATCCGGGTAATGGAATCCGTCTGCGGTCAGGCGATAGCTGGCAACAGCGGTAATGATGCCTTGCTTGAGAAAGGGTTCGGCTACGGCACCGTAGTGTGCGCGATCACCTTCACGAAACCCGCCGCCATGGAAAAACAGAAACACCGGGGCGTTGGACAAGTCGGAGTCCTTCGGCAGGTAGAGATCGAGCTTTTGCTTGGGATCGTCACCAAAAGCCAGGTCCAGATGATGCGGATATTGCTCTCTGAGCCTGGTCGTGCGCTCCGTCATCGTCCGGTAAAACGCACCCCAGTCGATATCAAACTCGTCCGGGTGGGTAACGGTGTAATAGGTCGACATGTCCTGGGCGACGACATCAGTCACGGCTGAAGGCAATAAGATGCAAAGTGCCAAGAAAGCCGACTTTATGGGATGACTCAAAAACATGACACTCTCCGGTTGGTTTTAAATTCAGAAAACAGATTGGGCATGAAACACCGAGTGTTCTTTGCCAGAGCTCAGTGATTGAGCGGGAAAGAGCTGTTCAGATAGCCCTCCACCGTAACCAAAAGCCGATAGGCACTCGGAGCCAACTGGCGTCCGACGCGCGATATCAGGCTGATATGGGTGGAATTCAGTACCGCACTATTGGTAGGAATGGCACACAATTTACCTTGCTCCAACTCGGGCTGTGCCAAGAAGTCCGGCAGTATGGTGACTCCCCTGCCACATTTGGCAAAGTCCTTGAGCAGGGTCATCGAGTTGGTAACCAGGCTGGGTTCGATAAATACCCCTTCAATATGTTCAGCCTCATGAATGATCTGGCGGATTCGGAATGACTCTTCGGGCAAGCCGATACTGAAGTGTTTGAGCTCCGCCAGGGTGAGTATTTTCCGCTGGCAAATCTCATGGTCAGGGTGGGTAACAACGTGAAGTGGCTGCGAAAGTGTCAATCTGGCCGTGACTTTCGGATCCTTGGGCGTGTCAAAAATCAGTCCAAAATGAGCCTCATCTTCACGCACCAATGCAACTGAATTGTTGGTACCTGATACTTTGACACTGACGGACACCCCAGGATAATCCTGCATGAATTGCTGCAGCATTTGGCTGAATGCGTCAGTGATGAATGCTTCACCGACTGCGAGGTCGATTCTGCCGCTGCGAATACTGCGCAACTCACCTATTCGAGACAGAAAAACCTCGTCCTGAGCCTGGCGCTCGCGGTAATAAGCGTATGCCAGCTCCCCCGCTTCCGTAAGCTTGATGCTGCGCCGGTTCTTCTCAATCAATTCGACCCCCAGTTCCTTGCCCAGACTCGTTATCTGCCGGCTGATCGAAGAAGTGGCAATGTTGAGTTCCTCGCTGGCGGCACGCATGGTTCCATGCCGGGCAGATTCATAGAGGTATTTCAGTGGAATTTCATTCATCACGTTTCGCCTTTGCCGCCTGAAGCGAAGTTAGTTGTGAACTTTGCGCAAAAGACAACAGATTTCATTTTAGATTGCTCTTATAAAATCACCCATTATTCCGGAAATTGCAAATCCACCCGATCGTTTGGATGTTGACCCTGATTTATTAGCAGGAGGCACCGGAATTCGACAGCTGTTGCATTAAAGGCAACAAAGCAGATCAGTAAGCATCATTGATTTGGTCCTGTGATTCGATAGTCTAATTCCTGAAGGTCGGTGATGGTCCGATACTGTCGCTGGCCTGGTATCCCATTTTTAGCGATCAACACAAAATAAGGCGCAGTAAAAATGTTACAGAGCAAATGCAAATTCGCAGGTATTTTCCTCGGACTCATTTCAGCTGGCGCAATCCAGGCCCAATCAAATACAAACCCCTCAATGCTTGAAGAGGTGCTGGTTACTGCCACCAAGCGTGGCGGACAACTCATCCAGGACATTCCCGTCACGATCCAGGCGATCAGTGGCGACCGCCTGGAGGAAACCGGCGCACTGGATTTCAATGACTACTTTCGCCAGGTCCCCGGCCTGAGTGTCAATGATCAGGGTCCGGGTCATAAAACCTACATAATCCGCGGCATCAGCTCCAGCGGTGCCGGCACAGTAGGCCTCTACTTTGACGAAACCATCATTACTGGTGAATTTCTCTCATCCGAAGGTGGCCGAGCGCCCGATATCAGAATGTTCGACATGAACCGGATCGAGGTACTGAAAGGGCCCCAGGGCACCACCTTTGGTTCCAGTTCGCTATCCGGCACCATTCGTTGGATTCCGAACTACCCGGATCTCGCCGAATTCAGCGCTGAAGTAGGTGGCACTCTGAGCTCTACGAAAAATGCCGACTTCCCGAGCTGGGCCGTGGATGCCATGGTTAACGTGCCCCTGGTTTCGGATCGATTTGCAATGCGTATTGCAGCCACTGCGATCGACAAGGAAGGCTATATCGATACGCGCTTTGCGCAAGGGGTTAACAACGATGACGCGCAAGCCGTGCGCGCGATGTTCGCTTTCCAGGCCACTGACAACCTGATGCTGTCCTTTATGGCCATGAAGCAGAACGCCGAGACCGAAGGCCGCAGCGGCCACATGGACCGGCTAATCGCACTGCCAACCAGCCCCTCTTTGAATGGCGGTCCGGCACCGAGCGATCATTGGAACAATGCCATGAGCGCCGAACCCTTTGACGACGAAATCGATCTGTTCAACCTCAAAGGTGAATACACGGCAGACTGGGGCACGATTACTGCCACCACTTCAATTCTTGACCGGGAAACAGACTACTTCCGCGACGCATCTGCTGAAATCGAGATCATCACCGGTTACACCTTTCCAGCGGATGGGCGGGGCCAAACCACCATCATCCAGCCGCAGGACCGCAAGCTGACTTCGGGTGAACTGCGCTTTGCATCGAGCTGGGACGGTCCCTTGCAAGTACTGGTAGGTGGTTTCATGCAAAAAGAGGAACGCGACTTCCAAAGCGCCGTTTTCACTGTTGATAAGGCCACGGGAAGGATCACCAGCAGTTCGATAGCGCTGCTGGATCGCCTGGTTTACACGGAAATCGATGAAGTTGCGTTTTTCGGCGAACTCACCTGGCAAGCGACAGACAAACTGGCGCTGACGGGCGGCGTGCGCTGGTTCGACTTTGACCTGAATGAACAATCGACGGCCGTGACTGGATTTCCAGGCAGGCCGGGTAGTGGCCCAGGCAGGCCACTGGCATCCCAGGAAGACGACGTCATTTACAAATTCAACGCCGCATACAATTTCTCCGACGACATGTTGGGCTATTTCACATTCTCACAAGGTTATCGCGCAGGCGGGACCAATGACCAGACAGCCGCCAGCATTGCGGGCGTACTGATTCCGCCCGGCTTCGGATCAGACTCGGTTGATAACTATGAACTCGGCTTGAAAAGCACGCTGATGGACCACCGTCTGATATTCAACGTCTCTGCATTTTTAATGGATTGGACGGACATTCAGGTCACGCAGCGCGCAGTTGCTCCAGGCGGCCTGCAATTTGCCTACCGGGGTAATGGTGGCGCTGCCGAAGTGCGCGGGCTGGAATTTGAAGTAACAGCCTATCCAACTGACTCGCTGCAACTGGGCGCAACATTCGGTTATACAGATGCCGAGCTGACTGAGGACCTGCCGCTGGTTGCAGATGGTTTGAAAGGCGACAATCTCCCGTATGTGCCGCAGTACAGCCTCAATCTCAACGGGCGCTATCAATTCGGGGTTCCCGAAAACTGGGGCAGTAACGGCTTTGTCGGCGGAGACATCGCCTTTATCGATAATCAGCAGAACGTGATACGGCCAACCAGCACTCTGTACCGCGAAATAGACAGCTATTCAGTAGCCAATTTCCGCATAGGCATTGAAGGCGAAAACTGGACGGCCATCACGGGTGTCAACAATGCCTTTGACGAAGATGAGACTACGGCCTACACCTTCAATGGCAACAGCCAACCTAACGTAGGTTTCGTGCCACCTGGCGAAGTTCGCCCCTGGCCGCGTACTTTCTACGTCTCTTTTCGCCGGACATTCTGAAGCCTGACGATCGCTTTAATAACAAACCAGCGGGCTTCGCCTGAAGCTCGCTGGCTACTGAAAAATCAGAATGACTACTTCAACTCTGAGTCGTTAAAATTACCGTCCGGATTTTTCCAAACGTATTATCGCCTCACGAGCCTGACTGACTTCAGCCATCGGAAGTTCACTGCTCCCCCAGAAGCCTAGAAACTTCGCATACATGTTTTTTGCGTCCTGGACTCTGCCTTGACGTTCGTAAATCGCTGCTAACTGATAATGCGCACGAACATAGATCATGGGAATATCCAGCCGCGCATCGGTCAGATTGATTAAACGCAGTAGCGTGTCCTCAGCCTCCTGCAGCTGGTCCAGCATCAGAAAAGCACGGGCCTGGGTTTCACGATATAGCGGGTGGTCATAGATAGCGATGGCGCGAGTGATACTGATAAGCGCATCAGCAGGCTGCTCCAGGGCAATTCGGAGCTCGGCATCGAGTTGATAGAAGCGCCGTAACTGCGACTCAAGTCCCGGCATGAAAACTGCATCACCAATGGCTCTCAAGGTGCCATCGGCGACATGAAGACGTCCTTGCTTTACATCGACCAATGCAGCCAGGTGTCGTATGTCCAGATTGAATGCCCCTACTTCAGGAACCTGAAGCAGAGCCAGATCAAAAGCCTCCCGTGCCGCGTCCCACTGGCCTATCTCGGTGCTGAGGTAGCCCATTCTGAGGTGCCGCCTTGCCAGGTCTATGGCTGAGCCACCGTTGTCGGCCAGAATCCCCCTGGATTTGAAAATGTGCTGAAGGGCGTCATTGAATCGCCCCTGATAAAGGCTGATGAAAGCCAGCTCATCGTTGGCCAAAACACGAGCACTCATGTCGGAGCCAGTCAGCAATGGAGCGACCACCTCAGCAGCCTGCTCATAGTTACCCATGAGTATCAGAGTGCGGGCTAACTCAACCTGGGCTTCGCTGGCCCCAGCATCGTGCTTCAATCGAGCGTCAAAGAAACTCTGCGCCGCTGCAAAATCGCCTTTGCGTCTGAGCCGTATTCCTTCAGCCAACTCACCCTCGGGGTCAGCAAGACCTCCTACCGGAAGTTCAGGCGTGGCTGCCGGATGCCACTGCTCACGGGATTCCTGCACAAAGTTGGCCAGTAAGGTGGCCAGGTCATTGAGGTATTCACGCCCGGCTTCCGCTGAGGCAGATCGCGGGTCCCCCAGTGCACCAATCGGGCTGATACTTCGTGTGCCTTCCTGGCCCATCTTTTCGCCTACACCATAAGCGTCGCCCATGAATCCAACCGCGGCGCGATTCATCCGGACCAGGTCCGGCCGTGCTGCCAGGGCCATCGATGTCTCGGACATACCCGCATGCGAACCTGCAACATCCAGGGGGATGCCCAGGCGATTGGACGTTGCGACCATGGTATTGATGTATGCCTCAGCATCCGTAAACGCCATGATGTTGGCGTATGGATACAGCAGAGAAAGCCTGCGGCCGGCTTCCGCCACGGTTGCAAAATTTCCACCGTGTGTGGGGATGATGGCAACGTGACGAATGCCGTGCCACATCAGGCTGTGAACATACTCCATCACCAGCGAAACAATAACCTCGCTGCGTACGCTGATGGTGCCGGGAAAATACAAATGATGTGGGGATACGCCAAGGCGGATATTGGGCGCTATCAGGCTACGACCGATTCGATGGGCAATTTCTTCTGCGATGTAATCACCGGTAATGGAATCGCTGGCCAGGGCAATTTGTGGGCCATGCTGCTCCGTGGCGCCAATGGTAATGATTACCGTATCAGTGCCTGAGTCAATGGCGGCTTCAATTTCTTCCCAGGTCAACTCTTCGATCAGCAAACTCGGTTCGTCAGGCGCGGCAAATGCGTTCAGCGCAAGTAACATAAGCAATAGTGCGAAACAGGTTTTCATACCCTTCAGTGCTCCTGGATTTGATTCTGGCTTGCGAGTACGCGGACTCGCGACGTTGCTTTCAAAGATGATCAATGCTGCGTCTACTGACTCTGAAATCGGGCCAGGCTGACAGAGGCAATCCGGCCGTCATCGAGAATCGCGTAACCCATGTTGCTGGTAATACTCTCGCCCTGATCCGTAGTAGAGATGATTCGGTGGTAGGTGAATATTTTGTTGCCGGACTGGAACTCCTCCAGAAAGGGCAATTCAACTCCAATTGTGCCGGCACGCTCCCGTATCGCCTGAAAATGTGCCGGCATGTTCTCCACCCCGCGCACCTGCTCATTGTTGTTGACCATGATCACCGCATCCTCGGTGAAATAACGCCGGAACTGGTCAGCCGTCAACTCCACTTCGGTGTTGATGACGCTATTCCACCAGGCAAACATATCGGTCAAAACCGTCGTCGCTTCCGGCTCTGCCGCCTGCGCGACGCTTGCAGAAAAAAACATCAGAAAACAGCTCAGCAAGATGGGGCGAATGTAGTTCATGTCCGTAGGCTCCGGGAATTCTGAAAATGGGTACGCTTCAGTATTCGTTGCGCTGCACAATTCATCAATAACTCTAGCCTGCGCGTATTGTTGCATTGACTGCAATGGCAGGGGTTGCAGTGTGTGCAACAAAGTCGTACGCATCCCGTGCTTGCAACGGTTTGGCATCAACCCTAGGCTTTGAAACATGCGAAATTCGAGTTCACTTTCTCTGAAATTTTTCATCTGCGCTTGCGCCGCACTCCTCACAGGCCTGGCAAATGTTGCCTCAGCTGAAGTCAGCGAAGGACGGTTTGCCCAGGGCATGCATGTGGTGATCACGGGTTCAGGCTCCGCAATGCCGGATCCGGAGCGGGCTGGCGCCAGCGTAGCGGTCACGGTCGACGGCAAGATCCTGCAGTTTGATTTCGGACGCGGGCTGATGGAAAACCAGATCCGCGCCGGCATCAACCCGCTGGACGTGGATTACGGCTTTCTGACGCACCATCATTTTGACCACGTTGCCAGTTACGACTACTTCCTTTACGCAACCTGGATAGCCGGGCGCCAGAGCGTGATGCAGATCTACGGCCCGCCGGGAACTGTGGCACTGCATGAGGGTGCCTTGCACGGTATGCATGCCTCTGACTACGAGTTCGTGCAGTTCATCGTGGCAAACTGGCCGCCGGATCAGAAAATCAAACCGATGTACGAACCACCTTTCCAGGCGCATGACAGCCAGGCGGGCGTGGTTCTCAAAACGGATGCCTTCACCGTTACGGCCATTTCCAGCCCGCACTATCCCTATGACCATGAAAGCCTGGCTTACCGCGTCGATTCACGCCATGGTTCGGTGGTTATATCCGGCGATACCGGCCCCTCACCCAAAATGGTCGAGCTGGCGAAAGGTGCCGATATCCTGATCCATGAACTGACCAAACCGGACCCCGGCATGCTGAGCGGTGGCAAATTTGCCAGCAAGGAATTCCAGAACCCCACCAAGAAACGCCCACAGACCGGCCACACCTCGCCCACCGAGCTCGGAGAAATGGCAACGCAGGCAGGAGTGAAGTTGTTGATTGGCTATCACGTCAATCCATTGACCGGTTCGCAAACCATGCTGGACATGATGTCGCTGTACACCGGCAAAAACCCCGGTGAGCAAATCTGGTCAGAAGTAATACACGCCGCGAAAACGGCGTTTGACGGGCCGTTCATCCTCGCGGACGACGGCATGGTATTCACCGTGAATGGCGAATCAGACTGATCTCAAGCAAGGTCGCGCCGGTTTGGCGGGCCCAGAAAGAGTCCGGATTTGGTTGCGCCGTTTCCTTAATTGTGAGGAATTTATGAGCGCAATAGCTGAATCTCAAAACCAACAGGCTCTGAATCCACCCGCGTGGTTCCGTGGCGTAGACCATGTTGGCTGGACGGTTTCCGACTTGGACGCGGTGGTAAAGTTTTACTGCAAAGCGTTTGGAGCCCGTGAAGTCTATCGCATGGGTCCGATGGCCGCTGCAGACATGCCCACCGGGCCCAATGGCCAGGACTGGATGGAAGAGCATGTAAATGTGCCGGGTGCAACACTCACACTGGCCACGCTTCAACTCACTCCTGAAATTCAATTTGAGTTGTTCCAGTACGATGCGCCGGCTGATGCCAGCAAGAAAGCCGCGCGGAATTGCGATGTCGGCGGCCACCACCTGGCTTTGCGTGTCAGCGACCTGGACGCTGCCGTTCAACAGCTCGAGGCTCTCGGTTGTAAGCCCATGTCCGGGACCATCGAGATGACCGAAGGCCCGCATGCAGGCAGCCGCAACCGCTACATACTGGATCCCTGGGGGAATCAACTGGAACTGGCTGAATCCCCAAGGTCCTGATAGTCAAGGCCCAGCGGCTCAATTCAATACTGGCTGACTTCTTGCGCTCGGAACACTGACCTTGGCGCGAGTACGTAAAACAGCGTTTCCAATACCACTAGCGGAAAAATTTCATGGATAGAAATTCAGTCAGTTGGCACGGCTACATACCGGCCATCACCACACCCTTTGATAGCCAACTTCGGCTTGACGAGGCCATGCTCGAAGATTTGCTGCTGTGGCTGCATGGCGAGGGCATGCACGGGATAGCAGTCGCGGGCACAACCGGCGAATGGTTCAGTCTCTCTGCGCAGGAGCGTGAGCAGCTGTTCAGAAAAACAAGTGCCGTACTGGGTGGCAAGACAACCCTGTTGGCCGGGTGCAATTCTTTCACAGCTAAAGAGTCGACTCACCATGCGCAGGTGGCTGAAAGCTGTGGCTTCGACGGAATTCTGCTGACGCCTCCACCCTATGTCGTTCCAACGGATGAAGAAATCTACCAGTTTTACAAGTCGGTCAATGACAACATCAAGCTGCCGATCTGCATCTACAACTGGCCGCCCGGAACTGGCGTGGACATGACGCTGGCGCTGTTGAGCCGCCTGGTTGAACTCGAAAATGTAGTTGCTGTGAAGAACTCGACCGGGGACACAGGCCGATTCGTTGAGTGCTTTTTTGGACTCAAAGACAAAGTCCGTTATTTTGGAGTCCCCACCAATGAGTTTGGTGCATCCCTGGTACTGAACCACGGCGCCGATGGAATGATAGGCTCAGGCGCGGTATTGGGCCGCAACCACCCGGCATTTTTTAACAGCCTGGATGAGGGAGATCTCGACGCAGCACTACGGTTTGGCGAGATGGATAGAATCCTGATGACCGCCTGGTTCAATGCCAACTACCGCCCGCTCTTCGGCAGTGTGCAAGCGCTGATGAAAGAAGCACTGAATGCTCAAGGCTTGCCTGGAGGATTTCCACGACCGCCAGTTCAGCCCATTTCACCCGAGGGTAAACAAGTGATTCACAACACGCTCAAGTCTTTGGGCAGAGTGGACTGAAACCAGGTGACACATGCAGCCCTCATCGCAGTTTGCATAATTTTCAGAACCCAGTGATTGCCTGAGCGAATGGCGTCCTTCTCACGCCTGCGCTGGATCATTCTCGGACTGCTGTTCGCCGCTACGGCGATCAGCTATATCGACCGGCAGACACTGGCCATCATCGCGCCCGTGCTGCGCGAAGACCTGGGCATATCCAATGCGGATTACGCCTTTATCCTGACCTGCTTTCTGTTCGCTTACACCATTATGCAAGCCGGCTCCGGCTGGCTGATTGACCGTTTCGGTACTCGCACCGGTTTCGCCGTGATCATGGTCTGGTGGTCGGTGGCGGCCATGCTGCACGGGCTGGGTGACGATGTTGCATCATTTGCCGTGTACCGGATACTGCTGGGAGCGGGTGAAGCAGGCAGTTGGGCCGCCTGCGTCAAAGCCGTAGCAGAATGGTTTCCAGCGCGACAGCGGGGTCTGGCCAATTCGATCTGGGGCTTCGGTGTCAGCGCCGGGCAAATCATCTCAGTGCCGTTGGTGGCCTGGATCACGATCGCGTTTGACTGGCGTTTGGCTTTCGTCATTACCGGTATGTTCGGATTCTTCTGGTTGGCCGCGTGGTTGCGGTTTTATCGACTGCCGCAGCCAGTCGTCCATACCCCGGATACCGATGTTGCATCACTGCCCGAAGCCGCGACTGATCCAGCGCGGCGTTGGAGCTACGTGCAGTTGCTGCGAAACAGGAATGTGTGGATCGTGGTACTTAGTCGGGTGCTGGTCGATCCCTGCATCTGGTTTTACAATTACTGGATTCCCACGTATCTGGCGCAAAGCGCCGGATTTACCATGGGCGACATAGGCAAATATGCCTGGATTCCGTTTGCCTTTCTGGGTGCAGGACTGCTGCTGGGTGGCTTTCTATCCGATCTGCAGTGCCGCAGAGGCAAAGGGCTGTTTGTTGCCCGCTTCTCCATCATGTTGATCGGCATTCTGTGCACCATGCCTGCGCTGTTACTCGCGTTCAGCATTCCTTTCGCTATCAAGTTCGCTTTAATGTGCCTCGCCATGACGGGCTTCGGGCTTTGGTTGCCCAACGTCATGACCTTGATCGGAGACTCCTTCCCCAATCAGATCCTGGGTTCTGTGACCGGCTTGAGTGGCATGGGCGCAGGTCTTGGAGGTATGTTGTTCATGCTGGTAGCAGGAAGGGTGATCGAATCCTTTGGCTTCGGCCCCATGTTCATCGCCGCAGCACTTATCCCGGCGCTTGCTCTGCCACTGTTGTACTTCCTGTTTGACAGAAACAAAGGCGCGACCAAAGAAATGTAAGCAGCGCGCTGCTGCAAACCGGGATAAGGAACTACTGCCCAGTCACTGGCTTTTTGACCAGGCTCAGGAATCCGGGGCAATCAGATGACCGATATCGACTGGTTTTGCCGGGAAACGGGCCGTGTAGGACCCCACTTCCTGCTCCGGAATACCCAGGCGTCCGGACAGCAGACGGGTTAAAGCAAAGTGACAATATCTTCCTTGGCACAAACCCATTCCGGCACGCGTCAACAACTTGGCAGAACTGGCAGTGGCGATATGCGCATTCAGGCTCAGCGATTCAGCCACTTCGCCTACGCTCAATCCTTCGCATTTACACAAGGTGGCGCTGTCCGTCATCAGCTGATCAAACAGGGCACTACCCGGCCAGGACAAATCAGCCAGCATTCGGGCAAATGGCTTCAGCTTGCGGAGCTTCTGGCGCACTGGGGCCGCCAGTTTGTTGACTCGGGCCTGATCGATATGACCCAATTCAAGAGCACAGCCTAACCCCGCCAGCCGTCCTTCCTCAATCGCCACATCCGAACCGGCCACACCGGTAATTTCTCCTGCCACATAAATTCCGCGCACACTGGAGCACATCCACTCATCGTGTTGCGCCACCCAGCCGCCACGACTGGCATCCCAATCGCACCTGGCTTCACATTGACGGGCGAGTTCGGAAGAGGTCAGAAAACCAAAACAAACACCGAGTCGGTCACAGGCAATCTCTTCGCGCTGCTCTGATTGGATTAAACCATCAGAGCCCAGCGGCGCGACGGTGACGCTTTGCAGGAAGTCACTGCCATGCGCCTGTACCAGTGTTTGATTGAACCTGACCGGCACGCCAGCCCGCTGCAATCGGAGCAATATGGCAGCAGTCTGACCAAGTTTGCTTAAGCCGCTCAGCATCACGCCGGGTTGATGCAGCATTTGCAGTGCACTCAAGCGACTTTGCGCAAACAGTACGCCAGCCACTTCTCCGCCAGCCTGCACCACCTGGTCCGCCACTACCAATTGCAATGGATGACTGCCAACAAACAGGAATCGTTGCCCCGGAACAAATTGCTGACTTTTGATAAAGGCCTGAATGCCACCCGCCGCCATCACGCCCGGTATATTCCAGCCTGGAAACGCCACCGTTAAATCAAAGCACCCCGGGGCCAGCAGAACGGCATTGGCGGCCAGCTCATGAACTTCAGTTGGGCCGTCAATGGCCAGGGAAAAACGGCCTGCACTACTGGCATCCTGCCGCTCAAAAATTCCGGCTACCGTAGCTTGTGTGAACCAGTGGATCTGCGGGTCATCCGCAACACGCGACAGCAAATCCTTTCCGCGCTGATAGACCTTGCCAGGCAACCAGGACTTAACCTTGAACTGCGCCGGGGGCTGGCGAAGTATCTGCCCGCCCGCTGCGAACTGCTCGTCCACCACTGCCACCGTCAAACCACATTCCACTGCGACTTCTGCAGCTGCCATACCGGCTGGCCCCGCACCCACAATGGCCAGATCAACTTTGGATGGCAACGCGGGCATGCGATCAGTTGGGTTCATGATCACTGATCCCGGCAGGCAGTTGGACGCCAGTGTGTACCGACATTCCGTCCATCACAGGGCACATGCAGGCACGCACCCAGCGATGGTCTGTCTCCCCTGGGCGGCAAACCTGAACCTGGCATTCGAAACAGGTACCCATATTGCAGAAGGGTGCACGAGGACTCCCTGCCGCAGTCCGGTTGAAAGTCGTAATGCTTTCAGCCAGCAAAACGGTAGCCAGGGTTTCGCCAGCGCAGGCGCTAACGGCTTTGCCATCCACAGTGAGCTCAAG
>JBBKVS010000100.1:0-5089 GCA_037968555.1 Lysobacterales bacterium | reverse complement strand
CCACAAAATAATTTCGCAGCTCGGGTGCTTCGCCGACGATCGGCGCCAGGTCAGGTGTGAAGCTTTCCGGCCCACAGAAAAATTTGCGGATGCCAGCTTCCATGGAAATCGGCACGCGCGCCATGGCTTTTTCCAGGAAGGGCATGAGGCGATCCCAATCAGGCGGCAATTCGCCAAAGGAGAAATCCTGAGGGATGCCTTCAACCTTCCAGGGCGCGCAATCGGGTTCAAACATGCCCACCATCAGGCCGCCGGTTTCTTCGCGGTAATACGCGTGTACGGATGGATCTTCCAAAACCGGCAGGTCGGCGGTAATGCCGTCAATGGCTTCGGTGATCAGGTAATAGTGCTCTGCTGCCTGGTTGGGAATCACCACCCCGGATTGTTCACCCAGCTGGCGCGCCCACATGCCGGCACAATTGACCACAAACTCGGAACGGATTTCGCCCTTGTCGGTGCGTACACCGGTCACCGCGCCGTTGCGGGTCAATACTCCGGTAACCGGCGTATTCTGGATCAGCCGTGCACCTTTCATGCGGGCGCCCTTGGCCAAAGCCATGGTCACATCGACCGGATTGATACGGCCATCGTTCTCAGCGTAAAAGCCGCCACTGATATCGTCGGTTATTGCAAACGGAAACAGCGCCTTGATCTCGGCCGGAGACAACTCGTGTATGTCCATACCGTGCAGGCGGTTGAAATTGGCAACGCGGCGATATTCTTCCATGCGATCGGCATCGGCAGCCAATTCAATAAAGCCGCAGCCGTTGAAGCCGGTTTGCTGGCCGGTTTCCTGCTCCAGCCGCTTGTACAGCTCCATGGAATGCTTGCGTATGCTGATGGTGGTTTCAGAACCCGAGCCAAAGGTGGTCATCAAGCCAGCTGCATGCCAGGTGGTTCCGGAGGTGAGCTGGTCCCGTTCCAGCAGAACCACATCGCAGCCCATCTCCGCCAGGTGATAGGCCACCGAGCAACCAATGATGCCGCCACCAATAATGACAACGCGCGCGTATTGAGGAAGTTCTTGCTCAGCCATTTTGCTCACTTGATATATTCGGACCTGCAATTTGATCACAGAAAGTGATGCAAAAGCATGTCCGGAATGGTTTCCCCAGCCAATGAATTCTCGCCTTTTCCACGGTTTGAATTGCTTCACTGGATGCAGATGCCTATGCTTGGCCAGTGCAAACTAAGTTATAGAGGTAATATTAATGAATCGGGAAAGTAATATTTTTTTGAAAGCCGTAGCTTCACTGGTGGCTACGGTGTGCTTGTTTGCACAGCCTGCGCTTGCCGACGAAGTGAAACAGGAACCGGTCTATTCCACCAATGAGCTGCGTATTGATCCGGCCAGAGCCGAAGAATTTCATGCCTTCATGAAGGAAGCAGCGGTAGATACACGTGCCTTTGATGGCAACCAGTATTTTGCAATTCTGGTTGATGAAATGGATCCTGGTCGTGTGATTTTTTATCAGATTTGGGAATCCAAGGCGCATCACGCAGCTTACAGAGCGTGGCGGAACGAGACCGGTTTTGGTGCTCTGTTTTTCGATTTTCTGGTCGGTGGGCCGACGGAAGGTATGGAATCCCACTACTACACCAAACTGAGCGATTGACGATCCGGCCCTGTAGTCCGCTACGGAACGCAGGGGTATGGTTTGAATCATTTCCGACAGCAAGTGCCGGAAATGAATTATCAGGCTCATATCCATGAGCCAAGGGATTGGCATTCCGGCCCCGATGTTTTGTTGTCGGGAATGGAATTCTGAGCTTCTGTGATATTGATCTGGGAAATTTTCTCGACTTTGCTAACCCGATTGTGATTTGCTGCATCTGAAGCAGTATGGTTGCCAACACCGAGAGCATGCAATCGCTCACAGAATCCGAATTTCACCAGGCTATCGCCCGCAGCGGCGATTACTGGTATTCGGCTTGCCTGCGTATTACCAAGAATCCCCAACTGGCTGCTGATGCCGTGCAGGATGCCCTGCTCAATGCCTGGAAAAAGCGCCACCAGTTTGAACAGAAAGCCTTGCTCACCACCTGGATACACCGCATTGCGGTCAATTCGGCACTCAGCCTCCTGCGCAGCCAACATCCGGAGCGATGGACGGCGGAAGACATCGATGTGGCCGCAGACACGATTCCGCAGGAAACGCTGGCTTCATCGCGACAAGCTGCAGAGCAGCTCAATCAGGCCATGACGGAACTGACGGAATTGGAACGGGTGTGCTTTACCTTGAAGCATCTGGAGCAATGGCGGATTACAGAAATTGCCGAAGAACTGGGTTCCAGTGCCAATGCCATCAAACAGGCTGTGTTCCGCGCAGTCAGCAAGTTACGGGTCAGCCTGGCTGACCACAGGAGCGAATGATGATTTCAGAAGATCGCTTGATTCTGTACTTTTATCGGGATGGGCTAGCCGAGATGGAGCGACAGGAAATTGCCGCTGCCTTGAACCAGGATCAGGAATTGCAGCAGCGCTACCAGCAGCTCAGTTCCGAGTTGCAGGCATTGAGCCAGGTTGACGAGGTTCCAGCGCCGGGCTACATGGCACAGCAATGGCACACAGCGATAAGCCGGGAAGCTCAGCTGGAGCGACAAAAACAGGCGCCAGTCGCACCACAGCGCAAATTTTTCATCTGGGGGCTTGCTGCTTCGGCTTTGCTCTGTCTCGGGGTGGTGATCGGGACTCTGATTCAACCGCTGCCAGTGGCCCAGCGGCCGCAGCAGGCGGAGGCATTGCCGTTGCCAGATTCCAGTGTGGAAGAAGTGGGTGCGCGCTCTGCCGCATTCATGCGGGGCATGCAGTATTCGCTCAGCGACCAGCACCTGGGGTTGGATCAGTTACCGCCCAGTTCAGATGAAAGTTATCAACTGCTGTTGATGCAGATCATTGCGCAGAACCGCCTGATTGAACGGGCTGCAGTGGCCAATAAGGCGCCTGAATTGGCCCGCTTGATGCGCGCCTTCGAACCCCTGTTGTTGAAAATGGCCGATGCTTCGACTTCCCCTGAGGATGTGGCCGCATTGCGCAGGCAACTGACCTTTGAGCTGGGTGCCATGCTAACCAAATTACAACAGACATCATCTGGTTCAGTAACAGAAATCTGATAAGGAAAATGTTCATGAAACTGCAATTGAAGTGCCTGGTACTCATTCTGGCAACCCTGCTGGCAACAACATCAAATGCGCAGGACCGCAGCAAGTCCGGCCACGCCGATGAGGCACTGAAGCTGGCTGCCATTGAAGCCCTGATGATGGCGCCTCCTGACAAGGCATTGCCTGTGCTGGCTGGCGTTGTATCGGGTTCAGGTTCTATCGAATTGAAATCGCGAGCACTGTTTGTGCTCAGCCAGATCGACAATGCGGAAGCCAATGCCATTGTGCTGCAGGCAGCTTCCAGCGCAGGCGGAGAGATGCAGACGGAAGCCATTCGCATGATCGGAATTGGTGGTCGTGAAGATTCCATAGCGAAGCTGGCGGGCATTTACCAATCATCCGATAAGGCTGCTCGTGAAGCCGTTCTGGAGGCTTACATGATCGCCGATGAAGCAGAGGCCATCTACCAGATTGCCAGCAATGCGCAAAGCGATGAAGAATTTGAGAAAGCAGTACACATGCTCGGCGTGATGGGCGCGACGGATTTTATCAAGCGCCTGGAAAGCCGACCGGGCGCCACCTCCAGCCTGGTCTTCTCTTACGCCATGGCAGGTGATACCGAAACCCTGCTGCGGATCGCCGGAGACAGCAGTAATCCGGAAGCTCAACTGGCGGCCATCAACGGCCTGGGCATAGTCGGTGGTGCGCAAGTGAATGAAACTCTGCGTGAGCTTTATCGGACTGCAAATGACGAAGAAGTCCGTGAGGCGGTGCTGAAAGCCATGTTGATCAGCGGCGACGATATGGGTGTTATTGAACTGTTCAAAGCCGCCACCAGCAATGAAGAGAAAGCCCGCTTGTTGAAGATGCTGGTGATCATGGATAGCGATGGAGCCATGGAAGCCATCGATGCTGCGCTGGGTGGAGATGGCCAGTGAGGCGCCTGGGCATCAAGTTGCTTGCATCCCTGTGCCTGACAGTAGCTTCATGGTGCAATGCAGCCGCACCGGATACCGCCGCTTCCGGAAACCAGCTTGCTTTATCCGATGGCTGGAACAGCTGGACCGTACCGGCTGTTACTGGAGCACAGCAGTGGTGTTGCTATGACTGGAATTCCGGAGTGGCAACCCGGAACCAATGCGACCTGGACAAGAAGGGCAGTTCATTCGGCAGCTCTGACAGTCAGGCACTGCAAGCCGACTCCGTGAACCTGTATGCCTTGACTGAAGGCGGCGAAGTCAAGCGCTTGAAAACCTTCAGCTCGGCTTGCGAGGTGAATTCAAACACGGCTATCCATCAGCTGGGTTCCATCGCTCCTTCGGAGAGCCTCTCGTGGTTGGGTGATCCGGATCGATTCGGCAATATTCCCATGCCAGACTTGATCGCCGCCATTGCCGCACATGCCGAGACTCAGGCAGTAATCATGCTGACAGATTTTGCACGTAACAATGCAAAGCTGGAAACCCGCAAGCAAGCCGTGTTCTGGCTGGCGCAGCTGCGCATCCACGAATCGGAAGAACTGCTGTTGGAACTGATGCGCAATGATGCCGATGCGGAATTGCGCGAACACGCGATTTTTTCCTTTGCCCATTCGGATGCTGACAACCGCGCCGCGGTGTTGATAGCGCTGATTGAAAATCGCAGCAATGCGTATTCGGATCGCAAAAGTGCATTGTTCTGGTTAGCGCAAATGGAATCTGACGAGGGTGTGGATTTTATCCAGCGATTGTTGGTTGATAAATAGACCGCATCGAAAAAGCGTGATGACAGGGTCAGAGAACCATTTACCCAACGCCTGATCTGAAAATCAATCCGGTGAGAGCCAAACGGTTCTCTGACCCCGAGTTTACTTGGCCAGTTCGTAAAGATATTTGACGTAGGACATCACTGCACCGTCCCAACCCTGCACGTTGGGGTTGCTGGACTCCACGATGAAGTATTCATCCGGGGCATGAGCGCCACTGCCATGGCCCAGCCCGAAATGACC
>JBBKVS010000099.1:0-6905 GCA_037968555.1 Lysobacterales bacterium | reverse complement strand
CGCTCCTTCCTGGAAACGGAATCGTTCTGAGCTTCCTTCTATAACTCTGCGGGACAGTTTGCCCTGTGCCTGATTCTCTGACAATCCATGCCCCAGCGAGTGTTTTTCTGGCAAGATTCAGGATTGTTGGTGAAGCGACCCTGTCAGAGCATTCCCGGAATATTGCCTGCCGAACGGATTCGTTCACCAAAGTGCTTCACATCAGTGTGGGTGATCCACCCAGCAAACGGTCGGCCAAACTCTATGCTTGAATTGATCAAAATCAGCAAGTCGTTTCATGACGGCGAGAGTGAGTTGAAGGTCCTGCGGGGTATCAACCTGGATCTGCAAGCGGGCCATAGCCTGGCGTTACAGGGTGCCAGTGGCTGCGGGAAAAGTACCTTGTTGCAGGTAGCGGCCGGGCTTGATGAACCGGACGAGGGCGAAGTCCGCGTGCTCGGACAACTGATCACTGCTTTGTCAGAGCGCGATCTGGCCCTTTTTCGCCGAAGGCATCTCGGCTTTGTATTCCAGCAGTTCAATCTGCTTCCCGGGCTGAACGTTCAGGACAATCTGCTGTTCCAGCGCCGCCTGAATCGCATGCCTGATCGGGATGCCTGGGTAGACGATCTGGTTGCAGAGCTGGAACTGGGTGATCTTCTGAAACGAGCCGTTGAGGTGCTTTCAGGTGGGCAGCAGCAACGGGTTGCTATCGCCCGCGCACTGGCGCATGCGCCGGACCTGGTGTTTGCCGATGAGCCTACCGGCAATCTGCACGATACCCTCAGCCGCCAGGTCATGCGCATGTTCGCGCGCCTGGTCGAGGAGTCCGGCTCGGCCCTGCTGATGGTCACGCACAACCGAGAAATGGCTTCATTCACACAGCGCCAACTGTTGCTGAAAGAGGGGCATTTGCATGTTGTTGACGCGAACCCTGTTTAGCCACTACCGGCGCCACCCGGTACAGGGTTTATTCCTGCTGACCGGAATTGTGATCGCCAATGTTCTTCTGGTGGGAACGCTTCTGATCAATGCACAGGCTCGTGCCAGCTACTCCACCGGGGAACAGGTTCTGCGCGCGCAACCCGTTGCAACCATTGTTTCCCGGGAAGGCGCACGCAGTATTCCGGAGCGGAAATACATTGTGTTACGCCGCCAGGGATTTGCCAGTCTTGCCCCCTTGTTACGACGATTTGTACGCACCGACCAGGGCGAATCGATTGAATTGCTGGGAATTGATGTACTGGCCATGCCCAGGCCAGAACAGGAACCGCTGGGGAATTTTTCATCAGCCGGAAACCCTGGCGGCGCAGACCCAGACTCAGACGCTGCCCGGCCCGGTTTCGCTGAACTCATTTTGCCACCCTATGCGCTGTGGGCGTCACCGGCGCGGCTGGATCAACTCGGTTGGCCGCAAGGCAGCATGCCCGTCCTGGAAAACGGAACAAAGTTGCCACCCGTGGTGCCTTTGGCGGATGAAGGCTTGGGTCACCGACTGTTGCTGGATATCGGCGTGCTGCAAATGCTCACGTCCAGCGCCGATGAAATCAGCGAAATCCTGGTTTTTGAGGACAGCGATGTGGCTCTGGAGGCGTTGCGCGCCCAGTTACCAGACGAGCTGAAGTGGGTTGACCCAAGCGCTGATCTCGACCCGGCAGAACTGACCCGCAGTTTTCATTTGAACCTGGCGGCCATGGGCCTGTTGGCTTTCGTGGTGGGTGTATTCCTGATTTATAACGCACTGGCATTCAGCTACACCGACCGGCATGAACTTCTGCGTAAACTTCGCGTTGCCGGGGTTACGCGCGGCGAACTGGCGCGGGTGTTAGTGCTGGAACTGGTTGTCTTTGTGATCGTTGGCAGCCTTCTGGGTTTTGCCCTGGGCAGCTGGCTGGCTGTTACCCTCTTACCCGGTGTGGGCCAAACCTTGGCGCAGCTTTACGGTGTCTATATCGCTTACCCGGACAGCCTGCTCAGTGGCGGGCTCGGCTTACCCATGATCATGACGGCGATTGCGGCCGGGTTGTGCGTTCTCTTTCCCATGCGCGAAGCTTTGAATATGCCGGTGCTGGAGCGCCAGTCATCGGGCTGGCAACGAATGACCGCGGCTAATCGTGATAAAAGATTGTTCCAAAGCGGTGCGGCGTTGTTGGTACTGGCAGTTGTACTGGCAGTCACCTCCAACACTTTATGGATGGCTTTAGGCTGCATGGCATCGTTGCTGCTGGGCGCGGCCTTGTGCCTGCCTGCGCTTCTGCGCGTTCTTCTGGGTGCAGCATCCCGGCTGGTACCTTCCACGTGGGCTCGCACGAGCTGGTTATTGGCGGACAGTCGCTACTTGCTGGGTCCGGCGGCCCTGGCATTGATGGCCATCACTCTGGCACTGGTCTCAAACGGTGGGCTCAATACCATGATCGGAAGTTTTCGCCAGGCTACCGACAGTTGGTTGCAGCAGCGCCTGGTTGCTGAGATTTACCTCACGAGTGAGCTATCCGAAACGCGGGTGCGGGACTGGCTTGAACAGCAGGCGCCGGCTGTGAGTATTGCGGCTCGCTACACCACGCGAAAGACGGTGCAAAATCCTGCGGGGGTGAACACCATGGTTGAAATTACTGGCCTTCCCGATCGTGCGCAATTCAAAGACAGTGTGGAACTGATGCGCAAAGTCGACGCGGCCAAGGCGGCTTTTGGCAGTGGACTTGGGGTGTTTGTCAGTGAACGCGCCTGGCGGCTCGATGAATGGCAACCCGGTCAGGAGGTGCAACTGTGTGCGGGTGCCGGAGCGCTTCCGGTGCTGGGTGTTTACCGCGATTACGGCAATCCACAATCCCAGTGGATGATCAGTGAAAAATTATTCAAGTCGTGCTGGCCGGAAATTCGGCCCAGTGGATTTGGTTTGATCGGACCTCCGGAAGTTGACTGGGATGGTCTGCGCGCCCGCCTGGCCAGTGAATTCGAACTCGAAGACAACGAAGTAATCAATCAACAGGAATTGATGGCCGTAGGATTGTCGGTATTCGACCGCACTTTTTCGGTCACGCTTGCCCTCAATGCCCTCACTTTACTGGTGTCCAGCATCGGCATCTTCTGTGCGGTAAGCGCCATCCATCATCACCGTTTGCCGCAGCAGGCTTTGCTCACTGCATTAGGGCTGACTCAGCGTGAACGCGCCACTTTGCTGCTGCTCCAGTGGGGCCTGCTGGGTCTGTTCTGCATTGTCCTGGTCTGGCCATTCGGGTCGCTGTTGGCCTGGGTGCTGGCGGCAGTGGTCACACCCGTGGCCTTTGGCTGGAGTTTTGCGTTGCAGCCGGAATGGAGCTATCTGCCCATGCTGGCATTGCTGGCCGTCGGCTCCTTGCTGCTTGCCGTGTTGCTGCCCTCACTGCAGTTGCTGCGAGCATCACCAGGCCAGTTATTGCGCGAGCGTGCTGTATGAAAGCAGCCGTTGTTGTTGCGCTGCTGCTTTTTTGCGGATTGACAATCGCCGCCTGCTCGCAAGAGTCTGAATCGCAAGCAACCGGTGATGTAGCCCTACTGGCTCAGGGCATGGAGGGATTCAGCCAGGCTGTGCCCGGATATGAATTTTCTTTCCCCCAGGATCATGCTCCGCATCCGGACTTTCGCATCGAGTGGTGGTATCTGACGGCCAACCTGCAGGATGCCGGTGGTGAACATTACGGTGCCCAATGGACACTCTTCCGGATCGCCATGCAGCCCGCCTCAGAACAATCAATGACCAATGGTCCTGAGACGATTTCACAACCTGGCAATCCCTGGCTGAGCAAGCAGGTTTTCATGGCACACGCGGCAATTACCTGGCCGCAGGGCCATGCAGGCTTTCAACGCTATGCCCGCGGCGGAGATCACGACGGCGTGGCTCAAGCGGGTGCGCAGGCAGAGCCATTTGCAGCCTGGCTGGACGATTGGTCATTACACAGTGCAGGTGATGAATGGTTGCCGTTGCAGGCCAAGTTCCGTGAAGGCGACACGGGTTTCCAACTGCGGCTGGACAGCGACCAGGCTCTGGTGTTGCAAGGTGAGTCGGGCTTTTCGCAAAAGCATTCCAGTGGCAGTGGCTCCTATTACTACAGCCAGCCCTTTCTGCTGGCCGAGGGCAACCTGACCATCAATGGGCAGGAAGTTCCTGTGTCAGGACAGGCGTGGCTGGACAGGGAGTGGAGCAGTCAGTTTCTGCAACCTGGGCAAGGCGGCTGGGACTGGTTTGCCTTGCACCTCGATTCGGGTGAAAAAATAATGCTGTTCCGGCTCAGGAAAAAGCAGGATTCAGCTTCGAACGGAGATTTTCAGCACGGCGTGCTTATCTCCCCCGCAGGGGTGACGACACGCCTGGACAGCCGGCAGATCGAATTCGAAGTGCTGGAGTACATGCGTTTGCATGATCGGCGCTTGCCAGCACGATGGCGAATTAAATTGCCCGAGATCGGGCGAGAGATGTTGATCACCCCTCTGCTGGAGGATCAGTGGATGGATGTGGACTTCGCCTATTGGGAAGGGGCCATTGAAGTCTCAGGCTCCAATGCAGAAACCAGCGGTCGAGGTTACCTGGAAATGACGGGTTATCCGCCTGAATCCGACTAGTACGCTGCCCAGGAACTGGTCATGTCATCGTCCTTATTTTCTGGCAAGATTCAGCGGGCAGCCTGTCGGACTTAACACTGATCTACTGCGGAAAAGCCGGTTTGAGGCAGATTTCTCGCTACGATCGGTTAAGTCCGACAGGCTGCTGGAAATCGAGGAGCGGCCATGAATCTCCAGATATGGGAATTGTTGAGTTACATCGTCACCGTCATCGGTCTGCCGATGGCCATACTGGTGTTCGCCCTGGAGAAGCGTAAAGAGCGTCAGAATGAAGAAGACGCAGTTTATGAATCGATTTCCGAAAAATACCAGGAATTCCTGCGGGTCGTACTGGACCACCCCGACTTGCATCTTTTCTCCATGACCAAAAATATTTGGGGTCAGAGTAAAAACTCAACGGCGGATTGGGTTTTGGGCCTCGCTCGCGGTGAGGCAGGCGTTGGCCGGTTAGTTGTTCGGCTTCTGACCTGAAGCGGTCGTTACTGAGCTCCAGGCTTGAGTTGATGACGTAACTGATGTCCGTCACCTGGCCGATGCTCAATTGCGTGTGAACAGGTTTCAATCGCCTGGTTTTTACTCCGACCCCAAATATCATGCTTTTAGGGCCGCATTAATAAGGAGCTCAGTGTGAAACGACTTGCCTTGATTGTCATTGGTCTGATTAGCCTTCAAGGCCCTACATTTGCTGCAGAAAAAGATACTCTGATTGCACTGTATAACAGCACCAATGGTGAAAATTGGACAACTAACACCAATTGGTTGACCGGCGATCCATGCACAAATAATTGGCATGGGATAGATTGCGATCAGAGCGCAAACATCGTACGAATACTCCTTTATAACAATAACCTTTTTGGAACAATCCCGGCTGAACTTGGCGACCTAAACAACCTGGAATGGTTGTGGCTGGATAACAATGTGTTGAGTGGATCAATCCCTGTACAACTTGGCAATTTGGCAAATCTGGAGCAACTGGATTTAAGTGGTAACGAGTTAAGTGGATCAATCCCTGCTGCACTAGGCAACCTTGCGGCATTGGAATGGCTAAAACTAGAAGGCAACGAACTGAGTGGAGCCATCCCGGCTGAACTTGGCGGCATGGCAAATTTGCTTTACCTGCTGGCCTACAATAATGAGTTGAATGGTTTAATCCCGGCTGAGCTTGGCAACCTCGGCAATCTGAAGTGGCTATGGTTGGACAATAACCTGTTGAGTGGCCCAATCCCAACACAACTAGGCAACCTTACGGCTCTGGAATCGATGGATCTAGCCAGCAACCAATTAAGTGGGACGATACCTTCGACACTAGCAAGCCTTTCCAACCTGGCGGACGGCTATGGGCTAAACATCCGCTGGAACGCACTGCACACCGATGACGCGAGTCTAGATGTTTTTCTGGACAGCAAATCAGGAAGCGACTGGAGTACATCTCAAACCGTCGCTCCAAAAAACGTATTAGTTACAAACCTCAGTGAAAACTCAGCTGATCTTTCATGGAGCGCAATTGAGTACACAAGTAATGATGGTCATTATTCTGCTTTTTATAGCACATTACCCGGCGGCCCTTACACGAGCGGTGGATCCACTTCTACAAAAAGTGATACTTCACTGACGATTGTGGGGCTTACGCTAGGGACAAATTATTACTTTGTGGTGCAGTCAATTACGGACAGTCATGCTTTCAATCAAAGTAAGTTATTTAGCGAGTTCAGCGATGAAATAATTGCGAAAACTTTAGGCGAGATTGTAATATTCAAAGACGGGTTTGAAGACTCACTCAATTAACATGGCGCATTAATTGCACAATGCTAAGCAACGAATTTCAACAAGCACACCAAAACAGCTCGTCTAAAAAAGCTAAGAAAAAGCTAAGAAACCCATGAAAATATTTAGATTTGAGCCCCAGCAATCGCTGGAAATATTTGGGGTCAGAGTAAAAACTCAACGGCGGATTGGATTTTGGGCCTCGCACGCGGTGACGCAGGCGTTGGCCGGTTAGTTGTTCGGCTTCTGCCCTGATGCGGTCGTTACTGCGTTCCAGGCTTGAGTTGATGTCGTAACTGATGTCCGTCACCTGGCCGATGCTCAATTGCGTGTGAACAGGTTTCAATCGCCTGGTTTTTACTCCGACCCCAAATATTATCGCCGCTTGATGTACCGGCTTTTTCTGGACCGAAGTAGTCAGGGAGCAATACAGAGTGAAGAAGCTACACCTGGTAGGAAATGGATGGAGGCGCCTATGGCTCGTGATCTGGCTCGTCGCAGGATCGACGCTGTCGCTGTCGGTCTGCGCACAGCCTCGGGACGAAACTTCCGAAAAGCTTGAG
>JBBKVS010000098.1:0-3747 GCA_037968555.1 Lysobacterales bacterium | reverse complement strand
CTGGCTTGCCTGGCAGCAGGTGTCTGTGCCTGTCCTGTCAGCATGAACTACGGTCTGGCAGGGGGTGATTTTGCCCGGCTCAAATACGTGCTGGAGCTGGTCAAGCCGAAGATGATTTTTGCCGAGGAATCAGGCCTGTATGCTGCGGCCCTGCAGGCCATTGATGTGCAAAACCGAACCGTGATTACGGCTGATCCGGCAGCCAGCGGTGTTGCCAGCATTGCCATTCAGACTTTGTTGCAGCATCCGGCTACCTCGCAGGTAAAGGAAAACCTGCAGCAGGCGGATGCCGACGAGCACGCTGTCTATGTGCTCACTTCCGGCTCAACCGGCTTACCGAAAGCCGTAGTCCAGACCCAGCGCATGCTCTCTACCAACCTGTTCCAGGCTTTTCAATCGCTGGCCTCCATGTCGGGCTGGGACGATGTCATGCTGGACTGGCTGCCCTGGAGCCACGTCTCGGGTGCCTTCAACCTGCTGGCCGCTGCAGTTTTCGGTGGCACGCTGTATATCGACGAAGGCAAACCAGCACCGGGCCTGTTCAATGAGACTCTGCGTAACTTGCGGGAAATTTCCGTACCGTATTTTTGCAATGTGCCGGCCGGTTTTGCCTGGCTGGTCGAAGCGCTGGAAGAAGATGCTGAGCTGCGCAAAAGCTTTTTCAGCAAACTGCGCATGGTGCTGTACGGTGGCGCTGGCCTGCCCCAGCCCATTTACGACCGCCTGCAGAAGATGGCAGTGGCCGAAACCCGGCACCGCATTTTTATGACCACGGGCTATGGCGCTACCGAAACCGCGTCGGGCTGCATGGCGATTTATTTCGATACCGACAAAGTGGGCATAGGCCTGCCCATGCCTGGCCTGGAAGTGAAACTGGTGCCGGATGGCGACCGCTACGAATTGCGTTTACGTGGCGACAACATCATGCCGGGCTATTTGCATAATCCCAAAGCCACCGCTGCGGCTTTTGATGAGGAAGGCTTTTACCGCACCGGTGATGCCGCGCGCTTCCATGATGACCAGGATCCTACCCAGGGACTGTGTTTCGCTGGCCGACTGAACGAGGAATTCAAACTGGGTACCGGCACCTGGGTTTACGCCGGGCAGGTACGGGCACGCTTGTTTGAAGCCCTGGCACCTGCCATGGGCGACCTGTTGTTGTGTGGTTTGAATCGCGAATACCTGGCCGTTCTGGGCGTTCCCAGCCTGGCCGGACTGCGTGAAATCGCCGGTGAACCGAAGGCCGAGTTGGCCACATTGCTGGTGCATCCCAAAGTCCGCCAGCACATCGAATCCAAATTACAGGCCTATAACCAGGCCTTTCCTCAGAGCAGCAAGGCCGTACGCCGGTTCAGCTTTATGAAAAAAGCGCCGGATGCCTCGCGTCACGAACTGTCCGACAAAGGCACACTGAACCAGTCACTGGTAACCGAAAACCGCAAAGATGAGATCGACGCACTGTATGCCGAGAGTCCATCAGGAGAGATTGTTCTAGTATGAAAGTTAAAGGCAGTATCGCCATCGTGACCGGTGGAAACCGAGGCATAGGTGAAGCATTTGTGCGATGCCTGTTGCAGGCTGGCGCCGAGAAAGTTTATGTCGGTTCGCGTTCCCGCGAAGCGGCTGCGCACCTGGAACAGGAATTTCCTGGCCGCGCAGTGGCGGTCGAACTGGATGTCACTTCCGAGCAGCAGGTCGCTGCTGCGGCCAAAAGTTGTCCGGATGTTTCCATCGTTATCAACAACGCCGGTGCCTTCAACAACCACACCCTGATCGGCGCACCTGACCTGCAGGCCGCCCGCCAGGAAATGGACGTTAACTACTTTGGCGTTTTATCCATGTGCCGGCAATTTGCGCCGGTACTGGCTGCCAATGGTGGTGGTGCCATCGTCAATGTTTTGTCGGCTGCAGCCATCGTTGCCATACCCAACATGGGCGGTTATTCACCGGCGAAGTTTGCCGCGCGGGCATTGACCACCAACATACGGGCCGAACTGGCCGACCAGGGTACGCAGCTCAGCAGTCTGATTGTGGGCTCGATAGACACCCGCATGGCGGCACACGTGGACGGCCGTAAGGAATCGCCGGATATCGTGGCCAAAGCCGGCATTCGTGCCATTGAAAAGAACATCCATGAAGTCGATACCGATACCTTCGCGGTCAGCGTACGCGCCGCCCTCGCGCGCGATCCGGCCTTCATGGAAAAACAGATGGCGGCCATGCTCAAGGTCGAAAAAATCAGCACCGGCCGTTAACCAGCAAAAGAGAAAAACATGAACGAAGTCGCCAATATCCTGCTCTGTAATTTCATCATGCTGATGGTCTGCATGGTGGTGCTGTGGCTGATCAGCATTCCACTTAAAGATGTGTCGTTTATCGACAGCTTCTGGGCCATCGGTTTTTTATTGGTGGCCTTGATGACCTTTTACATGACAGGAGGGGAAACCGACCGCCGCTTGCTCATCCTCGTGATTACTGCGATCTGGAGCCTGCGCCTGGGCAGCTACCTGTTTTTCCGCTGGCGCCGCGAAGGGCCCGACGGCCGATATGTGGCCTTGCTCGCCAAAGCGCCAGGCAACAAGCACCTGCACAGCCTGATGAAAGTATTTCTGCTGCAAGGGCCCTTACTCTGGCTGGTGTCATTGCCCGTACAACTGGGCCAGATCCAGGCAGAGCCATTACAACTGGGCCTGCTGGCCTGGGTTGGAGTAGTGTTGGCAGCTGTGGGTATCTTTTTTGAATCCGTTGGCGATCACCAGATGGCCAACTTCAAAGCCGACCCCAACAACCACGGCAAGGTGATGGATAAAGGGCTGTGGGCTTATACCCGCCACCCCAACTACTTCGGTGATACCTGTGTTTGGTGGGGACTGTACCTGATCGCCGCTGAAACCAGTCTCGGCATGTGGAGCTTTTTCGGGCCAGCCTTCCTGACTTTTATCCTGATCAAATGGAGCGGTGCTGCCTTACTGGAGCGCCGCCTGAAACGCAGCCGACCCGGTTATGTTGAATACCTGGAACGCACTTCTTCATTCATACCCTGGCCGCCCAAGCGCGGCAGCAGCAGCGGAGACGCAACATGAGCGCCACCTTAGTTAATCGCATCAAGCCCACCATTGCGCCGAATGATCACCCCTATATGAATGGGGCCTGGACGCCCAATTACGAGGAATACGACGCCTGCGATATGCAGGTGATTGGCGAGATTCCCCGTGACGTGGATGGAGTTTATTTGCGCAACACTGAAAACCCGGTGCATGAGGCCATAGGCCGCTACCACCCCTTTGAAGGCGACGGCATGATCCATATGATCAGCCTGGCGGATGGCAAGGCGGAGTACCGCAATCGCTTTGTCCGCACCAAAGCCTTTATGGCCGAGCAGGAGCTTGGTCACTCCTTGTGGGCTGGTTTGATGGAACATCCCAAGAAATCTCTGCGGCCAGGCTGGGGTGCGCACGGTAGCCTCAAGGATGCCTCCTCCACCGATGTGATTGTGCACGCCGGGCAGGTCTTGTCGACCTTCTACCAGTGCGGCGACGGCTATCGCCTCGACCCTTATACATTAGAGAATTTCGGCACTGAATCCTGGGTGCCACTGGATGGAATTTCGGCCCATCCCAAGCTGGACGAGCGTACTGGCGAGCTGCTGTTCTTCAACTATTCCAAGTACGAGCCTTATTTCCACTACGGCGTGGTGGGTCCGGACAACAAGCTGAAACACTACACCCCCATTAATTTCCCCGGGCC
>JBBKVS010000097.1:0-12643 GCA_037968555.1 Lysobacterales bacterium | reverse complement strand
GCAACGCTTGCCACGATGTAGGCCTGCTCCCGGGTCAGCCCGTATCGGGTAGTGATGTGGTCGATCATTTCCAGCAAGGCATTGCGCGCAGCGAGCGAAATGTCCTTTGACAGGTTTTCCAGTTCCGGTACAACTGGCGACTGCAGGTAATTCATGTCAGGCGGAACAGAACCTGACTCCTTCAGAGGAAACCCTGTCGTTGCATAGAATCTACTCGACGGTATACCGAGCAATCGTGCCGGCCCCTCGAATCGGGGCGTTTTCAGCTGAGTGGCTCCACCTTTGATCACACGAGTCGACACGGTCACCACAGCGTCCATTTCTATGGCTGTACCAGCTACCTCTCCGTCGCCCTGCGCATAGTGCACATCACCAATGCCAAGCCCGCAGCCATCGACCTGGCAAGCCAGGTAAATTGTCGATCCCACGCCTATGTATCGAATATCGAGATTACCGCCATGCTCTCGGGGTGGAATGGTCCGCAGGCATTGTTCTGACCCGGGTCCATCGTTTCCGCACAGCGCTGCAGGAGACGCATGAACAGCTTGTGGCCCAAACACGGCTCCTCCCGCCTCCGCAAGTTTCCTCTCGCGCTGCTCTATCGCTTGGTATTCGTCGCGGCCAGGCAACACCGTAATGACTCCTGCAAAGCTGGAATTCGGAATACGTACGCCCGGAACAGAATCGGATACCGCAAAATCATCATCGAGCCGCCATAGCACGCGAAACGGACCCGGTATCACATCGGAAATGAAACCAATGCCACCTATCTGCGTGTAACCGAATCGGCCCGGTTCGATCTTCTCAATCGTGACCGCAAGGGCGTCGCCGCGCTGTGCACCATCGATCCCGACCGGACCGGAAAGTGGGTGGACGGTACTGGCGGGCGGACCTTTCTTTCTCATGTCTTCGTTCGGGTCATCCGGATCGAGATTGAAATCGCTCGCGTTTCTGGTCCGAAAAACTATTGTTTGCCCGGCAGCGGCCTTCGCAGCCATGGGAATATCCGGATGCAAGCGGTTGAAGCACTCGTCATCTTCCAGGCAATTCGCCCCCTGGCCACCGACCGTCAGTTCCGGTTTATCCACTGCCGACAGGCTGGCCGCCCAGATACAAGCGGAGGCAAACACGGCCAAGGATATTAAGAGTCGTTTACTCATGTGCTAGTGTCTCTGCATATTAAAAAATGTGACTCGGAACACAATCTACACCTCGCCGGCCGCCATGCGCGAGCGGATGTGCTCCGCCTGACGGATGGCCAGTGCAACGATCGTAAGCGTAGGGTTGGCGGAGCCGCTGGATGTGAACTGGCTGCCGTCAGATATATACAGATTGTCGATCTCGTGCGCTCGACCCCATTGGTTGCATACACCGTCTGCGGCGTTCGAACTCATGCGGCAAGTGCCGAGATTGTGCGTCGCCATGTTGACCGAGAACGGCACTACCCGCCTGGCGCCAAGGGCGTCGAACAGCGCCGATGCGGCGTTCGCCGCGTGTTTGCGCATGGGGCCAGCGTTTTCGTGATCTGTGTAATGCACGATCGGAATAGGCAATCCGTATTCATCGACCTCCGCGGCATGAAGACGAATACCGTTTGTATATAACGCCGGATCTTCGCCGGTGATAAAAGTTGCTGCAAGGTGAGTGTACTGATCAAGAGCCTCCGACATCTCGGGGCCCCATTTACCATCAAATGCAATGCGCGCCACGGCCAACGGGGAAAAAGCTGCCGATTCAATCTGGTATCCTCCAGCAAAGCCTCTCGACGGGTCATCACGTTGCTCGTCGGCTATATGACCACCCTGTTGCGCCCCTCGATAAAAGTGCACTTCATCCGGCATGAATCCCAACGCCCCGAGAACCACGTGTTTGAGGTAATTGTGGCCAACCTGCCCGGCGCCGTTTGCGAGTCCATCCGGAAACATCGAACTGCTCGAATTCAGAAGCAAGCGCGGCGTTTCAATGGCATTCCCGGCAACGCACACCAGCCGCGCGCTTTGACGCTGGATCGCTCCATTCGCATCGGCATACACGACCCCGATGACGCGACCTGCTGGATCATGCTCGATCTGCAAGGCCATCGAACCCGGACGTAGCTCGAAATGACCGGTCTTTTCCGCCTTTGGTATTTCGGCGTGGTAGGTCGACCATTTCGCGCCAATAACGCAACCGCTCTTGCAGAACCCGATCTGCTGGCATGCCGGACGCCCGTCGAAAGCCACTGAATTGATGGCAACACCGCTTGACGTCACGTGGCGATAGCCTACCCTGCGCGCACCGGCAGCCAGCACTTTCATGTTGTTGTTCATCGGTAACGGCGGCATGTCATGCCTGCCGGAAACACCCATCCGGTATTCGGCGCGCTCGTAGTAGGGCTCCAACTCATCCAGCCCCAACGGCCAATCGATCGCATTGGTATCCGGCAAGGCATAGTGGGTTTTGGGCATGAATTCATGCGCCTGCAACCGCACCGCCGTACCGGTCCAATGCATGGTCGTACCGCCAACGGTTTTGCACATCCATGCCGGGAAGCGTGGATTGAGCTGGCCTTCGCCGATGCGGCGGTCCCGCCAGGTCATGCGCTGGTCCATGATGCGTTCGTCATTGACGATCTCACCCGGTCCGAGCCGACGCCCTGCCTCCAGACAAACTACATTTACTCCGGATTGCGCGAGCTCATTAGCCAGCACGCCGCCGCCTGCCCCTGAGCCAATGACCACGACGACCGTATCATCCAATTTCTCGAACGTCTTCACGGCTGATCCTCCGGCAACCAGTCGATATTGTCGAAACCCCGGTGCAAATACCCACCCTGACTCGCAGATTCCCCGGGATATCCGAGGCGCCTCCAAACATCAGGGTGTGAATAAAATTCGGGCAATGCCGCCTGGTAGAACGATTTGAAAAAGCGGGTATCACTGATTGCACTCGCAAATGCGGCCCTGGCTGCATCATCGAGTGCAGCCCACTGCTCCGTCCCGATCGATTCCAGAAGGCTGGCGCCCTCCTGCCGGAGATCGTCCCAATCGACGCGAGCTTCGAGTGATTTGCGGGCGCGCTCTGCGACGTCAGCGTATACCTCGCTGGCAACCCCCTGGTGCGGAAAAAGCGTCAACACAAGGGCTGCAAGCCCATTGTCGCCCTGGGCATCAGTGGCATGATCTTCCCGGCTTTTGTCGCAGCCGGCCAACGCTGCGAGACCCGCGAGCGCCGTGGCACCCAAAAGAAATTCTCTGCGGCCGATGACATTCATGATGCTTTCCTTAGGTGGCGCTGTACCCGACCCATTGCCGTTGGCAGCGGGACAGCCTCCGGACCACCTGCCTTCGGGGGACGCCCCGTTTCAGGGCAAGACGACCTTCGGTTAATTCGTGGCATCTTCTGCTACCGGAGATTCAATCGGAAAGCGATCAGCCCACCAATCGCCATCGGTATGGCGAAAATTATGAAATTGGCAGACATGTCCAATCCGGCTGCAATGGTGTAACCGGCGATTGCAGGTCCAGCCACCGCGCCCGTGCGCCCAAGCCCAATTGCCCAACCCAGGCCGGTGCTGCGAACCTCCGTCGGATACGACTTGACTGCCGCGCCGTATAAGCCCGTGAACCCGCCTTGTTGCATGACGCCAATAAGGAAAATGATGACCATGAGTAGCGTCAGGTTGCGCGGTGCCAAAGCAAACACAACCATGCCCACGGCCGATGAAAACAACAACACAGAAACCAGTGTGGACAGTTTGAAGCGGGTGGACAGTATGCCCAGCAGATAAATTCCGATGACCCCGCCCAGATTGAACAGGAAAAATGCCTGGTGACCCACAACTCCATCATAACCGGAGTCTTCCATCAGCTTAGGAATCCAACTCATCAGGAAATACAAGGTTGCAAAGCACAGGAAAAACGTGATCCAAAGCATCAGCGTGACACGGCGGTGAAGAGGGCTCAACAAGGTAAGTATGGACTTTGCAAGACCCGATTTACGCCCGACCTGCCCCGATGACATCTCCGGCATGCTCTCGAGCTGCTCCTTGTCGAGTTTGCTGAGGATATTGTTGATCCGTGCCAATGCGTTTTTCGGGCGGCGTTCGAGTAGGTACTTGAGTGACTCCGGTAATAGTAGCCAGGCTACAAACCCCATGCTGAGCGTCATCGCGCCACCGAACCAGAACATGCCTCGCCAACCATACTCCGGCATGACGAATCCGGCGACAACGGATGTCATCATGGCGCCGGCCGGATAGCCTGAGGTCACAACTGCAACAGACAAGGCGCGGTATTTGTCGGGGCTGTATTCCGCAGCCAGGGTCGCCTGACAGGCCAGCATGGCACCGGCACCAATGCCCGAAATAAATCGGAGAACCAGGAATTCCGTCAAAGAGGTGGCTCTGGCGGTCAAGAGTATGGATACCGCGACCAACACGACGCTGACAATGATGGTCGCTCGCCGTCCCACCAGGTCCGAGACCGGTGCGAGGAACATGGCGCCGCTCACCATGCCGGCCAGCGCAAAACTGAAAATCCATCCTAGCCGGTCAGGCGTCAAGGCCAGCTCAGCCGACACCGTGCTGGCGACCACGGCCATGGCCGTGATGTCGAAACCATCGATTACGTTCAGCATCATGCACAGGCCAACCACCAGCAGTTGTGGTCCGCTGACGCGGCCGTTGTCGATGGCTTCTGCCACCAGTGCATCACTGTTAGTCGAATTCGTGTGGCTTACCATTTCGTAACACTCCTCCCTTGTGGCAGGTTCCATTCTGCGACATCACACAGTCAGTCGCACCAGCCGGTGTCCATGGACTTTATCCAAGGGATGGCGGGTTTCGCCAAACACGTATTTCGGACTGTATTGACACTGTGGTCACGACCCATTAGTCTGTACTGTACAGTACAGTTGGTTATTTGCACAATGTGTAACGACCGTCCACTGGTTACCCAAAAGCAGGGTGATTGAACATGGCCACTCACGCTGAATAAGTATCAACGGAGTCGGCGAGTCCAAAAGGAGAAATTCATGGCAGGGTCGGAATGGCTCGCGGCTGTGGCCACTTTGATGTGCGCCATTTCCATTTTGCCGGGCACGCTCGGCATTCTGATGTGGACCAATCGGTTCGCGGCGCAAGCAAGCGGTGCGCGTCTGATTTATCAGCGATCGCAGCTGCTGTTCGCACTTTCTTTGCTGGGGATGATCATTTCATGGGTATGGGCACTCCGTGGCGACACGGTTCCACCCATCGTCATTGGCTCGAGCATCCTCTTTGCCGGCGTGCTTGGGTTTGGATTTCTGATGCACACCCGGCTTTTGTTCCAGCCGGTACTCAAGCCCAGATTCATCTCTATTGAACAAGCGCTGAAGGAGTTCGACGGCAGTGAAGAAGTCGTCGGAGTTATCGATCCGGACAACCGGCCCTGGGCCTTCATTGCACGGCTTGCACGCCGGCCACACATCGTTCATCAGCCAGAAGGATCGGCGCCATTCATGATGACGCACTGCATCCTGTCTCACAGCTCGATGGCCTACGAGAACTCCGGCGCATTCAATCAGCCAGAGATCATGATCACGGCAGCAATCGCCAATAACATGGTGTTCTATGACAGAAAGAACCGCTGCTCCATCACTCAGTTGCATAATGCTTCTGCTGATGGCTCCTTGTCTCTGAAAACTTTGCCAACGATCATGATGAGCCTGACAAGCTGGGCACTCCTGTATCCGCAATCGAGCGTCTGGATCCGGCCAAAAACCTGGCGCGATATCTTCTATCTTAAAGTGCTTTCGCGCGCCGAAGTCATCGATCCCGCCAGCCCGGTCCTGATATATCCATTGATGAACGGTACCGACGACCGCTTGTCACTGAAACAACTGGTGCTCGGTGTTGAGGTCAATGGCGAGGAATGCGCTTACCCTATGGCTGCGCTCGGTTCCGACACAGTGATTAATGACGAATTGGGCGCTACGCCTGTACTTGTGGTCACTGCTTTTGACGGTGACTATGCGCAAGTATTCTCCCGGGAAGTTGAGCCTGGCCGTGTACTGACCTTCGGCCGAAAGGACAACACAGATCAGTTTACGGATCAGGAAACACAATCCGTATGGAGTCTCGATGGAAACTGCACTCGCGGAACACTCCAAGGTTCCCGGTTGCGGCCGATTCCGCACTACAATAAGATTTTCTGGTTCGCTTGGGCCGATTACCACCCCGGAACAGATGTGTACACGATGGCCCGTGTGGACAAAAATCGCGGCCAAGCCGCCTGATAGCGAATAGCCATGACTGCAAAATCCACTGAAAAAGAGTCGCTGTTGGCCAGCGGCCGCCCACTGGTCTTCAACTTCACAGACCAACCGCAATACGGCTTCGTGCCGGTCCAGAACCGGCATGGGCAAAGCATCCGCCTATGGGGACGTTCTCTCTCGTTGATGCAAAAAGAGGCCATCGTTCGTTCTCCGCAAAGCAGTACCCTCTGGCGATTGTCGAGTGACGAAGGTCCTTATCTCAAGGGTTACGACAGCGCCCCCTGCCCGCTGGCATTCTTCACCACGGGTTTGGTGGCCTCCTGCATGAGCGAAACCCTGGCGCTTGCCAGCGCACGCAGGATCGTCATCGACAACATAGTTCTCGTGCTGGACAATTTCTACTCCATGAACGGCTCCGCGGTGCAGGGAACCATGCGAGGCGGAGCGTCTAACCCGCTTCTGAAAGCGTGGATTGAAAGCAGCGCCGACGACGAAACCCTGGCTGAGCTTCTGCGAGACGCGGTGCAGGCATCACCGGTGTACGCACTGGTGCGCGATTCACAGGAATCACTGTTCACACTCACAGTTAATGGCGCCACGCAATCAACCGACCGTGTTCGCACTATTAAAGCGTCAGACAACCTGGACGCGGAGCTTGATTTTGGCCTGCTGAAACCTGAACGTTCTGAACCCGAAGACGATGTCCTGGTCCGAAAACTCACCGATATAGAAACACGGCATGGCGTTGCCGGAGGATATGCCACCAGCCTGGCAGCCAGCCAGGACAGGGACCTTCATATTCGAGGCACATGTCGCCTGCTTGATGATGGCACGAAGGAAATACACCAGGACCTTTTCAGCCCACTCGGGTCGAGCTTTCGCTTCATTTCAGATGAAAACCCGGAATTCGGGGGAAGTGGCAAGGCACCCAATGCCGCCAGCTATGCTGCCGCGGGGATTGCTTTCTGCTTCATGACCCAGCTGGGACGATACGCACGGATAACCCGACAGAAGCTGACGGATTACCGAGTCATTCAGGATGTGCACTTTTCAATCGGTGGCGGCCGGGGACGCTGTGATGCGGTTGAAACGCACGTGCACCTGAACGGCCCGATTGAGCCCGAATTTGCCCGCAAGTTGCTCGACATGGGGGAACAGACCTGTTTTCTGCACGCACTGTGCCGCAGCGATCTGGATATCGACATTGAATGGCAACGGGGCTCGGGTCCACCTGCACATTCGGTGTCGGATTCAGCATGACAACCCCAGCGGTTAAACCCAAATCCGCTCGCGGGCGGAACAGGCGCGCAAAAATTCTCAAAGCGGCAGCTGATCTGTTTTTGGATCATGGCTATGGAGAAACATCCATCGACGCCATCGTCGATCGGTGCGGCGGCTCAAAAGCGACGCTTTACAACTACTTTTCGACCAAAGAAGAATTGTTTCACGCGGTCATCGACGATATCGTCTCCAACCGGCAGAAACCTGACCTGGATATATCGGAGGATCTGCGCACGACTTTGATAACTTTCGCGCTACAGCGAATGAAGGTCGTATTTTCCAGCCAACATCGGCAACTGCTCAGATTGATCGTTGCCGAGCGCGACCGTTTTCCACAGATTGCGGCAATGTACTACGAGCATGGTCCGAAGCGCAGTCATGACCTGGTGGTCAGCTACATGGAGCGGCTGAAATCCCGGGGATTACTTGAAATAGACAACCCGGAAGAAAGCGCCGAATTTCTCATCGGAATGCTTTTGCATCATTGGTATCTCGCTCAGCTTTATCTACAGACACCACCACCATCGGAGCGGTCTATGCGAGATCGTGCGACACACGTCGTTGATCGGTTTCTGGACGCATTTGGATTTCCTGAAGACGCGGGCCTCAAAGCCAGGCCCGCACCGAAGAAGACGCGGTAAGCAGCCCCAGAGAGACAAATATCATGACCAGGACTCGCCAGGTATTGAACTTCGTAAACGGCAGCTACAGACGGTCACGCGAAACATTCGAACTCAAGAGTCCGATCGATGGTTCACATTCGGCCGAAGTGCATGCGGCTAGCCGAGAAGACGTCGACGATGCCGTCAACGCGGCACGCATGGCGCTGCGGGGAGCCTGGGGAACCATGCCGGCAGCGCAGCGCTTCCAGATCCTGAACCGCGCCGCTCAAATCATCCGTGACAGATCCGAGGCGTTTATCGCAGCGGAAATAGCCGACAGCGGGCACCCGTGGACTTCGGTGTCATCAATCGAAGTTCCGCGTGGCGCGCAACAGCTGGATACTTTTGCAGAAATCGCCGCTCGAACGGAACAGCACCCTGTCATCACGACTCCGCTGCCCGGAGGCGGACAGGCCACGAACGTGCCCCAGCGTATGCCCAAAGGCGTCATTGCCGCCATCTGCCCATGGAACCTGCCGCTGATCATGGCGACGTGGAAGCTCGCCCCCGCGCTTGCCTGGGGAAATTGCGTCGTGCTGAAACCTTCAGAATTCACTCCAAGCACTGCCGCGATGCTCGGTGAGGTATTCAATGAGGCCGGCCTTCCACCCGGAGTCGTTAATATACTCCAGGGCTTCGGGGCGGATGCCACGGGCGAGTTCATGGTTTCTCACCCGGGTGTCGATGCGATCAATTTTACCGGTGAAACGGTAACCGGCACAGCCATCATGCGAGCAGCTGCCGTTGGGGTGCGCGATGTATCTTTGGAACTTGGTGGCAAGAATCCGGCGCTGGTGCTGGACGATTGTGACATGGACCGTGCGGTTGCAGGCACCGCTGCATCTGCTTTTTACAATTGCGGACAGATCTGCCTGGGAACAGAGCGAATCTATGTCGCCAGATCACGAATCGACGAATTCGTCACCAGGCTTCAGCAGGCGGCCAGGGCCCATGTTGCTGGCGATCCAACTGCTGCGGAGACCAGGCTGGGCCCACTGGTCAGTCATGAACATCAGGAGAAGGTGCTCAACTGCTACGCAAAGGCGAAGAAGGAAGGCGCAGAGATTCTCGTTGGTGGTGGCATCCCGCAGGTACCCAAAGAACTCGCGCGAGGCGCCTGGATCGAGCCCACCATCTGGATGGGGCTGGACGAGTCGGCCGACACCGTTAGAGAAGAAATTTTCGGCCCTTGCTGTCATGTTCGGGCGGTCGATAGCGACGACGAAGCCGTGGCGCTCGCCAATGATTCACCTTACGGACTGGCGGCGACCGTGTGGTCAGCCGATTCCGAACGCGCTCAATCCGTAGCGGAGAAGCTGCGAGTGGGTGTGTGCTGGATCAATGGCTGGATGATTCGCGACTTGCGCACACCGTTCGGCGGGGTCGGGCAATCAGGGATCGGACGCGAGGGAGGGTCGCATGCGATGGAGTTCCATACCGAACTGAAGAATATTTGCAGGGCCTGAATCGCGGGCAGGTCCCGCTGCCAATCGGCGGATAGTGTTTCACGCCGCCCCGGTTGATAAGGAATCACCCATAGTACGAGGTTTTATATTGACAAGCCCTTGATCAAAATAACACTGTACGTTACATTACATTTTCGGACTGGGCATATTTCCAGTGCTGCCCAATCAGTGGATGAACGGATACGCCAAACGTAACAGCCCTTCAACCAGAGCAATCATCTCACACCATTGATCGCTCTAATTCGTCACAGGAAACAGCCGATGACGCACACAGCTCACCAAATAATTCAGAAAGTCGGTATGACAATCGCAGGCCTTCTGATCGCTACGGCCTTAAGCGCAGAAAACGTTCTTGAAGAAGTTGTGGTGACGGCGGAAAAGCGCCAATCCACTGTTCTGGATACGGCGATGGCAATCTCTGCATTCGATCAAGCCGCGTTGGATCGAAGCGGCATCACGCGTGTCGAAGACCTGGAAATGGCAGTGCCGAATTTCAAGTTCGGCGACCTGAACCTGGGCTTTGGCGGTGCACAGATCACAGTCCGGGGAATTTCAAACGATAATGTTACCAATGACGGCGATCCATCCATTGCCGTGCACCTGGACGGCGTCTACCTGCCCAGAATTTCGAGCGGCAACGCACTTTTCTATGACATCGAGCGTGTCGAGGTCCTGCGTGGACCGCAAGGCACCCTGTACGGTCGAAATACAACCTCCGGTACGGTAAACGTGATATCACGCCGCCCGACTTACAGCTATGGGACGGATGCCGAATTCACGGTTGGGTCAGACTCTCTCGTTGGCGTTCAGGGTGCCTTGAACGCTCCCATCGTGGATGAAAAAGTGGCTGGCCGACTGGCGTTCACTTACCGCAAGCGCGACGGCCTACGCAACAATATTGGCGTTGAGGATGGTGACGATCTGGACTATTTTGGTGTACGTGGATCTTTGCTGTTCGACCCCACGGACACGGTTTCACTGCTGCTCAGTGCCGACTATTTCGAGCAGGGAGGCGCGGGCACCGTCATGACGGCCCTGCCCTTCGACCGATCGAAAGATCCAACCCCTTTCCGCTATCCTTTCGTCACTGACCCCCAGAATTTCGGCCTGAATATCGATCCGTCGACCGACAATGTTGATTGGGGCATGAAGGCTGAATTGAACTGGGATCTGGGCGCCACGAGGCTGACCTATCTGGGTGCGATACGCAGTAATGAGCGCAAAAACGTTGTCGACCGTGACGGAACCGACCAGATACCCAGGGTCGCGGATCTGTGCCGATTCAATCCACCATCGATACCGTGTACAGCTGCAGTAGGCCCGAGGACGGGCAACTACGCAGTCACTGACCAGGTGGCCGACTCCTTCAGCCACGAGTTGCGGCTGGCATCACTATATTCGGACAGCCCATGGGAATGGCTTGTGGGGCTGTATTATTTCGAAGAATCACAAGATACCGATTTTGACGCCATACTCGAAGGCCTGCGCGGTACCGGCTTCATCGCGCCGTTCCTGGGCGCCCCTCCGCCGCGGCTGGCAGCGGATCCCGCTACGCGGATCAATCGAATCAATGACCAGCTGGCGGAATCAGTCGCGGCATTCGGCCAGGCATCTTACCGCTTCGGTGCTGAAGAACAGTTTCGAGTGACCGCCGGCCTGCGCTGGACGCGCGATGAGAAAGATGACGGAAAAGGCTCTTATACCGGGTTCACACTTGACCCCCTGACCGCACCGCGTGCCTTTACCCAAGCGGATTTGCAGTTCCCGATTCCAGGTAACTCGCCCATCTGTAGCAATGGCAACGTTGTGGTTTACCGCTGTCTGATCCGCGACCGGAAAGACAGCTGGAGCGAGACCAACTGGAAACTGGGCCTTGACTGGCAGTTCAGGCCTGACTGGCTGTTGTTCGTCTCTGCTACCGAGGGATATAGATCCGGCGGCTTCAACGACGGCAACACTTACGACCCTGAAACCAATCTCGCTTTCGAAGCAGGCGTCAAAGGCAGGTTCTGGGAAGGAAAAGCCCAGGCCGACTTCGCATTCTTCCATTACAAATTCGATGACCAGCAGGTCAGCCAGGTGCAGAACGCGGCTGTCATTACCTCCAACGCAGGCGAATCCACTTTGTTCGGCGCCGAGTTTGCGGGCAGCCTGTTGTTCAGCGAAACCGGTCGGCTGGATCTGACAATCGCCTACCTGGACACCGAGTACGACAAATTTAATAACGTCGACGATCCCCAATCTCCGGGTATCGTGCTGGAAGATCTGTCTGGCAATACCCTGCTGAAGTCGCCGGAATGGTCGTTGAACATCGGTCTGGAGCCCGTATCCTGGAACTTCGGCGGCGGCGCCAGTCTCACGCCCAGGATCAACTTTCACTACGAGAGCGAATTTTATCTGCTGGCATTCAACAACCCACAGAATCTTCAGGAGTCGTTTACACGCACGGACTTTCGCCTGATCTACGACTCCGGAAACGCGTGGACGCTGGAAGCTTGGGTAAAGAATATAGAGGATGATGACGTGATGGCTGGACAGTTTACTACGCCCAACAACCTGTTGACGCCTCCACAAGTGGTCGGGCAACCGCCCGGAGGGGGACGCGAGGAACTACTGCTGACCAGTTTTGCGCCACCTCGGACTTTCGGCCTCACTTTCAGAGTGGCGTACTGATCCGGCTGGCTACGCACGCGGATTCACCGACCCAGACGGTGTGCCCGCCCTCTTGGTTCCGCTTATGTTGAGACAACTGCTGGGCGACCTATTGGCAGGGCAAATTTCCCGCCGGCGATTTGTCGTCGGCATGGCAGCCGCTGGCATCTCTGCGACGGCTGCCGGGCGGATGGCGGATGCCATCACTGCGCCATTTAGCGGTGATGGCGTAACACTTAAGGATGTAACCGGAGGCCAGATAACCTGCGAGACACTTAAGCAGTGGGGCGTTGAGCACGTTTTCGGCAATACCGGCGCCTACGAAGCCGGGTTCCTCGAAGCTCTTTT
>JBBKVS010000096.1:0-8312 GCA_037968555.1 Lysobacterales bacterium | reverse complement strand
GAGTTTCTGCGGCCTTATTGGGTGGCACTGGTGTTGATTTTCTGGTCGCTGGAAACCCAGGGCATCATCACCCTGGGTGCGGCTTTCCTGTTGGGGCTGGCGCTGGATTTGCTCACTGGCAGCCTGTTGGGCATGCACCCCCTGGGACTGGTGATCCTGACCTACCTGGTCACCCGCTTCCGGCCGCGTTTGCGCTTCTTTCCTCCCTGGCAGCAAGCCTTGTCGGTGCTGGCCTTGCTGGTGAACGATCGCATCATCGTGGTGTGGATTGTCAGCCTGCGCGGCGATTCACTGCCTTCAGCCTCTTATTGGCTGGCACCGGTGGTGGGTATGCTGGTTTGGCCCTGGCTGTTTCTGTTGCTGGATCGCTATCGCGGTGCTTCCCGCCATCGTGCGCATTCCTGAGTTCTTGTGAGCCGCCGCTCATGAAATTCAAACGCCTGTTGGGAGGCCGCCTCGGCCGTCCCTTGAAAGATCCTTACCTGGAAACACGCTTGTTTCGATCGCGTATTGTTACCGGCTTTGTCTTGCTGTTGCTGGTGGTGGCCGGACTGACCTTGCGTTATTTCTGGTTGCAGGTGGTCCAGCACGAAGAGTTCAAAACGCAGTCCATCAACAACCAGGTAAAAATGGTCCCGGTGGCGCCCAACCGTGGTTTGATCTACGACCGGCGGGGCCGTCCTGTAGCTGAAAACCTGCCAGCTTACCGCCTGGAAATTGTTCCTGAAAAAGTTGAAGATCTGGAACAAACCATACTGGCTTTAGGTGCGCTGGTGGAACTGCCTGAAGACGTGCTGGAACGTTTTAATAAGGACAGAAATCGCTATCGTAGTTTTGATGCTGTACCACTGAAGTTCAACCTGGACGAAAATGAAGTTGCGCGTTTTGCGGTGGATAGACATCGCTATCCTGGCGTGGATGTGGTGCCGTACCTGTCACGCTACTACCCTTACAAGGAGCTGCTCACCCACGTGTTGGGATACGTGGGCCGCATCGATGAAAATGACCTGGCCGATATCGATACGGATGATTACCGGTCCAATACCCATATCGGCAAAAGCGGTATTGAGAAACAGTACGAGCACAGACTGCATGGCAGCAGTGGACTCGAAACCGCTGAGACCAACGTACAGGGTCGAGTCATCCAGGTGCTGGAGCGGCGTGATCCGCAGCATGGTGATGACCTGGTGCTGTCGCTGGACATTGCAGTACAACAGGCAGCCTGGGATGCGCTGGGTGACAGGCCGGGCTCAGTGGTGGCCATCAATCCCAATGACGGCTCGGTGCTGGCCATGGTCAGCAAACCCGCTTTCGATCCCAATCCTTTTGTTTATGGCATCAGTTCGGCGGCTTATAAAGCCATACTGGACTCACCGGGCAGAGCCTTGTTCAATCGCGCCATCCAGGGCAGCTTCGAACCGGGCTCAACGCTTAAACCCTTTGTGGGTCTGGCGGGTTTGGAAGTAGGCATTTCCACGGTGGGCAGACGCGTTTTCTCCAGCGGCAAGTTTTTCCTGCCGGGCGTCAGTCGACCCTATCGCGATTGGCGTGAAGGCGGCCATGGCTGGGTGAATATCGAATCGGCGCTGGAAATGTCGGTCAATTCCTACTTCTACCAGATGGCTCTGGATCTGGGCATAGACCGCCTGCACGACTATTTGTCGCAATTCGGCTTTGGCCAGCTAACGGGTGTGGACTTGCCCGGTGAAGCCACCGGAATCCTGCCTTCGCGAGCCTGGAAGCGCGGTCGCTTCAACCAGCCCTGGTATCCCGGCGAGACCGTGATTGCCGGTATTGGCCAGGGTTTCAATGTGGTGACGCCGCTGCAACTGGCCGTGGCCTTGTCCACCCTGGCCAATGGTGGACAGCGTTTTGAACCACGCCTGCTGTATGCCGCCAAGGAACCCGGTAATGAGCGTGTGCAACGTATTCAGGCGCCACTGGCTGAGCAGGTGGTGATTAAAAATACTGCCAACTGGGATGCAGTACGCAGTGGCATGCACCGGGTAATCCATGGTTCAGCGGGTACCGCCCGCGCATTGCTGCCATTGGCTGGTTACGAGATGGCGGGCAAATCAGGAACGGCCCAGGTGGTCAAAATGTCACAGGATCAGGCGAAACAGAGCAGTAATGTGGCCGATCATTTGCGTCACCATGCGTTGTTTATTGCCTACGCGCCCTTTGATCAACCCGCCATCGTGGTGGCGGTAGTGGTGGAAAATGGCGGCGGCGGTTCGCGCGAAGCAGCGCCGGTGGCCAGAAGCACCATTGATGCCTGGTTAGCGCAGGAGCCCGAATGATGCGCCGACTGCTACCCGCCTGGACTTCCTGGCCGCGGCTGGACTGGCCTTTGCTGGCTGCGCTGTTGTTATTGTTGGGCGCGGGCTTGGTGGTGCTGTATAGCGCCTCGGGCGAGGACCTGGATGAAGTGCTGCGCCAGGCTGTGCGCATAGGCGCAGGATTGGTCGCCTTGTTGACACTCAGCCTGGTTCCGCCGCACATCCTGCGCACCTGGTCGCCCTGGCTGTATGCAGTCGGTCTGGTTTTGCTGGCCGCTACCTGGGTGGTGGGCGTAGGCAAAGGTGCCGATCGCTGGCTGGATTTTGGTGTGGTGCGCTTTCAACCCTCCGAAATCATGAAACTGGCCCTGCCCATGACACTGGCCTGGTTTTTTCATCCGCGCAGCCTGCCGCCCAATCTGCAAATGACCTTTATGGCTTTCATCCTGCTCTCGGCCCCGGCCTTGCTGATTGCCCGACAACCCGATCTGGGTACGGCATTGCTGGTGGGGATCAGCGGTTGCATCGTGATTTTTCTGGCCGGCTTGAAGTGGCGCTGGATACTCAGCCTGCTGGGGCTGGCAGCCCTTTCCGCGCCTGGCCTGTGGATGGTCATGCACGAGTACCAGAAAAACCGTGTGCGCACTTTGCTTGATCCCAGCTCGGACCCCTTGGGTACCGGCTGGAACATCATCCAGTCCAAGATTGCTGTGGGCTCCGGTGGCTGGACCGGCAAGGGCTGGTTGCACGGCACCCAATCACGACTGGAATACATTCCGGAACGTCATACCGATTTCATCCTGGCAGTTTTGTCCGAAGAATTTGGCTTGCTGGGTGTGAGCCTGCTGTTCCTGGTCTATCTGTTTATCATAGGTCGCAGTCTCTATATTGCCAGCCTGGCCAAGGATACCTACTCGCGCTTGCTGGCCGGCAGCCTGGCTTTTACTTTTTCGGTATACGTGCTGGTCAACGCAGGTATGGTATCGGGCTTGCTGCCGGTAGTAGGCGTGCCACTGCCGCTGATCAGTTATGGCGGTACCTCCATTGTTACGCTGTTGGCTGGTTTCGGTATGCTGATGTCCGTTTATGGCCATCGCAGGTTCATGCGTTGAGAACCACGAGCCCGTGAGTGATGTCTCAAACCACTGGCCGATTAAGTTAAACTTGGCCGTAGCCAATTCCAATCAACTCACCCATGATCCAATGAGTGAAATTACAGGACAATAGAGTGACTCAAAAAAACAGCCACGCGACGAATGTTTCGCAAGACTCCAGCGCTATGCGTGTCATGCCGCTAAGCCTGCGACTGGCCAGCATGTGCCTGGTCGCCAGCCTGAGTTCATCCTGCTTCGCCGAACCGCATCCCGGCGTGGAAGAGTTCGCACAAAAGGCTGCCGCGGAGCACCAATTGGATGAGCAGGTGGTACTGGAGTTATTGCAACAGGCTGAATTCAAGCAATCCATTGTCGATGCCATCAGCCGTCCGGCAGAGGGAAAGGCCTGGTATGACTACCGGCCGATTTTCCTGAATCAAAGGCGCATAGACGATGGTGTGGTGTTCTGGCGGGAAAATGCAGAGCGCATTACCAAAGCCGCCGAGCGTTACCAGGTCGACCCCCAGTTCATCGTCGCCATCATTGGTGTGGAAACTTCCTATGGCCGCATCACCGGTAGTTACCGTGTATTGGATGCCCTGGCCACCCTGGCTTTTCATTACCCCAAAACCGGCAATGACCGTTCCGCCTTTTTTTCCAGTGAATTGATGAATTTCCTGGTATTGGGCCATGAAGAAAATTTGCCGCTGGATGAAGTGACCGGATCCTATGCAGGCGCCATGGGTCTGGGGCAGTTCATGCCCAGCAGTTATCGGGCCTATGCAGTGGACCTGGATGGTGACGGTCAGCGCGATCTGTGGAGTTCGCTGGATGACATCATCGGCAGTGTGGCCAATTACCTGCATGTGCACGGTTGGGCCTACGGCGAACCAGTGGTGATGAAGGCCAATGTTTCAGCGGATGCAGACAAGAGCCTGGTGGCTGAGCGCGACTACAAGGTCAAGAGCAGCGTGGCAGAGCTGGCGGCAGGCGGGTTCACAGCAGAAGGTGCTGACCCGACTGCGCTGGCAACGGTTACCGGTTTGGAAGAAAAAACCGGTGAAGAATACTGGCTGACCTTCAAGAATTTTTACGTGATCACGCGTTATAACCGTAGTCCGCTGTATGCCATGGCAGTTTATGAGCTCAGCGAAGAGATACGCAAAGGGATGCAGCCTTGATAAAAGGTTTACCTTGCTGCTTGCCGTTGATGCTGGCAAGCAGCCTGCTTCTATTGGCTGGTTGCGGCAGCAAGCCCACTGTCGAAGGGCCGAAAGCGTCGCCGAAAACATCGCCGCCCAAGGAGGCAAGTGATGGGCCTTCTGATGTGCGCATCACCGCCGCCGATGTCAAGGATGCCGTGCCGCGCAATGAGCCGCGCGCTTCCTATGGCAACCACACGCCCTACGAAGTATTTGGCAAAAAATACCGCGTTCTGGATTCAGCCACAGGATATAAGCAGCGCGGCGTTGCCTCCTGGTACGGCACCAAGTTCCATGGCCGGCGTACTTCCAGCGGCGAACCCTACGACATGCACCTGGCCACGGCGGCGCATAAAACTTTGCCCTTGCCGACTTATGCCGAAGTCACCAACCTGGACAATGGCCGCAAGATCATTGTCAAAATCAATGACCGGGGTCCGTTCAAGCACGACCGCCTGATCGATATGTCATACGCTGCTGCCATACGCCTGGACATGACAGGCAGAGGCACTGCCAATGTTGAGGTCCGGGTTATTGATACCAGCAGGATGCCGCCCGCCACGCCCAGTGAATTGCGCGTGGCCAGCGCCACCGGTGGCGATGAAATCGTATTCCTGCAAATGGGCGCCTATGGCAAGAAAAACGGCGCTGAAGAAATGCTTGATCGACTCGAAGGCGTAGACCTGAAACCCGCCAGCATAAACAAGGGTGATCGCATGTACCGCGTGTGGTTGGGGCCCTTCAGCACCGCTCGCGAGGTGGATGCGGTTATTCAGCGCGCCATTGAACTGGGCTTCGAACGCCCACATAGAGTGAAACCTTGATTGCTTTCCGCAATAATCACCCCTCACGTGAAACAGATTGAACATAAATGAATAGATTGCTCATCCTGACAGCGCTGCTGTTTGCTGCACCGCTCACTACGACGCTATCTGCGCAGGTGCCTAACCTGCCCACGCCGGCAGTGCCCAGCGGGCCAGCACCCATTCCTGCGGCTCCGGTGCTGGGTGCCAGGAGTTACATCCTGCAGGATTTTTACAGCCAGCAGATCCTGGTTGAACACAATGCCGATATGCGGGTAGAACCCGCCAGCATCACCAAGCTAATGACCTCTTACGTGGTGTTCAAAGAGTTGGCTGCCGGTAAAATCAAGCTCGAAGATACCGTAACAGTAAGTGAAACGGCTTGGCGCACCGGCGGTTCACGTATGTTCATTGATCCGGCCATGAGCCCGACTATCCTGGATTTGATTCGTGGCATGGTCATCCAGTCTGGCAATGATGCCTGTGTAGCTTTGGCAGAACACATAGCCGGCAGCGAAGAAGCGTTTGCAGGCCTGATGAACCACTACTCGGAAGAACTGGGCATGAACGGCACCCACTTCATAAATTCCACCGGCTTGCCGCATGAAGAGCATTACACCACGGCTCGTGATGTGGCCCGGCTGAGCTCAGCCATCATCAACGAATTCCCGGATTACTACGCCTGGTATTCAGAAAAAGAATTTACCTTCAACGAAATTCGCCAGCACAACCGCAATACCTTGTTGTGGCGTGATCCGGCCATCGATGGGCTGAAAACCGGCCACACTGAATCAGCCGGTTATTGCCTGGCCTCATCGGCCCTGCGGGACGGTATGCGACTGGTGGCTGCAGTAATGGGTTCGGATTCCGAGTCTTCGCGGGCCAGCGAAAGCCAGACCCTGCTGAATTACGGTTTCCGCTTCTATGAAACCATCCAGCTGTATGAAGCCAGAACAGAACTGGCCAAGGCCAAAGTCTGGAAAGGCACCAACGAAGAAGTCAGCACTGGCCTGGCTCAACCCCTGTTCATTACCATCCAGCGCGGCCGCTATGATGACCTGTCGGCCAAGGTTGAACTGCGATCCCAGCTGACAGCCCCGCTGGCCGATGGTGCCGTGGTGGGCAGTATCAACATCAGCCTGGATGACAAAGCCATTGCCAGCCTGGATCTGGTGACCTTGGCCGCAATTGAAGAAGCCGGCTTTATGGGCCGCACCTGGGATGGCCTGATGCTGTGGGTCGATGGAATGATGGGCGATGACGACGAATGATCGCAGCACTTTACTGGAATTTCCCTGCCGTTTCCCGATCAAGGCCATGGGACGGAACAGTGCAGAGTTCACCCAGCTGGTCAGCGACATCATTTTGTCTCGATCAGTACTTTTTGCCGGCGAAGAGATCACAACTTCGCTAAGCAAGGCGGGTAATTACCTGTCCCTGACCGCAGTCATCGAAGCGCTATCGCAAGAACAGCTGGACAGTATTTACCAGGCACTGACAGACTGCGACCAGGTGGTCATGGCTTTGTAATGAACACCGCCCAAACCATATCAGCGAATGAGATCAAACGCCCTGCGGCAGCCAAGTGCCTGGTGCTGCGCGAATTGGGCTTACAGACTTACGAACCGGTGTGGCGGGCCATGCAGGCTTTTACCGATGCCCGTGATGAAAATACCGCCGATGAGCTGTGGCTGGTGCAGCATACGCCAGTGTTTACCCAGGGCCAGGCCGGTAAAGCCGAGCATGTGCTGGCTGCCGGTGACATCCCGGTAGTACAGGTGGATCGCGGAGGCCAGGTAACCTATCACGGCCCCGGCCAGATCGTGGCCTATCCGCTGGTGGATTTGCGCCGCCTGGGCATCGGTGTGAAAGCGCTGGTGTGCCGGCTTGAAGAAGCCATTCTGCGCGTGCTGGCCCATTATGCTGTGCTGGCAGAGCGGCGAACTGGCGCTCCCGGTATCTATGTGCAGGATGCCAAGATTGCCTCGCTGGGTTTACGAGTGCGGCGTGGCTGCTCTTTTCATGGCCTGGCTTTCAACATCGATATGGATCTCGAGCCGTTCCGGCGCATCAATCCCTGTGGTTATGCCGGGCTGGAAGTGACGGATTTATCGAACTTCGCAACGGTGGATTTGGCCGAAGTGCAACAGCGACTGGTCAAAGAATTGGTCGATCAACTCGGTTATGAGCGCATTGATGCTGTAAAAGTAGGAGAATGGACCGCATGAATGAAGCGGACAAACTGGTGCTCAATATCCCGCAGGGCCTCAAATTGGCCAGCAGCACTGTGGCTGGCGCCAAAGAGCAGGGCGAAGCCAAAATGTCGCGCAATACCGCGCAATTCGATCATTCGGTGCCGATTCTGCGTAAGCCACCCTGGATACGGGTGCGGCTGCCTGCCGGCAATGCCGTGGGTGAGTTGAAGGCACGCTTGCGTGACCGGAAACTGGTGACGGTCTGCGAAGAAGCCTCATGCCCGAATATTCACGAGTGCTTTTCCAAGGGCACAGCCACTTTCATGGTGCTGGGCGAGATTTGCACGCGTCGTTGTTCATTTTGTGATGTGGCCCATGGTCGGCCATTGGCACCCGATGTGAATGAACCACAGCAATTGGCAGCCTCGGTACAGGAAATGGGCTTGCGTTATGTGGTTATCACTTCGGTCGATAGAGATGACCTGCGTGATGGCGGTGCGGCACATTTTGCCGAGTGCATAGGTGCCATCCGTACAGCCAATCCGGGCATCCAGGTGGAAATCCTGGTGCCGGACTTCCGCGGCCGCAGCAAACTGGAAAAAGCCCTGGATATTTTCAGTGCCTCGCCACCGGATGTGTTCAATCACAATATAGAAACCGTAGAAGCGCTGTACCGCAATGTTCGGCCTGGGGCGGATTATCAATGGTCCTTGCGCCTGTTGCAGACGTTCAAACAACG